>JAITXI010000182.1 GCA_031284905.1 Bacteroidales bacterium
TTAACTACCTAAATTGAGCGGAGTTAGAGATTGATATAAATCCTCTATGGGGAAGATATTGTCAGTATGGTATATCCTAATTTTTATGGAAACAAAAATTAAAGATGAAGGCATTTCAAAAATTTTTATAAAAATTTCCGATATGATTTATTTGTTAGCGGTTTTTATATCTTGAAATTATTTATTTCACAACGATTGTTTCTGTCAAAAATTTATTCATAGGTGCTTGTGTAAGAATATATGGTCAGATTAATGTATTAACAGATAAAATAATTTACAAAAATTACAGTATAAAATGTTTTTATAAACAGATTTTTATTTTTATCATCATTTCTAAATTAAAAGCATTACCTTTGTATTCTCAAATATTTTAAGAATTTCAAGATATGAAAATAATCATATCAACTAAAAAAATCACATGACATTTCAAGATTTAAACATTATAGAGCCGATTTTAAAAGCTCTTTACGAAAAAGGGTATGAAAATCCAACGCCAATTCAAGAACAAGCAATTCCACCAGCAATGAATAAAAGAGATCTTTTGGGATTAGCTCAAACAGGAACAGGAAAAACAGCAGCTTTTGCTATTCCTATTATTCAACACCTACAACAAGAAAAAAATTTTGTTAACCAAAAAGAAATAAAAGCATTAATTATAACTCCTACACGAGAATTAGCAATTCAAATATGTGATTGTTTTTCAGAATATACAAAATATACTACTATAAAACATACAGTTATTTTCGGTGGAGTAAATCAACTCCCTCAAATTAATGTTCTCAAAAAAAGAATTGATATTTTAATTGCTACTCCCGGACGTCTATTAGATTTAATGACTCAAGGATTTATTAAATTAGATAAAATTCAATATTTTGTTTTAGATGAGGCAGACCGTATGCTTGACATGGGTTTTATTCATGATATAAGAAAAATATTGCCAAAATTACCAAAACAAAAACAAACTTTGTTCTTTTCTGCAACCATGCCAACTAGTATTGCAGCGCTTTCACGTTCAATTTTAAATAATCCTGTGAGAGTAGAAGTTTCTCCAACCTCTTCTGTTGTTGATACAATTCAACAAACTGTTTATTTTGTTGAAAAACAAGAAAAAAAAGATTTGTTGATTAATTTATTAAAAAAGCAACGACCATCTTCGACTTTGGTTTTTTCTCGAACAAAACATGGTGCTGATAAAATTGCCAAAATTCTTTGTAAAGCTGGTATTAATAGTAAAGCTATTCATGGAAACAAATCGCAAAATGCTCGTCAATCAGCACTTGAAGATTTTAAATCGTTAAAAATACGAGTTCTTATTGCGACCGATATTGCCGCTCGTGGAATTGACATCAATCAATTAGAATTAGTAATAAATTATGATTTACCCGAAGTTGCAGAAACTTATGTACATCGTATTGGCAGAACAGGAAGGGCTGGAAATTTAGGCATGGCATTTTCATTCTGCTCGCAAGAAGAACAACCATATCTTAAAGATATTCAAAAACTTACAGGTAAAAAATTGACAGTAACTTATTAATTTAGATTTTGAAACTATGAAATCATAAAATTATAAGATTTTAGATTGTTTCAAAAAACTAAAAGTTCTGTAAAAAATCATAAAACTAAAATTTTATTTTTTTTCAAATAGTACTACATTTTCAACATGATGTGTTTGTGGAAACATATCAATTGGTTGAATTTCAACAATATTATACAAATCTGTCAGTAAACTAATATCCCGTGCTTGTGTTGCCGGATTACAACTTACATAAACAATTTTTTTCGCCTCACTTGCACGTAAAACTTTTATTACATTTTCATGAACTCCTGCACGAGGCGGGTCCAAAATAATCGTATCAGGCTTTCCGTTCGAATTTACAAAATCTAATGTTAATAAATCTTTTATATCTCCTGCATAAAAAACTGTATTATCAATATTATTAATTTGAGAATTAATTTTTGCATCTTCAATAGCTTCCGGCACAGATTCTATCCCAATCACTTTTTTTGCCTTTTTTGCTACAAAATTTGCTATAGTTCCGGTGCCTGTATATAAATCATAAATAATTTCATTTGATTTTATGTCTGCAAAATTAACAGCTATTTGATATAATTTTAAAGTCTGTTTTACATTGGTCTGAAAAAATGATTTTGCATTAATAATAAATTTCAAACTTTCAAGTTGTTCAATAATATGATTTTTGCCTTTAAATAAAATAACTTCTTGGTCATAAATTGAATCATTAAATTTATTATTAATAATATATTGAAGCGAAGTGATTTCAGGAAATTCCATATCAATAAAACTCATTAAATTATTAATTAATTCTGAATTATTTTCATTAAAAACAACGACAACCATTAATTCATTAAGGGAAGAATTTCTGATAATTATATTACGCATAAGTCCTGTGTGCGAACGAGCATTATAATAATTGTAACCTTCTGTTTTTGTAAATTCACGGATTTTATTTCGTATGGAATTTGATGGTTCTGCCTGAAGATAACAATTTTCAATATCAATCACTCTGTCGAACATTCCGATAACATGGAATCCTAATCCTTCTAATTCTCTATCACCTTTTTCTAATTGTGGCTCATCACTTTCTAACCAACGGCGATATGAAAAAGTATATTCTAATTTATTTCTATAAAATTTATCTGAATCCGAACAAATTATTGGTTTAATTTTTTCAATTTTTATTCCACCGATTCGAGTTAATTGGTCAATAACTTGTTTTTGTTTATAAAATAATTGCTTTTCATAACTCAACATTTGCCATTTACAGCCACCACATTTTGCAAAATGCGAACAAAAAGGCATAATTCTATCATCAGATTCTTTAACAATTTTCAATAATTTCGATTCGGAATATGATTTTCTTGGTCGTGTAAGTACGACATTTACAACATCTCCCGGTACAACATCTCTTACAAAGATAACATAATTTTCGTATCTACCTATCGAAACTCCTTCTGCAGCAACATCTATAATTTCTAAATTTTCTATTACTTGTCCTTTTTTCATCTAAATATTAACACACAAAGTTACAGAAAAAATACAATTTTAGAAAATTAAAACACACAATTTTTTATTATTATTAATTTTTTTATTTTTTTTTTATAATATTGTATTATTTTTGCATTCAATTTTAAAATGATTTTTTGAAATTTTACTATTTAAAATAAAACATATATTATATGGTAACAAATAAGTTAAAAGTTATCAAAGATTACGAGAAATTATCAGAAGAATTATTAGATTTACTTCGGCTTGAGTATCCAAATGGTTTTTCTAATTCTGTTTTTCAATACATTGACCCAAAAACGAATAAATTAATTCGTGCAGTCGAATTAGAAACAGAAGAAAAATTATATTTGATAAGATTGCCGTTAGGGTCAACTTTTACTACTTTTGATGCTGACCTCGATGATTTTGAGATTGATGTGGATATTGATCCGGATTTGAATTTTATCGAAGATAAATTTAATGAAGCGGGTTCTATTGCTGAAATTGATATTCAAGACGAAATTGAAGACGACGATGTGCCTGAAAAAGAAGAAAAACTTGAATTTGAAGAAGATGATTTAGACGATTTAGAAACTTTTGCCACTGATAATGAAGAAGATGATAATGAGATTTAATTTTTTTTTCATCAAATAAACATTTTATAATATAAATAATGTTTACAAAAACAGAGTTGTTTCTAAAATATCTCGGTCAGACTTCTGATAGTCCGTATTTGGTTGAAGTTGAAAGAGCTGAAGGAATTTATTTGTTTTCTCCGGAAGGAAAAAAATACTTCGATTTAATCTCCGGCGTTTCAGTTAGTTCCTTAGGGCATAATTCTGAAATTGTTAATAACGCAATCATCAAACAAGTTAATAAACACTTACATTTAATGGTGTATGGCGAATTTGTTCAATCTTCTCAAATTTTATTAGCTGAATATTTAGTAAATCTTTTACCTAAAGAATTAAATTCTGTTTATTTTGTAAATAGTGGCAGTGAAGCTGTTGAAGGAGCAATAAAATTAGCAAAAAAATTTACAGGTAAATATAAAATGTTTGCCTATAAAAATGCTTATCACGGGAGTACTGCCGGAGCTTTAAGTTTGTGCGGGAATGATGATTTTAAAAAATCTGCTCAACCTCTATTACCCAACATTCATTTTTTAGAACCAAATAATTTTGAACAATTAGAAAAAATTGATGCTGAAACTGCTTGTGTAATTTTAGAACCAATTCAAGCCGAAGCCGGAATAATAATTTTTGAAAAATTTTATTTAAAATCTTTGAGAAAAAAATGTACGGATTTAGGTTGTCTATTAATTTTTGATGAGATACAGACAGGATTTGGTAGAACAGGAAAAATGTTTGGGTTTGAAAATTTTGATGTTATACCGGATATTATATGTTTTGCCAAAGCATTAGGTGGCGGAATGCCTTTAGGTGCATTTGTAGCTCCTAAAAAAATTATGGACTTTTTTAAATTTAGTCCGGTTTTAGGTCATATCACTACTTTCGGCGGACATCCCGTTTGTTGTGCAGCTGCTCATGCAAGTTTAAAATTTATTAATGAAAATCAATTGTATAAATCTATAGAACAAAAATCTCAACTTTTTAAAAATCTTCTAAAACACGATAAAATCAAAGAAATTAGAGGTATTGGATTGCTCTTGGCTATCGAACTTGAAAGTTTTGACAACATTCTTAAATTAGTAAAAAAAGGAATAGAACTAGGATTTATTACAGATTGGTTTATTTTTCACGATAGCGCTTTCAGAATTGCTCCTCCCTTAACAATTTCCGAACAAGAAATTATTGAAGCATGCGATTTGGTTTTGAAAGCATTAGATAGTATTTAAAATCTGTCTATATATATATATGTTTTGGCGTTTTTAAACACAAAAATAAAAAGAAATGATTGTTTAGATGCTACTTTTTTACAATTAACAAGCATAATATTGAATATTTAGATAAAAATTCTCAAATATCGTAGGTGTTAAATTTTATTACTCCACTTGTATTTAATAAATATAGTTGAATTTTTACTCAAAAGGCAACGAACGCAAAATCAAAATTAGATTTCAAAAAACTTGTCAGGTATAATTTTATTATTTGTACAGAAAACTAAATTTAGTCTTCTTCCTCTCCTCCGGCAAGCATTGAAGCAATATAAAAAGCATTATATTTTATAATTTTTGCATCTTTTGGCAGTTCATTAATTGGAGAAATTTGGGTAAATCCGAGTTCGCTGATGCCTGTAATTACTTCTGTGCTTTTGAGATGAAAAATTTTTTCTTCTTTGTTTTCGATTTCATCTTTTAAAACAAAAATGTATTTTTTCCCTTCAATACTAACAATCGCATCATTGGGAACGGCATCAGTTTTATGAATTCCTGTATTTATTAAAGCTGTAACATACATACCTTGCATTAAAGTTAGCCCTTTTTTATTTTTAATAGTTGCATGTATTGTTATTGCTTTTGTTTCATTTTCAAACGATTGATTTAATTCATAAATTTCACCTTTTAGTGAAGTTCCT
The DNA here is from genome assembly GCA_031284905.1 of Bacteroidales bacterium. Lineage (GTDB taxonomy): Bacteria > Bacteroidota > Bacteroidia > Bacteroidales > ML635J-15 > Bact-19. The sequence continues at coordinate 5,546 of JAITXI010000182.1, forward strand.
GCTTGATTTGAAAGCACAATATCAACTTCTTGACCAATTTTTATCAAATGAATATCTTTTTCAAAAACTTTCAAGTCGCAATGTAGATTTGAATTATCAAGTATGCTCATTAGAGGAGTTTGAATATCCACATAACTTCCGATATTAATATTTATTTTATGTACGGCTCCTGTAATTGGTGCTTTGATAGGAATTAAAGATACAAAATTTTCAGCAGAAACTTGCTCGAAATTAATGGAAAGTTGTTGTAATTGTTTTTCTAATCCTATTCTGCGAGCTTCTAAAATTTCATAATTTGCACTTGCTTGTTGAAGTGTTTTTTCGACACCGGCTCCTTGTGCAAAAAGCTCTTTCTGACGTTTATATTCTTGTTGTGCAATTAACGTTTCTTTTTTGACAATCAAATAATCTTTTTGTAGTTCAACAATTTCTGTATTTTCTAAATAAGCAACAACTTGTCCTTTTACAACATTTTTACCTTCTGTTACATTTATTTGTCGAATAATTCCGCCTGTCAATGAATTTACATCAGCTTTGAATTGTGGGTCTAAATTCATTTCTCCATTAACTCTGACAAAACTATTTAATTCACGTTGTTCCACTTCGCCAAATTGAATATTAACAGCTTGCATTTGTCGTTCTGTAAGAACAATTTCTTCAGCATGTTCGTGTTCAATAATTTCTTCTTTTACTTCCTGTTTATTAATTTGTCCACACGAAACCATTATTAAAGCAGATAATCCGATTATTGGCAAATATAGTGATTTTATAAGCATTTAAATAATTTATATTAATAACGTGTAAAATATTAGATTATTATTTAGGTTGAATTTTATGAAAAAAAATATCTTATGCTATTAGAGATAAAAAAAGCGTCAGCAATAGGTTTGACAAAAATAAATTAGCAAAAAATTACACAGCGAAGCGGCTTAAATCTAAAATTGTAGCGGTCTATGTTTTATTTTCTAATTGCCTTAAACGATTTTTCAATAGTTTCACTAATTTGACCGAAAAGTGTTTCCACATCCATATCTCCATTAAAAGTTAGGATTTTGTCTTGTTTTCTGTAAAATTCCAAAACATTGGCGGTTCGTTGTTCGTATAATTCTAAACGATGAATTATTGTATCTGTATCCATGTCGTAAATTCTTGCTTTTGCTGTTTTTGAACGCTTTGTTAATCTTTTAATTGACTGCAATATAGAAGTTTTCATTTCAATGACTAAAGATATTGAGGTTTCATTTTTCTTCATTAGTCCGCTTAAAATATATGCTTGTACCAAAGTTGAAGGGAATCCTTTAAAAATAAATCCTTTAATATTTTTGTTTTTTAAAATTATTTTTTCAATTAATCTTATGGCTAAATCATCAGGAACAATATTTCCGGAATTATAATATTCTTCTGCGATTTTTCCGATTTCTGTTTTATTTGCAATTTCTTTTCGTATTAATTCACCGGTAGAGACATACATTAAATCAAATTTTTCTGCAATTTTTTTTGCTTGAGTTCCTTTTCCGGCTCCGGGAGGTCCTATGAAAACAACATTCAACAAAGTTTGTGATAAAATTGATTCAATAGTAGTTGTAAGCCGTGAAAAAACTTCTTCAATTTCTCCTGTTCCGTCTATGCTGTAAAATTTCTTTTGTTCTTTGAAAAAATCAATTACAGGAACAGTTTTATTATCATATTCATTAAGTCTGTTTTCAATAATATCAATTTTGTCATCAGAACGATTCTCTTTTTTTGCTCTTAACGACATTCTTTTTATCAAAACATCTTTGGGAACTTCAAGACTCAACAGACAAGATAATTTTGTGTTCATTTTAATTAATAATCCGTCTAAAATATAAGCCTGAGTGTATGTTCTCGGAAATCCGTCAAATAAAATCCCATTAAAATTAGGATGCATATCAATATGTTTTTCAATAATCTGGACAATCATTTCGTCAGAAACTAAATGTCCTGCTTCAATAATTGATTTTGCTTCCAAGCCTATTGCTGTTTGTTGAGCAATTTCTTGTCGTAAAATATCTCCTGTCGAAATATATGATAATTTATACTCTTGAGCTAATTTTTTTGCTTGAGTTCCTTTTCCGGCTCCGGGAGGTCCAAATACTGCTATATTTAACATGGTATTAATCTATAATAGAATAAATATTTTTTAAATTCCTTCCTTGACCATCATAGTCTAATCCGTATCCAACAATAAATTCGTTTGGAATGTCGAATCCGAAATAATCAACTTTATATTTGTCTTTATATTGGTATTTCCCAGATTTATATAATAAACTTGTTATTAAAATTTTTTCCGGATTTTTTGCTAATAATAATTTTTCTAAATAATCAATAGTATGACCGGTATCAACAATATCCTCAAGAATTATTACAGTTCTTTTTGAAATATCTTCATTAAACCCGATTAAATCTCTGATTTTTTCTGTAGAATTTGTTCCGGAATAGGAAGATATTTTTAAAAATGAAATTTCACATTCAATTTCGAGATGTTTAAATAATTCGCCGGCAAACATAAAACAACCATTTAAAATTCCTAAAAATAACGGGTTTTTCCCTTTTAAATCTTCATTTAGTTGTTTTGCAATTTTCAAAATTTGATCTTCTATCTCTTTTTGACTAAAAAATATTTTAAACGATTTATCTAAAATTGTTACTTTATCCATAAGTACTATTTTTGATTGCAAAAATAATGTTTTTTTAGAAATATTTTGCTATAAAATAAAAGTATATAAAATTAAAATAAAAAAATAATGATAATAAAAAACAAATCTTCAATTTTATACTTTGTATTTTCCTGAAAAAACAATATATCACAATTTTTTTCAATAAAACCGAATTTTCTCGCTTTTTTATTTGCTTTTTTAATTAATATTGAATATGTTTTTATAGAAAAACTCTAAAAGTTTTGCAAATATTGTTTTATTTAAAAATATAATATATTTTTGTAAATAAAACAAAATAAAAAAATTAGTTATGAAAAAACTTAGTATCTTTTTAACAAGTCTTGCGCTTATGATAGCAAGCACAACAATTAACGCACAAACAACAAATTATATTCCAAAATTTACAAATTCCGGAGTTACTCCAACTTTTGGAAATAGTGTGATATTTCAAAATAGTAGTGATTATATTGGTATTGGGACAACGAATCCTACAGAGAAATTGCATGTAGAGGGGTCTGCATTTTTTAATGGAACTTTTCAAATAAAAAAGTATTCAACACTTGATTATGGATATGCACAACGAATTTTTGTAGATAGGAATTTTACAAAAGCGATAGGAGTTTCATTATATAATTCAACATCAGGAACATCAAATGAGACATTTTATTTATATGGAAACGGAACAGGCTGTTTTAAAGAGTGTCTTGGAATTGCAACAACAAGTTATCCTGTAGAAGCACTTCAAATAGGTGATAAATGGACATTTCATAATGGAGGTTCAAAAATGATTTCTTACAATAGTAAATATACAAATATAGGAAATGGAATATATCAAAATGTAAGAATTGTGGATGATTATTCGAGTCGTTTAGAGTTTACGAGTAGCGGTTCAATAAATCTTGTTACATTTGGAACAGGGTTAGCAGGGTCAACTTTAGTAACACAAGGCAACATAACTTTAAAACCTAATGGCACTGTAGGCATCGGCACAACTTCTACAACGTTTGGCGGGACAACATATAAATTAGCAGTTAAAGGAACAATAATTTCAGATGAAATAACTGTTGTAAACACAGCAGGCTGGGCAGATTATGTTTTTGATGAAAACTATAAATTGCCAAAACTTTTTGAAATAGAGCAGTTTATAAAAGCGAACAAACATTTGCCTGAAGTACCGAGTTCCTGCGAAGTTGAAGAAACCGGTGTAAAACTTGGTGAAATGAATGTGCTTTTGTTGCAAAAAATTGAAGAACTGACACTTTATGTTATAGAACAACAAAAACAATTGGAAAAATTGCAAAAGAAAGTTGAATTATTAGAAATTAATAAGGAGAAATAGTTATGAAAAAGATATTGATTTTTTTGTTAATTATAGGAATATTTTCTTCTTGCTCTTTATTTGAAGACGAAGAAAGAAGAACTTATTACGAAACCGAAGGTGTTGGATATGTGTATTATGAAGATACTAAAGAACCGGTGCCTTATGCAATGATAGAGGTACATGCCGGTTTTACAGGACAAGGATTGGGAGTTCGTGATATAGATCCGGAATGGTATTATGCAGACGAAAACGGATTTTTTAAAATAAAATTTCTTAAAAGATACAAACGCCAAAATGTATCAGGATATTCTGTAAGTGCAGAATATCCTGATTTGACACTTATTAATTCATTTACTTCAACATACATAAATTATTCAAGAGAAGATATAAAAAAAATAAAGTCTAACAGTTTTAATATTGATACATTATGGATAAGATAAAATGTTTTATAGTAAATGCATTAATAGTTGCATTTATTTTGTTACAAC
>JAITXI010000189.1 GCA_031284905.1 Bacteroidales bacterium
GATACAGAAAATTAGCTAAATTATTTAAGTAACCTAATTAGGTTGTCTGTAATTTAACTTAAATCGTTGCATCACAAACAATTAACACAATAGCCACCCTAATTTTAGCGGAGTTAGGGTTTAAAAATAGCTTTTTATATCCAGAGCTTTTAAAATGTATTAAAATAAATTTGGTGATTAAAAAAATTATTACCATTTATCATTATTCAACATAAATATTTTTGAAATCATAATTATCAAATAAAAAATCGGATAAAAAAAATCTAATGCGAAATATTTAAAGAAATTCAATTCTAATTGAAAATTCTTTCTTAGTTTTTTTGTAATTAAGAATAATATAATACATCTGATTAATAATAGAATAAATGCGAAAATTGAAAATTTATTGAGACAACATATTAAAATTATTAAAAGGATAAAGAAAACACTTCTTGAAACAATGTCGAAAGTTGAGAAAAAAATCCCTGAAAAATTATAATATCTTGCTGTAGATGTATGTCGATTTTTTTGTTTGATAAAATCACGAAATTTTATTTTTGGAACTGAATAAGTAAATGATTGAGGATTTAAAGATATAGTTGTATTATTTTTATTACCGGCTTGTTTCAAAAATAAATCATCATCACCCGACAAAATATTTTTGTATTTTTCAAATCCATTTACATTTTCCCATTGTTTTTTAGAATAAGCCAAATTTCGCCCTGCACACATATAGGGAAATCCTAAAATTGAAGCTGTAAAATATTGTAATCCAATGATATACGTGTCATATAATATTAAATTATTTAAAAAACCTGAAGTTTTTTGATAATTTCCAAATCCAAGAATAATTTGTTTTTCTTCCGACAAATTTCCACAAATTGACGCAAGCCAATCTTCCGAAGCAGGGAAACAATCGGCATCTATAAAAACTAAGAAATCATTTTTACTTTCGTTAATTGCAAAAGTAAGAGCGTTTTTTTTCCCTTCATTTGCTTTTAAATTAATAATTTTCAGCAATTTGTTTTGAAAAAACATTGATAAAATTTTTTCTGTTTCATCTGTGGAATTATCATTTACGACAATTACTTCAAAATTATTGTGTTTTTGATTTAAAACGAGAGGTAGAAAATTTTTCAAATTTTCAGCTTCATTTTTTGCTGAAATTATTATGGAAACAGGTAAATCAATATTTTTTTCTTTTGTGTTTTTGAGTTCTTTATTTAATAAAAACATATAACTCAAATATATTAAAATTTGAATTAAAAAAAATGAAGTATAGATTGATATTATTATCATTTTATAAAAAAAGCGGTCTAACAAAATTAAACCGCTTCCAATCAATAAAAACTTATTTAGCTTTTAGCATATTACCATTATCATTAACAATTTTTCTCATCCAATATTCCGGATAACCGGGTTGCTCTACTTTTGGTGCAACATATTTATTTCCTACAGGAATTGGAACCGGAGTTTTTACATTTCCATCCATATATTTTGTGAAAAGATGAGCAAAAAGTGTTGTCCAAGAACTATGAAAAGTTTCTGCTTGTTTCTTAGAAAATTTATTTATTTCATCTTGTGCTGAACCGGAATCGTTTTTTAAAATATCAACCATTTTCGTATCAAAAGCTGTTAAATCGTCAATAAAAATTTTATATAATCTTTGTTGTTCTGCTTCAATTTCCGGATGAATTAGATTATATCTTGTATAAGCATAGTTTGTTACAAGATTTGTAATCCAGAAAGAAGATTCCATTGTAAAATTCATCATATCACCATTGCCAACAGCAAAACAATGAGGGATTTTAGTAATAGAAGCAATCATAGGAACATAAACAGTAGAAGCACAATCATCTGTACCAAACCAATTTACAGCACCGATTTTGTCTGGTAAATAACCTCTTAATTGAGCGACAAAAGAAAAACCTGTTTGTTGAGTTCCGGTAGTTCTTTCATGAACATAATTAACATCGTCGATAGCCCAAGTCATTGGTCTCCAACGGTATGGAAGTCCATAAGGAGCAGAACCGAAATCTTTACTCATATCCAATTCTGTACCTTCCAAATGATCGCCCATATATTTGAACATATCTAACTGAGAAATTTTATTTGTAGGTTTAATCCATAAAGGCATTCTGTTTATAGCATATCCGTTTGCATCATATTTTATATCGTTTCCGGTAGCATATCCCCAGAAATCTTTCATTCCGTCAGCAACATGGTTAAAAAAACACCAAATTCTGAGGTCGCAAAATCTTGCTCCATCAAAAGTTACGGGATTATAAGTATCTGAAAAACTGAAATCCGCATCTTTTCCTGTGAAATAACCTTTTTTCTTTGCAAAAGTAATAACATCAACAGAATGATAAACTGTTTGGTTCAAATCTGTCCAATTATTTTTCTTTTGAAATGGGAAAGTTGTAATTCTTGCTTGGTTTGCATGACCTGAAATATAACCATCAGGAATTAGACGAGCAACCCAAACAATACCTTTTTCACCTTCTCCTTTGCCAATCATTTCAAAAATCCATGCTTCGTTTTTATCAGCAATTGAAAAAGATTCGCCTTCACTGCAATAACCGTATTCTGCTGTAAGTTCTGCAATAATTCTAATAGCTTCGCGTGCAGTTTTTGAACGTTGTAAAGCAATATAAATTAAACTGCCATAATCCATAATTCCATTTGGTTTCCACAATTCTTCTCTACCACCATAAGTAGTTTCTCCAATTGCAACTTGATATTCATTAACATTACCAACAACATTATACGTTTCTGTTGCTTGAGGAATTTCACCTAAATATTTGCCTGTATCCCACTCATAAATTTTAAGAATTGAACCTGCCGAATATTTTTGTGCAGCATAATGATATAATTCTCCATAAAGGACATGACTGTCGGCTGCATAACTAATCATAACAGAACCATCTTTTGATGCTCCTTTTGTTACGATGAAATTTGTACATGAAAAACCAATTGATGAAATTATCATCAATACAAGAAATTGAGTTATAAAAAATATTTTATTCATACATTGAAAATTTTAAAATTATTATTGACAAATTTAATTTATTATTTTAAGAAAAAAAAATAAATAAATTTAAATACGTAAAAAAAATTCACAACTATTTATTGATTAATAATTATGTGAATAATTTTTTACTGAAATTGGTTAAAAAACACTTATGTATATCGCTGGATATTAGGTTATTGAAATTTTATTTGTGGATTTAAGGAATAATAATATTATTTTTAGGATAAATAATGTTCAAGAAATTTATAATTCATAAAACTATCGCCAAAATTCATAAAATATGACAAAAAAATCCGTAATTTCTCATAGTTGATTTCTGCAAAACACAAACCACGTCATAGAATACAGTTTACGCTTTGCAGGTGGTCAAGTTGGGTTAAAAATGTTCACGACATCAGTCCGGAATATTTGTAATTATTTAAACAAATTTTGTTATAAATTTAACTATAGTTATTTTGACAAAACCTTTTTTAATAGACTATTAATTGTTTTTGTTGTATATAAAAATGAATTTAATTATCTATATTATATTCTATTTACTAATTCTTGAGAAAAATATGAAGCAACGTTATCGGCATAAGAATTCATCCCAAAGCCAGCATCAAATCCTAGTTCTTTTGCTAATTCATGAGAAAGTCGAGGACCACCACAAATCAAAATCATTTTATTTCTTAATCCGTCTGCTTCCAACATTTCTACTAGTTCTGTAAGATTTTTTATATGAACATCTTTTTGGGTAACGGTTTGAGAAACTAATAACACATCAGCATTAAGTTCAATAGCTTTTGCAATAAAATCTTCGTTTGTTACTTGACTACCAAGATTATAAGCATCAATCATTTCATATCTTTCTAAACCATAATGACCGGCGTAACCTTTCATATTCATGATTGCGTCAATGCCAACAGTATGAGCGTCTGTTCCTGTACTTGCTCCTACAACAACAATTTTTCTACCAAGGTTTTCTTTGATAAATTGGTCGGTTTCGTGCATATCCATAACTGTTGATTCTACTTTTGGAACTTTTATTAATGTATAATCAACAGTGTGTATTGATGAACCATAACAATTAAAAAATGTAAATCCTTTTGTAAGCTCCTTATAATAGACAATTTGTGGATTTTCAAAACCCATTTTTTTTAATAATTGTTTTGCAGCTTCGATAGCTTCATCGTTACAAGGAACGGGAAGCGTAAAACTAATTTGAGTTTTTCCGTCATTCATTGTATCACCGTAAGGTTTTACTTTTGTTAAATCTAAAGACCTGTCAAAATCTTTTTCTTCCATTGAATATAATCCGCCACTCATTATTTATTTTCTCCTTTCATTAAATTGATAAATGGATTAAAATATTTATCTGATTTTTTAACTACTCCTGCTAATCCTTTACCGCCTGTTTTAGAACGTTTTATATCGGCAAAAATTCCTTTTTCAAGTGCATCAAAAAGACCTTCTTTTTCAATATCTTTGATTAAATTGCAGGCATCATCTAAAACCTTTTGTGCACGAAGTTGAATAATTCCGTCTTTTTTAAATTCAACTTCATTTCCAATATTTTTCATATTGTTGAAAATATATTTTGCGTTTTCTATTGCTAAATATCTATCCGACATAAAAGGTGTATGAATAGCTTCGGTAATCATACCCAAAAGTTGAATTCCTTGACCTGTCCAGATGGAAATTTCATTAAATAATGTGTCTTGAATTTGTCCTCTAAAAATATTTCCTGTCATAAATTTTGTTGGAGGCATATATTTGAGAGGGGCTTTGGGGAAAATTTCTCGAGTCATTTGAGCTTGAGCTAATTCAAAAAGAAAACCATTTTCGAGGTCAGGAGCCATTTCAAAAGCATGTCCAAGTCCCATTTGTTCTTCGGACATCCCTGCTAACAAAGCTAATTGTTCGTTAATTATATCGGAAGCCAAAACTGTATGTGCTTGGTCGAAAGCATCTGCAGTTGTGAGATAATTATCTTCACCGGTGTTTATAATTACTCCTGCGAAACCGTTAATAACTCTGGAAAAATATTGGTCTATTATTGTTCTTTGCGGATTAATATCTCTAAATAAAATGCCGTAAAGGGCATCGTTTAACATTACATCAAGACGTTCGAGAGCTCCCATTGCAGCAATTTCGGGCATACAAAGTCCGGAACAATAATTACACAAACGAATATAACGACCTACTTCTTCACCAATTTCGTCTAATGCTGATCGCATGATTTTGAAATTTTCTTGAGTTGCAAAAGTCCCTCCAAATCCTTCTGTCGTAGCACCGAAAGGAACGTAATCAAGAAGACTTTGTCCCGTTGTACGGATAACTGCAATAATATCAGCACCTTGTCGAGCGGCTGCTTGGGCTTGGATTACGTCTTCGTAAATATTTCCGGTAGCTACAATAACATAAATATAAGGTTTGCTTCCTTCTCCTAAAGTTGTTAAATATTCTTTCCTTTTATTTACATTTGTTTTTATTCTATCAATACTTTGTAAAATGTAAGGATTAATTTCAGATTGAATTGAGGCAGAAGAATTTATTTTTAATTTTGTAATATTTAATTCTGATTTTGAAATCTTTTCTGCAATTTGTTGAGGTGTGTTATTAGTTTCGAGAATTGCGTTTCCAAGGTAAAATAATACTCCTTGATTAAGAACTCCGTTTTCAAATAACTGATTAATAACAACATTTGGCAAAGGAACATCATTTTTATCAACGCCATCAATTCCAATAAGGCGACATAAAGTTCGTTCAACTGCAACTGTTGTGAAGTCGTTAACAAATTTTTGGACTTCCGAAGCAATTTCTGCCGCACTTGCTTTTGCAGCTTTTATTTTAGAAAAATCTAAGCCTAATTTGCTTTGGTTCATTATTCCGGTATTTTTGTGCAAAATTACAATTTCTTTTGCTTTTTTCATAATCAAATTAATATCTTTATTGAAAAATAAATACTTTCTATCAATAGAAAAAGGAGAATATTGTTTAATAATTTATTTTTTCATAATTGCAACACTATTTTTTAACTCTTCTTCTTTGATATTAGAATATTTCATAAGAAAATCAAATTATTTGCAAATATCCAAATTTTAAATAAAGACATTAACTATAACAGGTTTTTTAAGTTGAATATTTAGTATATTACAGGATTTCTTTTTGAAATTCTTCAAAAGTAGGAGGATACGGATTATTTTTTATTCCTGCAAGTTTACACATTGAAGCGTGACTTTCTCTAAGTAATTTATCAATTGCAGTTTTTCTGTCTAAATCATAATCTGCAAAAATAGGTTCGCCAATTCTGAGTGTGATAAGAGGAAGATTTTTTGACCATAATTTATATAAACCCTTAGGTTCTCTGTAGGAAATTGCCATAGGAATAATAGGAACGTGAAAACGAAGAGAAAAAGAAAAAGCCCCGGGTTTGAATGGTCGTATCGGTTGATAATAATGCCAATTTGCACTTTCCGGGAAGACATGAATCCATTTTTTATTTTTATGCAGTTCGTCTAATTCTCGCATAAATGCCATAGTTGTTACTTTTGTTTCAGCTAACGGAACGCCTCTGATTGTGCGAACACTCCAATGGTCTTTACCTTTTAGAAGATTTTGCCATACAATAACGTAAGGACGTTTTATACGAACTGCTTGTAAAACACACAAAAAATCCCATCTTAAACAATGATTTGCTATTGTTATTGCTCCATTTTTAAAGTATTTTTTATTTTTTGTGATATTTTTCCTTCCTTCGATTTTAAGTCCAAATCTTACCATTTGAAGCGGAAAAACAACACAAAAAACAAAAAGATATAATCCCCAACTTTTAATTCTAAACCATAAAGTTTTATCAACAAACTTATAAGCTTCGTCAATAGTAAAATCAGCAACAACTTCTTTTTGTTCTAAAATATGTTTATCCGGCTCATCTGTCGGATAGTCAATGCCTACATTTGGAACATACGTTTTTTGATTTTCTCCCATTGATTTTTATATTTTCCTGTCTATTTTTTTACTTAAATGAAATAAAATACAAAAGTAAGGTTATTTTTAATATAAAAAAAATATACTTTTGTTGTAAAATCCTTTTTTATTTTGTGAAATTTTATGTACTTTTATTTGCTGATTTAGTATAATAAGTATTAAATTATGCAAAATTTTTTCTATAGAAATTTTTATTAATTGTGATGTATTAGGTGCAGCAAAGTTTAATATCAGGTTTTTGCGATTGCTTCTGATTGTTTCGTAACCTGAAAATATTTTTTAACAAGCTAATTTATTTATACGAAATTGTCATCATTTGATAGCGTTTTAGTATAATTTTAAAATTTTGTTGTTAATATTTTACAAAATTATTCAAAAGTTTCATTCTTTACAAATTAGCTCTTTATATCTTGCTCCTCCTTGCTCCCATTCCGCTATTTTATTCTGAACTGAGGACAGGCCGGAAGCCTATATTGCCGTAACGATTGCCGGGCGTACCGTAATTACGGGACAGACGTATTTTATGGGGAGAAAGCTAAAATATTGTTTGAAAATTATCCACAACTTGAGCATGCTTATCATATTGTTCTTGAATTTAGAAATATCTACGAACAAACTAACAGAAACGTTGCAAAAGGCTTATTTCTTTCGT
>JAITXI010000072.1 GCA_031284905.1 Bacteroidales bacterium
AATTCAAAATTTTGGACAATCGAAAGATATTCTTGCAGCGAGAAATATTTTATCCGAATTGGGTTGTAAATTTACTTTTTTCTTATCAAAAATTAATAAGTCAATATGAGATTTAGTTATTTGATAATTAATATCATATTCAAATTGAATAAAAATGTTTTTTATTTTTTCTGCGATTTCTTGTTTCAAAAATCCTTGTTCAACCGAAAAATCTAAAGCCACACACATTCCTTTTACGACAGCAATTCCATGAGGAATTTTGTCAATAATTTCAAAACAATGCCCAAATGTATGTCCAAAATTTAAAATATGACGTATTCCTTTGTCATTCACATCTTTAGAAATAACATCAATTTTAATTTTAATACATTGTTTAATAATATCATTTAAGATATATGAACTTCCAATATTTAATTGGTTTATGTTATCATAAACATTTTCAAATAATTCAGAGTCGGAGATTAAAGAATACTTTAAAATTTCTCCAAATCCACTTTTAAATTCAAGATATGTTATTGTTTCTAAAAAAACAGAATTTATTATAACAAATTCGGGCTGATTTACAGTTCCAATATAATTTTTATATTGCCCAAAATTAACTCCATTTTTTCCTCCAATAGCTGCATCAACTTGTGATAAAAGTGTTGTTGGAATCAATCCAAAATTAACTCCTCGTAAATAAACAGAAGCTATAAAACCTGTAATATCACAAATCGTCCCTCCTCCAAGTCCAATAATTATTGAATTTCTATCAATATTATTTTCTATTAATTTAGGAATAATTTCATTAATCGTTTCTAGTGTTTTGAGTTGTTCTCCGGATTTTAGAACAATTGTTTTATACTTTGTTAAATATTTATTATATATTTTGAAAATATTTTCATCTGTAATAATGATAACTTCTCTATTTTCAACCATATTTTCGATTTCAAAATATTGGCTTTCAATATAGATTGAAAAAGTTTGTTTATTAATAATTGTAAATTGATTTTTTATCATAATGGGAAATATGCAAATAACTTTATTATTAAGATACTTATTTGTTTTAAGATACAATTATCTTATATAATAACGAAATTATTTTACAATTGTTATTTTTTCAGTTTTTTCCCAAGTATCAGATTTAATTTTTATAAAATATTCTCCAATCGTATTTATTTGAAAATCTGATTTATAGATGTAATTATTTTTTAGTTCTCTTGTTTCAATAATTTTTCCTTCAGAATTACTTATTTCGACAAAAAGATTTTCTATTTTTGCTAAAGAAATTTCCATTGAAAAAGTTCCAAAATTTGGATTTGGATAAATTATAATTTTAGAATTATCTAAATTATTATTATTATTATTTATAGAATTTAAAATATTATTATTTATAGATAAACTATCAATATACAAAACAGAGCCGTTATTATTTTTTGTAATAAATTTTAACATTATTTTTGAATTTTTGTATTCAAATAAATTTATTCTTACATTTGCAAATTCATCTATAGTTTGTGGTTTATAAAAATAATAATTATTTGAAGGTCCGTTAGGTACTGTTCCTAATTCGACACCACCATTTTTATAAATAGTATCAAAATTTTCACCACAATCACTACTTATTAAAATAAACAAACTGTCGCTTAGCGAAAGATTACCCCATTTTTTATAAGCATAATTGAAATCTAAGAAAATTGAATCTTCATTTGGTAATTGTATTATTGGAAAAATTAATTTGTCTTCTGCAAGATTATTATAATATTCTTTAAAAACCATTCCAAGTGCTTTAAATTGATTATTCCCTCCCCAAGGTAGTAGTTGCCATGTATTAGAAAAGTCGGGATTTTCAATAATTCCTTGTAATTCGGAAATATTTGTTAAATTTTCAAAATTTTGATTATAAGGGAAATTTACGTCTTGTAAAGTTTGAAAATTAAAAATATTTCCATTATTAAATCTATCGTATTCTTCAATATCTTCTACCGGAATAGCAATTACATTTATTGTATTTGAACTTTCATATATAATTGTATTTATTAATGTAAGATCAAATAGATAATTATATTCTTCATTTTGATTTAATGTAATAGTAATCAAAGAAGAATCTATTAATATATTATTAAAATAAGTTTTAATGAAAAAATTTTCTATTGCTAATGCTCCTGTATTTTTTATTTTTGCAATAATTTCTTGATTTTCAAAAGAGCATATTATTTTTTTTGACGGATAAATTATTTCTGACGATAGATCGTAATCGTTTTGAATTGGTGGTTTTTGGATATAACCGAGAGTATCTATTAAATAATTATATGCAGCAAAAACATCAATAATTCCATTTCCGTAGATATTATCTTCACCAACTACTCCTAAATCAATTGCAGTTTTGTAAATAGCATTTTTTAGCTCGTATGCCGATGCATTTGGAAATGCTTCTGCTAAAAGTAGAAGCGCTCCGGTAACATGTGGGCAAGCCATCGAAGTTCCACTTAAATATGAATAAGAATTTTTCCCACGACAAGACCTAATATTTACACCCGGAGCAGAGACTTCCGGTTTTATTTTTAACGAACCTTCTTCTGTAATGCAAGTTGCAGGACCTCTACTCGAAAAATTTGCGATAGAGTTATTAACATTTAAAGCTCCAATAGACAATGGATTTACTTCATTAAAAACTCTCATTGCAGGAAAGCCAATTGTTGAATTTCCCGGTCCTTCGTTTCCTGCGGAAAAAGGAGAACAAATTCCGGCAACTTCAATTGTAATCAAGACTTCTGCTTCTTGAAGTTCGCAAGGATTAAAACTTTGCGCTGTAACATAATCAAAACCCCATGAATTATTTATTGCTCTTGGAACATCATTTGTCGTATTTTCATCTCCGTCCGGATTTAATGCCCATTGATAAACCGACAATAATTCTACAGGTGTTAATAATTCTTCAACTGAACTTGCAACAGGGTCAGAAGCAATAAAATGTGAATTAAATGCTACTCCTATAGTATCGTTATTATTTCTATCCAATCCTAAAACTGTTCCTGTTGTATGTGTCCCGTGAGTATTAGAGCCGTCATTATCTGTCGGGTAAGAATGTCTGATTCCGTGCCAACATTGATTTTGAGAAAAATATCTGCCTGCATAATTTCTTGTAATTGCCGGATGTTCTGTTTCAACTCCTGTATCGACACTTAAAAATAACATATTTCTTCCTGTATATCCTAATTCCCATAATTTATGAGCATTTATTCTTTTTAAACTTGCTTCTGCTCCATTAACTGATTTCTCTTTTATAATTTCTGATTTCTCTCCATCTATTAATTTATATTTTGGAGAATTTATATCAATATATTTAACATTTTCAAATCTATTTATTTCTTGAATAAAATCTGATTTTACATCAGCATTTAGCATATTTACTACCCAAAATATTTTTTCATTTTTTATAACTTTACTCGATTTCGTTTTTAATTCAATATTTTTATAGAAATTTATAATTGAAAATTCAGAATTTTGTTTTTGTATTTGTGTTACTCTTTTTATTCTTTCGTCAAAATTTGCTTTTTTTGAATTTAATTCCAAATTCAATTGTTGTAAATCTAATTTATTGTAAAAAAAGATATTAACATTTATATATCCTGAATTATGTTCCATATCATCAAGTAATTGACGACTAATTTCTGATTGAGAATATGTATTAAAACTCAAAAAAATATATAAATAAAATATAATTTTCCTTTTCATTTAATTTCCTTTTAAAATATTTTATAAAAGTACATAAAATTATGATAATTTTAATAAAAAATGTTATTTTTTTTAAAAGTCCTAAAATTATAAAGTAGATAAAAAATGAAAAAAGAATTTTACGACAAAAGCATTTTTTTGAAATTTTTCAAATAATAAACAAGATTATTTTGTTTGTTAGAGTCCCTTTTTAATCAAAATTGATGAGAATTTATTTGCGAATATCGCTTAATATAAATCAATTTGTTAATTTTGTGAAAAAACTGTATATTTGTTATCTAAATATTCTTGTGATGAAAAATATAATTTTTTTGATAATATTCTTATTATCAATCGCTTGTGTTTCTTGTAATTTTTTTGGTAAAAAAGAAAAAGAGATTGAAATTATTCCAACGACGATAATTGATACTGCAAAAAGTGAAAATGAAAATTCTCAAGTATCTTATCCGGGTAAAATAAAATCAAAATCTGAAGTAAACCTTTCGTTTAAAGTTGATGGAACTATTCAAAAAATTTATTACAAAGAAGGTGATTTTGTAAGAAGAGGCGATGTTTTAGCTCAAATGGATTCTCGTGATTATAAAATGCAATTATTGGCTACGGAAGCAGAATATAATGAAATAAAATCTATAAATGAAAGGGTTACAGAATTGTATAATCGTGGGTCGGCAACAAAAAACGATTACGAAAAAGCAAAATATGGCTTTGAACAAATAACCGCAAAATATAATCATCATAAAGACCAATTGGCAGATACAAAATTAAAAATTCCTATCGATGGATATGTTCAAAATATTATTCATCAAGAAGGTGAAATTATTGGTGCAGGAATGCCTGTTATAACAATATCAGGAAATAACGAATGGAATGTTGTGATAAATATTCCGTTTCAGGTTTATTCTCAAAAAGAAAATTTTACAAATTGTTACGCTATTCTTTCTTCAAATAATAAAATTAAAATTCCTATTCAAGCAGTAAATTTATCAACGCATCATACCAGTGGACAATCTTTTGAGATGATTTTCAAACTATTAGAAGTTGATACAATAACCATTGCTTCAGGAATGACTGCTGAAGTATATATAAATCAGAATATTAATAAAAAAAATTATATTTCTATTCCTATTTCTTCTATTTTTGAAATTGATGGAATATCCCATATTTGGATTTTTACTTCGGAAACAGAAGAGCTTGAAGCAAGAAAAATTGAAATTTCAGAAATTCGTAATAATGGAAAAGCTATTGTCGCAAATGGGTTGGAAGAAGGAGAAAAATTTGTTGCGGCAGGTGTTCATAGTATAAAAAAAGGAATGAAAGTGAAACCGATAAAGTAGAACTAAAACGGACGAACTGACTAAAATTAAAGACGTTGTATGTCAAATCTACACACT
Organism: Bacteroidales bacterium; assembly: GCA_031284905.1. Classification (GTDB taxonomy): domain Bacteria; phylum Bacteroidota; class Bacteroidia; order Bacteroidales; family ML635J-15; genus Bact-19. The sequence continues at coordinate 5,109 of JAITXI010000072.1, forward strand.
ATAAAAATTACTTTGATATGCTGTTCCTAATGTAGAGGTTATTTTTTCTAAATACTTATATTTTTTATTAAAATATAACAAGAATATAGAATATTTGATGTCATCAAAAGCGAGAAAAAAAACAAAGATGTTAAAGATGTTAAAATAGGCATTTCTCATTGATAAGTAATTTTGGATACAAAAAAATCTTAACCTAAATTAAAGTTCTGTAAAATATTTTTTTGTTTTTTAGAAATTTCTGAAATAATGCTAGAACCATTAATTCAAATAATTTTCAACTTTTTTAAACAAATCTCCATTTTCTGCATTTTTTCACAAAAAATTACAAGCACTATAGTAAAACGAAATGACAAAAAAGCTCTAAAACCATTGTAAATTATAAAGAAAAAAAATTCAAAAGAAAATGTGATTTTTAATACAAAATAATATAACTTTGTTAATATAAAATTTAAAAAATATACTTATGAAAAAATTTATCAAATTATTATTAACTTTACAATTATTAATTGCAACATTGGTATCAGGGCAAACATTATTTGCACAAAGCAACGCAACAAATTATTTACCGAAATTTACAAATGCAGGTGGCACAACTACAAATTCAAGTGCGCTTTATCAAAGTGGTGTAAACATAGGTTTAGGTACGACAGCTCCATTGCGACAGCTACATATACATAACAGTACTTATCAAGACTGTAGTGCAGTTATAACGCAGTCCGGAACAGGACTAATGGCAGGAGGTGTGTTTAAGAATTGTTCAAGTTCGGCAATACAATTAACAAATTATTACTCAGGTACTACGAATACCGATGGATTTTTAATAGACTTAACCAATACCGATGCTTCGATACGATTATTAGAAACCGGTAATTTATCTTTATATACCGGAACAGGTTCAAATTTAGCTTTGAGGTTATCGGAAAGTAATGTAAGTATAGGTAATGATAAATTTTATTTAAATTCGGCAGGCAATATTGGCATAGGCACAATTTCTCCGAGTCAAAAGTTACATGTAGCAGGCAACAGTTATATAACAGGAAATTTGGGATTAGGGACAGCACCAACGACAAATAAATTATCTGTAGTTGGTAGCAGTTTATTTGATGGAAACGCAACAATTGGGGCAACAGGCACATACAGTTCAAGTTTGTATGTAAACGGAGCTTGCAAAATACAAAGGCATGCAGATGCTGACTATGGATATGAAGAAGCCTTAAGAATAAAAGTAAACCAAAATTTTATGCAACCTATTTCTGTTTATCAAGTAAATAGTTCGGGAACAGAAATTCAAACATTCCGAGTATATGGAAACGGTTCCGGATTTTTTGCAGGACGCGTTGGCATCGGGACAACAGCTTATCCGGCCGAAATGTTACATGTTGTTGGGAATAGTTATATTACCGGAAATGTAGGTATTGGAA
>JAITXI010000091.1 GCA_031284905.1 Bacteroidales bacterium
TTGGCAGTTCTGACGAAAAATATACCGAATTAATTGAAAATCTGCGAACAGAACTAAATATACTTGCGACAAAAATTGAACCAAAAGTTTATGAATATGAATTTTTGTTAAAATAAAATTTATAACACAATAATTTTTTTATAAGATGAAATACAATAATATACCTAAACGCAATGTCAAAATGCTTTCAAAAGAAGGCGAATTGATAAAAGAATTTTGTGGAACTTTTTTAGAATATTTGGATTTTATATATGATTACAGAACCCAAATAATTAAATGTGAAATTGAACATATTAACGATTACGACGATATTGTTCGATTGAAATAAACAAATTGAACCAAAAGTTTATGAATTTTTGTTAAAATAATTAAATGATTTATAAAATAATTATCAATAAATATTATTAATGAAAAGTAGAAAATATTATAATTTACAGATTTTCTTATATATTTATTTTCAATTCATAGAAATTCATCACTTTATATATAAAATAAAACTGAAGAATTGTATGCCGTTAGGAATGCATCGCTCGGTAAAAAAAATAATCAACCAAAATTCGCATGCCATAAAGCATGCGTCCAAAATAATCTAATTGGTTTAGTTATGAACGACTTTAGTACACGCTTACGCATAAATATTATATTAATAATTTATTTGTTAATCCCATTTTCTTTGTTTTCACAAAATAAAGAAGCAGAGGAAATTTTAAATAAAAGGGGTGAAATATGTATTAGTTTTGAATCAGACAAAAATGAAATAAACTACTTTTCAGAAATTATTTCAATAGATAAATATTCTGATAATCAAGTAATTGGATATGCAAATAAAGTTGAATTTAAAAATTTTTTAGCTACAAAAAAAGATTATAGTATTATTGAAAGGAATTATAGCTCAAAATCATTAAACGTAGCAACAAATATCGAAGAAATGGAAAACTGGGATAAATATCCGTCTTATGAAATTTATGTTGAAATGATGCAAAAATTTGCTAACAATTTTCCTGCAATTTGCAAACTTGATACAATCGGATATTCCGTAGAAAATCGTTTACTATTAGCTGTAAAAATTTCCGATAATGTTACAGAAGATGAAATCGAACCGGAAGTTTTTCTTAGCGGACAAATGCACGGAGACGAACTTGTAGGAGGAATAGTATTGTTAAAGTTAATAGGCTGTCTATTAAACGAATATGAAACTAATCAGCAAATTTACAATCTCATCAATAATTTACAAATTTATATAAACCCATTAGCAAATCCGGACGGAACTTATTTTGGTGGAAATGATAATGTCAGTGAATCAACTAGATACAATAAAAACAATAAAGATTTGAACAGAAATTTTCCACGAATTGACGGAATAGCAACTTATATTGAACCTGAAATTCAAGCAATGATTAATTACGCTGAAAATCATAAGTTTGTATTGTCATTAAACACTCATTCCGGTGCAGAAGTTGTGAATTATCCTTGGGATTTTTTTTCACATCTTCCAGCCGATAACGATTGGTGGAATTTTGTTTCACGACAATATGCTACAACTGTTCATAATAATTCAATAAATAATTATTTAACATATTTGGATAATGGAATTACAAATGGTTATCAGTGGTATTCAATAACCGGAAGCAGGCAGGATTATATGAATTATTTTAAAAATTGTAGAGAAGTTACATTAGAATTAAGCGACACAAAACTTTTGCCTTCCGAAGAAATTAACAATTATTTTAATTATAACAAAAATGCACTTCTAAATTACATTTCACAAGCAAATTATGGTTTGCGAGGAATAATTACAGATTCTCTTACAAATGAGCCAATTAAAGCAAAAGTTTTAATCTTAAATCACGATAAAGACAATTCACATGTTTTCTCTTTCCAAAATACTGGAGAATATTATAGATTTCTTTATACAGGAAATTATTTTGTAAATTTTTCGGCAGAAGGTTATCAAGCAAAAACTATTAAAGTAAATATTAATAATTTTGAAACGCAAATATTTGATATTCAACTAGTTGATTGTGATACTTGCCATGAAACAAATAATATTCCAAATTCTGAAATAAATAATATTAATATTTTTCCAAATCCAACAAATGATTTAATTAACATAAAGTCAGAAGAAAATATACAAGAAATTGAAATTTTTAATAATTTAGGTCAAAAAATAGATACTTTCTTCCCAAATAATACTGAATTTTTAATTAATATACAAAAATATCTTTCAAATTTTATAATAATAAATATAAAAATAAATGGTAAATTTACAGTTAGAAAAATTGTAATAAAATAATTAGGAGATGAGTAGCAGAGTTTTAAAAGATGTAAAATCGTTCAAAACCTGCCTTGTCGAAAGTGGTGTTGCGGATGCCACCGTTATTGTTATATGCAAAATGATTTTTCGCTCGAAAGCTGGATGTTTATCAACCACATAACGATGCAGTGGTATTACTACATTATTCAACTTTTAAGAGAAAATGAACTCAATAACAAATACTCGGTCAGCGATTTTCTGAAAATGTTATTGGAAATAAAAATCGTAAAAATTAACAATCAATGGTATCCCGCTGAAATAACAAAAGATACCGAAAATATGCTACTAAAACTTAAAATAATACCTTGTTACGTAAAATAAAAGGGGAGCTAAGGCTTAAATAGTTCAAAGTTATTATATTTCAGAAAGTTACGGGTAGTTACAGCCTGAATTTTGTCCACTTGCCCTATTTTTTTTACAATGTTAAACTTTTTTTATAATTACAACAAATAATTTCTAATAATATAAAGCGGCACGTTGTCCATCTGTAATGTGTGACTGAAAGTGGACAAATGGGAATAATATCATCATTTTTATTTTTCAAGCAATGCATTTAATCTGGTTTGATACATTAAATAATATCTTCGCTTATTGGCTTCGGACAAAAATGAATGTTGTACTAATGTCTCAACGACAAGTTGTTTTCCTAAGAAAACGGATAGTAATTTATCCGCTCTGTTGTCGGAAACGCCTATTCTTTTTGCCAATTCAAGGAAATCGGTTTTACCTGCGTGTCCTCGTTTTTTGTACGCTTCACTTTTGTAATCATCCGCGAAAAGTCCTTTGTCTAATGCAAAATCAGTATCATCAACGTGTAAACGTGTATTAATCAAATCATAAGCAGGGCTTAATAGATAACTTCCACTCAACGACTCCAATAGTGAGAAATTTTTTAAATGTGCATCGCCGTTTGAAAAAAGATAATGAAAAACGACTAATGAAAAATATTTTTCTATTTCAACCCTCCATGCAGGCACATATTTTTGGAGCAACAAGCCGAGTTCTTCATAACTGTAAGCATATTTAAAGTCGGCTCCTGCATTGTCTTTTGTTTTTTCTGCCAACGAAGCAAAATCTTCTTTTCCCCATTTTTCGCCATCGGGTTTTACGTCAAAACGTTTGGTAATGTAGGAGGGAGTGCCGTCTTTGAAAAAAACCATTGCATTTTCGGCGGTATTTATTCCATAAACCTGCCTCGCTATTTGCATAGTTAAATGTTCATTGGCAGGAACTTGGTCAACTTTCTTTAAATCTCTTGGAATTGGTTTCAGCAGGTAAGTCCCTTGCTCTCCTTCTTGCGTTAAGCGCAGAATATTTTTATCTAACAATAAACTTAATTTTTCCTGAACGCCCGAAATGGATATGCGTTTACGATTTTCCATAAACAACTCAGCCACATCTTCGTTTTGTTGTGGTGGGTCGTAGGTTAAAACGTGATTTACTTTTTTTCCATTAAACAAATTCCGCAAGCAACTTGGACTGTATGTTTTAAAGCCCTCTGCCAATGTTCCGGGACAGTATTGTATGTTTTCTAAATTCATTTTGTTATCGGTTTAACAGTTATCGCACCTATTGTATCGTATTGTGCGGTCGCCAAGAGTAGCCCGAAATTATCATTTTCATCAATTCTTAATTGCGTACTTTGTAATTTACGATTAACTCCTTCGCTTAGCATATTGAAAAAAAACGGAAACAGATATTCGCTCACATATTCTTGTTGTGTTTTTGGGAGTGTTAAACTAATGGACGGTTGCTCGTTATCAGCAAAATAACTGTCTTCATATCGAAAAAAATATTTTTTCCGACTTTCTTCAATAAGACTTCCCACTAATTTTCCATTACGATATATTTCTGCTTTTCGCATTTATTTACCCTTTCTTTATTTCAAGTTTTATTTTCATTCCCAGCACTTCTGCTAATTTTTCTAACACTTTCAACGAAGGATTGCCTTGCCCGCGTTCCAATTTATACAAGGTATTTGTGCTTATTTCCGCCAATTCCGCCAAATGTGGTTGAGTTATTTTTAACTCTTTTCTGCGGGTTTTAATGATTTCGCCAAATTGCTTTACTGACATTATATTGTGATTTAG
>JAITXI010000117.1 GCA_031284905.1 Bacteroidales bacterium
TATTCCGTAACAATTCCAAAGCACCAAGATGATTCAAGCATTCTAACAGCATTAAATTCTTCCAGTTCATCATAGAGTTTTTGATAGCCTCTTCTTTTTCGCAAATCGTAGCTAAGAAAAAATAAAGCCATAATTTTCAATTTCTATTATGTTAAAGGTTTTGTGAATACAAGTGAAAGGTAACCTTGATAACCATTACCATTGTATATTTCTCTTATCTTCAGTTTATACAGGGGAAGAGTCTATAAAAACCTGTTACATACTCTCACGAACTTTAGTTTGTAGGAGTCTGAGAAGAAAAAACTTCTTTAACAGAATTAGCAAATGTCGTGCCAAAGTTTATTGTTTATATTATATATAACTTTGATAAGAATTAGCCGTATTTTGAATAAAAATTTTGCTTTTTTGAAGCTAAAATATTAATTATCAAATAATAGAATCTAGACAGCATTCTAAATAACTTTAGAATATTGTCGTAAATACTCACCATAATTTATTTATTTCACCGTCATTGTCCAGTTGGGGCGGTAAATTATCTATTAAAAATTATTTTCAAATTTTTAATGGTTTTCAAAAAAATTTCAATTCTCCTTACTATTTATATGTATAACAACTAAAATTTAATACATATAAAAATATGACATCATTAGAAATTAAAGACAAAAAAAACGTCAATAAAACTCGTATGCGTGCATTGTTAGATGTCGCAAAAAAAGAAACAAGAGAATTAACTGAAACTGAACAAAAAGAATTTGACGATCTTAAAAAAGAAAACGAAACTTTGACAGCCAAATTAATTGAACTTCAAAAAAAATTAATGGAATATGAAGATCAAGAAGACGAGTTAATAGAAGAAACAGAGCCGGAAACGAAAAAAAGAAGCAAAAAAAATCAAAAAGTTGAATTTCGGCTACTTTCAATGATTAACAAAATTGCTAATAACAGAAGTCTAACAGACACAGAAAAATCAGTAATTGAAGCCGGTATTAGTGAAATGAAAATGGCAGGATTAAACTATTCCGGTCAAATTGTAATACCCACTTCAACACGTGCCATAACTGTTAACGAAAGTAAGGACACAGTAGGCATACAAATTGAATCAATATTACAACCTTTGCGGGCAAAAAATGTATTATTCAATGCAGGGGCAAAATATCTTTCAGGTCTGCAAAGTGATGTACAAGTACCTGTAATGGGCGCAAGTTCAGTTAATTGGGCTGGTGAAATAGCTGAAGGAACTGATGCGGGTACTTCATTTACAAATGTTAAATTATCACCAAAACGCCTTACAGCTTATCTCGATGTAAGTAAACAATTCTTAGCACAAAGTAGTGAGGATGCAGAAGCATCAATAAGACAAGATATTGTAAATGCAATTTCAACAAAGTTAGAAAGCACAATACTTGGTAATGATGATGGAACTGATACGCAACCCGCCGGTATATTCAGCGTTGGTGAAATTCAAACTAAAAACATATCTACATACAACGATGTTGCAGTAATGAACGCTTTAATTGATGATACAAATGTGCTTAATGAAAGAAGTTATGTATTAAGTAATAAAGCAAAAGCATATTTAAGATCAAAAGAAAAAGGTACTGTTGGCGGTGGATTTATTTTGCAAAATAATGAAATTGACGGCGAAAAAGTATTTGCAACTTCAAATGTAAATTCAACAACAAATGGTAGCTTCGTTTATGGTGATTTTTCAAATTTAATAATCGGTGAATGGTCTGGAATTGATTTAGTTGTTGATCCTTACACGCAGGCAAAAAATGGTAGTGTAAGGCTTGTTATCAATGCTTATTTTGACGCTAAAATTGCACGTACAGAAGCATTTGTTAACTGTACTATTGGTACACCGGAAGTTACCAAAAATAGTAAAGTAAAAGAGTAATATCTTTTAATAACAAAAAAAAGAATAGGAGTACAATGTATTCCTATTTTTTTATTCATATCCATACTATTTATTAGTATAATAACACATATTATAATATGTATATCAATTTAGATCAAGCAAAAAAACATCTCAATGTAGATAGTGATTATACAGATGACGATAATTATATAGAAAGCCTAATCAATTCGTGTGAAGATGCAGTAGAGAAGCACATTAACATCAAATTTGAAGATATAGAAATAGACGGTGGATTACCTTATGCACTCCAACACGCTATACTTCTATTGATCGAGAATTATTATGCTAACAGGGAATCCGTTGCGTTTGCATCTGCAAATAAAATTCCTAATTCTTATGATTATCTTTTAGATTTATTCAAAAAATATTAATGGTATGCAGGCAGGACAATTACGAGATACTATACAGATAGAACAACCGGTTATTACTATAGACGATTTTGGCAGTCAAATAGAAACATACGAATATTATTTAACAACGAAATCTCAAGTAATATACAGTGCAGGGAATAGAAATATTACTAACCTGAGTTCGACGAAAACTTAGGTTAAAAAGCAATTTCCAAGCAGACATAGTTCTCCCTCTTCACTTTCCACAAGTGAATT
>JAITXI010000137.1 GCA_031284905.1 Bacteroidales bacterium
TTGCATTAAATGAAAAAACAGATGCTTTAATTGCATTAAATAGTTTAATATCAGATAATTCTATTTTTTCAAATGATTGTTATTTGTTACGAGCAGATATTTTTTATGATTACGGACAATGGAATTTAGCAAAAAATGATTATTCAATGTATTTGGATTTTTATCCTAAACAAGCTGATGTTTATTATAAAACAGGAATGTGTTGGCTGAATTTGCGAATGACAGAAAAAGCCTGCTATAATTTGAAAAAAGCTGTACAATTACGTTACGTTAAAGCACAACGAAAATATTATGATAATTGTGAATAAAATATAATAGTGTAATTTAACACTTCTTAAAAAAAAATTCAGAATAAACGCATTAAACCCTAACTCCGCCAAAATTAGGGTGTCTATTGTATTAATTGTTTGTGATGCAACGATTTAAGTTAAATTACAGACAGCCTAATTAGGTTACTTAAATAATTTAGCTAATTTTCTGTATTACAGTTGTTTATGTAATTTAACTACCTAAATTGAGCGGAGTTAGGGTTTAAAATGTCTTTCAACGGTTATAACTTTTGGCTATATCTATATTTTCTTATTTGATAAAAAGTTTGTGTTTCCTTTTATTTTTCAGTGTATGAATAAATTAATTTCAATGAATAATCAGTTTGTGTTTGATATAGGTAAACGGCTCTATTTGTATATGAATTTTGACTAAATTGTTTAGAATTTGAAAACTGCATTTTTCCTGATAACCCTTTATATGTAAAATTATTTACTAAACAATCCATACACTTATCGCCATATTTATAAATATTATCTACAAAAAAATTAATAATATCATAGCCATTAACAGCGAAGTCGTTCGGTTCTATTAGGAAATTTTCTCGGTAACTTTTCAAGAATTTTTTCATTTCAGGAACTGTATAATCCAAATTTATGTGTGAAAAATAAGTGAATTTTACTTTTGAAAAATATTGAATATCAATAGTTTCATAATTCATGATTCTTTGTTCTCCAATAAATGTAATTTCATAATCTTGAAATGTAAATAATTTTTGAAAGACACTATTCATTGCTGCTTCCGTTGAAATCATAGAGATAACATAATTTTCTTGATTTTTATCGAAATAATTTTTGAAATTTATATTGTTATCAAATTTTACAATTCTAATCTTGTTATTTTTTAGTGAATCTTTTTTCAATAATCGTTGCATTTCTGTTGCATTTTTAATTGATTCAGCATCAGAGCCTTGAATAATTACAATGTTTTTATCAGTGATTTGAGTAAGATATTTTGAAATTGTATTTCTGACCATATATCCACTTGGCGAAATCATAATATTATTCGGATATTTTCTCAAAATTTCGCCATCGTTTAAGAAAGGTAAAATTATTGGCACTTGGTTATTTACTAGTTTCTCATTTAGAAATTCTGCTTGAGATTTGAAAGCCGGTCCAATAATTAAATCGTTATTTTTAAATTTTCCTTCTTCAACTAATTTTTCTAAAATATCATTTTTTTTCCCGATATCATAAGTATTTATGTTTATAATAACATTTTTATCTGAAAAATTGTCGATAGCTGTCAAACAACCGCCATAAAATGAAATAATATTTGAAGATAACTCTGTAAGTGATATTTTTTTATTTTTTGTATCATTCAAATTTTTGAAATTTGCTTCTTTATCAAAAGGAAGTAAAATACTAATATTTATAGTTACTTTATATTTATACCAATTAATACTGTCGCAAGCGGCAAAATTTAATTTTGTTGTATCTTTCGGATTTTGTTTTTGGTTTAATTTTGATAAACTATCCATAATTTTATCATCACGTGAAAGTAACAAATTAGAAACTTTTGGAATTATTATTACATCTCCGATTTTTAAATTATTATTGTTTAATTTTGGATTATTGTTAATTATATCATCTGTTGAAACGTTGTATTTTTTTGACAAATTATAAAGTGTTTCTCCTTTAATAACTGTATGACAAATATATTTAGAAGTGTCAATATTATCACTTGAAATTTTTTCTTTTGCAATATCAGGTAAATTAATAGTTGAACCAATTTTTAAATTTTCTGTTTTTGCAAACGGTTTATTTAATTCATTGAACTTTTCTATCGTAATTCCGTATTTTTTACAAAGAGAATATTTTGTATCTCCTTGTTTTACGATATATTGTATTGTAGGTGAATTTCTTGGACTTTCCTGTATTGAAGTTTCAATAATCGGAATTTTAATTGTTTGTCCTTCTTTTATTTTTGAAGAAATATTCGGGTTTGCTTTTTCTATCTCTGTAATAGAAACATTATAAACATTTGAAATTGAATATAATGTTTGTTCTTTTTCAACTGTGTGGATATAGTATTTTTGTCCATTTATAACAACTTTTTCAGAAGATTTTTTTATATTTTGAGAAAATAGTGATATTGATGTTAATAATATTAATAGTATAAAAATTATTTTATTCATAAATATTCATAATTATTTTTTGAGATAATTTCATTTTATAAATTTTCTAAAAATTCTATTCGTTGTTCGATAGGTGGGTGAGTTGCAAATAGATTGTTAAAAAAGTTGACATTCTTTTTACCGTTAGCTGCCATAGGATGATATATAAATAATTGAGCAATATCTTCTCGTTGAACAATTTCAATAACAGGGTCGCTTGAAATTTTTCGTAATGCCATAGCTAAAGCATCCGGTCGTTTTGTCATTTCAACGGCTCCGGCATCTGCTAAAAATTCTCTTTGACGAGAAATAGCAAATCTCATTAATACGGAGAAAAAATATCCAACCGCTGCTAATATTAATACAATAATTATTATTAAAGCTCCACCACCTTTGTCATCTTTTTTACTCCTTACACCGGAATGGAAAGCTATTCTTAAAGCCATTTGTGCAATTAATGAAAATATACCAACAAAAACTATTGAAATTATTAAAGTTCTGACATCATGGTTTTTTATGTGAGTTAATTCGTGTGCTATTACTCCTTCAAGTTCTTTATCATTGAGTTTGTTCATTATTCCACGAGTCAATGTTACGGTGTATGATTTTTTATTTATTCCGCTTGCAAAAGCATTTAGCGAATCGTCTTCTATTACATTGATTTTTGGCATTGTCATGCCTTGCGACATGCACAAATTTTCTACTAAATTATAAATCCGTTTGTTTTCCATTCTGGTTAAAGAATGAGAGCCTGTTGCATGATTTATAATTGCAGTATTTGAAAAAAATGCTATTAAAAACCAAATTAAAACTGCTCCAAACACTAAAGGGGAATAAGAAATAAATAATGAAATTGCTGTTTCACTTACAGTTTCTGTATAGTGAACAACTTCGGCAGATTCATCAGAATATCTAGTTAAGAAAGTGAATAAAAAGCAAAATATTGCAAATAAAACAATTACTAAACAAGGAAACAAAAAAAGTAACAAAGTTGATTTGAAATTGTTTTTTGCTTGTTGTTGCTGTAACCCGATGTATTTCATACGATTAGAATGAAATTGTAGGTGCTTTTTGTGCTTCTGCTCTTTCTACTCCCAAATCAAACATTTGTTCTTTATGAAATCCGAACATTCCTGCAATAATATTTGATGGAAAAATTTGAATTTTATTATTGAGTTCTTTTGTAGCTGAGTTAAAATAACGTCTTACAGCTGCTAATTTATTTTCAATATCAGAAATTTCTTCTTGAAGTTGCATGAAATTTTGATTTGCTTTTAAATCAGGGTATCTTTCAACTGTTACTTTTAAACCTGCTAATGCTGAAGACAACAGATTTTCCGCTTGAATTTTTTCATTTATACTTGTTGCATTAACTGCTTGATTTCTTGCACTTATAACTCTTTCAAGAGTTTCTTTTTCGTGTGCTGCATAACCTTTTACGGTTGCTACCAATTGAGGAACCAAATCCTGACGTTGTTTTAATTGGACATCAATGTCTGCAAATGCGTTTTCGCGGTTATTTCTTAATTTTACTAATGTGTTGTAAATAGATATGAAAGCTAATACAACGATTGCAACGATAAGAATTGCAACAATAAGAACGATTATTCCGGTATTCATAATTTTTATTTATTTTAAAAAATTCTTTTTACTTAATTTACTTTTTATTTTCATTTTCATTACGCCAAAAAATGCTTCACCTATAATTCCTCCACTCATTTTGGATTTTCCTTTTTGACGGTCTGTGAATATAATATTTACTTCTTCTATTTTATATTTCAAAATCCATGCCTTAAATTTCATTTCTATTTGAAATCCATAACCTGTCATTTTAATACGGTTTAAATTAATGGATTCTAACACTTTACGACTATAACAAACAAATCCGGCTGTTGTGTCATTTATATTCATTCTAGTGACAAAACGAACATATTTTGACGCACAATATGAGAGGAGTATTCTACTCATTGGCCAATTTACTACATTTACTCCACTTTTATATCTCGAACCAATTGCGACGTCACTGCCATTTTTACATGCTTGATACAAATTTTCAAGATCTTTTGGATTATGTGAAAAATCGGCATCCATTTCGTAAATATAATCAAATCCATTAACTAAACTCCATTTAAAACCTGCTATGTAAGCAGTTCCTAAACCTTGTTTTCCTGCTCTTTCAATAATGAATAAATTTTCAGTAAATTCAAGTTGCAGATTTTTAACGATTTGTGCTGTACCATCCGGTGAACCGTCATCAACGATTAAAATGTTAAATGGCGTTGAAAGAGAAAATACTGTTCTTATAATATCTTCAATATTTTCCTTTTCGTTATATGTCGGAATTATTACAATATTTTCTTTCATAATATTTTACAAAAATAATTTTTATTTCTTGTTTAACCAAATATTTTCTTCATTATTTCTTTTTATCCTCAATTTATTTCTGGCTTCTACGGTAAAAACACTACTCGGATAGTCAGAAATTAACTTAAAATATGTATCGTCTGCTTTTTCATAATTTTTAAGTTTTTCTTGAATTAATGCGTATTTGTACAAAGCATTGTCTGCTAAAATATCGTAAAAATAGTCTGTATAAATTTTTTGATAAATAATAGCTGCGTCTTCATTTTTTCCTGTTACTTCAAAAATAGTTGCTTTTCGGAATAAAGCGTCATCAATCAAACTACTCATTGGAAACATGATTAGAATTGAATCAATCGTAGAAAGTGAATTTTGATATTGTTTTGAAAAGTAGTAAAAGTCTGCTCTGGCAAACATCTGCATTGTTGTTTCGGTAGTGTCCATGTCATAATTTTCGCTAATAAAAATACTCAATTCCAAAGCATCATTTGCAATTAATTTTGATGTACTTGCTTTCAAAACTTCTAATTGTGCTTGCGCCCATCTGAATTGTCCAACATAATATGCTAATTTGGCTTTTTTATATCTTGCTTCGTGTCCAATTGGACTTTCAATTGCACTTTTTTCAACTTGTGCATAATATAGAATCGCATCCCATTGATTGCCGGATAATAAATAAATATCTGCCATTAATAATTTTGTTTGTAAAACTTGTTCTCTCGTAAAAATGTTTTGTTCGAGATAATTATTCAATAGTTCTAAACTTTCTTCGCTTTTATTTAGATAAAATGCTTTTATAATCGCCAAATTAGATATTAATTTATAGGAATCTTTTTTTAAGATATAATTTATACCTTCGGTCGTAAGTGTCTCTAATTCAGCGAGAACAGTTTGTGTAGGATTTTCCAAATCAGTTACTTTTGAAAATTTTATATCTAAATTTTCAATGAATGCAGATTTATAAAATTCTGAACTTTGACCTTTATTTAAAATGTATGTAACAGCTTCTTCTGCTATGTTAAATTCTTGATTATTTTTTAGAGTAATAGCAAAACTTAAAATATCTCCTTCGTTTGATTTTGTTCTTTTATCTATAGCAATATATTGATTTAAAGCAAGTTTGTATCTTCCGGTTTGAATATATTGCCAAATTAACAATTTACTTAAATTTAGATTATCCGGATTTTTTTGAAGATTTTTGAGAAGTGCTTGTTCGATAATTTGGTCAAAATCATCATCAATAGCATTTGTTTGAATGAATTGTAGTCGTGATTGAATTGTGGAAATCATTGTATTATCTGCATTAAGAGCAAGTTTGCAATATGTTTCCATCATTTTCTCGTAATCTCTAATTATGTAGTATAAATTTCCTAATTCGTAATCAAATGAAATTTTTAGAATTTTTTCTGCTTCTTTATAAGTTTTTTCAGCTAATTCATATTGTCGGTAACTGATAAAGGAATTTGCCGCACCATTTGCATCTACATTGTTTCTTTTTGCTAAATCAATGACTTTTTCAAAAATTTCATTAGCTTCTTTTGTTTTGTTTTGATAGGTATAAGTAATTCCTAAATCAATTTTTAAATAAAAATCGTTTGGTAACTTTTTTATTTCACTATTAATAAAATTTTCTGCAATTTTAATATCTTTATTTTCAAAAAGACATCTTAAATACATATCCCGATAACTCTTAAATTTTGTATCACTATATATTTTTTTGTATAAAATTGCAGCTTTGTCAAATTCCTTACTATTAAAATAACGACTTGCTAATTGAATATCTGAATTTAATGTAGTATTATTTTGTTGTTGTGAGAATGATACATTAGAAAATAATATGCAAATATTAAATAGAAATGTAAAAATCAGGTATTTATCATTTTTGAATATTACCATTTTCTGTTGTATCAAATTAAACAACAAAGATAATATATTGTTGCTTCTTTTTCAAATAAAAAATTGACTGCTTCGCTGATAGATTTTAGACAAAGGGAATCTGCTATGTCTAAATATTATATACTTAACGGATATAAGTTGTTTAAATTAATTTTTAAAGAAATTTTGTCCTGTATAAGTTTTTGATTTGCTATTTTCTTGAACTTTAACAATAATTCCTAAATGATTATATCCTGTTGCTGCCTCCCAAACATTTTCGTTTGATAAACGAATAGAATAATTTGGGTCATTACACAAAGTAGTTGCTGCATCCGGAAGGTTTAAGTAAAGTTTATAGTTTCCTAAAGGCATATTTGTCGAAATTCCAACTTCTGCACGAAAATTAATTACGTTTTCTAAACTAGGTTGCCAGAAACGAGGGTCAATATTTAGTTTTGCTTTATAAATTATGTTTGTTTCAATATTTTTGAGAACAAGTTCGACAGTTCTTTCATTATAAAGATTAGCAAAACCTACGTTTTTTAAATTTATTTCAGCAGAAAATTGTTTACCCGGAGAAACTTCATCTGTAAAACTTCCTGAAATAAGTTGAAAACGGTATCCAAGGTCTCTGTTAATATTATTTATAGATTCAGCATCAAGCCAAGTCGAACTACAGCCAAAATAACTGTATCTCAAATTACGCATCTCATCATAAGCGACTTGTCCTGTCGGTGGTGCAAGTCCGGGGGCTTCTCCACCAGCCGGAACATACAAGCAATTTTCATTTAAGAATGCTTTTTCTGATTCCGGATTTTGGTATGTTCCGCAATCACTATCATTTCCTAAAAAACAATCATTATGATAGCCTATACGTGCCGCATTAGAACCATTAAACGCTTCTTCGCTGTTCAGTGGAGTTGAACGATTTGTATATGCCGAATATTGAGACGGAGTTCGTACTTGAACCATTCTATTTGCAGGCAAACATCCTAAAATTTTGTTGAGAAGTGCGGTATGACTACTGTTTGTTCCTAAATTTGAAGTCGGAGGATAAAAATTACTCCATTCTCCGCAACTACCAATAAAACCGGCTTGCATAAAAGCAATTACATCTGCATTTTTTATCAAAAAAGGTTTATATTGGTCGAGATGTTGTAAAATTAATTCAAGCGAAGCATCACTACCGGTAGAACTTGTTTCAAAATATGCAAATCTTAAAATAACTTTTAATCCTGTATTCCGAAGAATCGCCATATTATTGTCAAATTCAATTAATTTTTCTTCAGGAATTAACGAATTTTGATAATCCCATAAATAAACCATTGAATGTATTAAGGTGTTTGTTTTTCTTTCGTTTGCAAACCAGCCTTCGTTAACATCAAATTTATAATAATTACAAGTTCCACAACTTCTGTACATTGGATATATTCCTAAAAAACCTCTTTCCGGATTTGGGAAAATTGAATCGTTTGGCTGATATTCTATAGTTACTAAATGTTCTGTTTCCTCGTTGTTATTGTTATTATTATTGGTACTATTTTCTTTATCTTTATCGCAAGCCGAAAATGTAAAAAATGATAGAATTAAAAAAAAGAATATTGTTTTGATTAAATTATTAGTCATATTAATTTTCTTGTATAGACGTTATTAATTTCCTAACTTTCCCCTATAAAATATACACTACAAGAAAAAATGTCAAATAAATTTGGTATTTTGATATTTTTTTTGTAATTTTATAGTGTATAATATTTACACTATGAGTTTTATT
>JAITXI010000139.1 GCA_031284905.1 Bacteroidales bacterium
CTGGATTTATTTTTCTGAATTTTTGTTTTTTATTGTTAAAAGGAGGAGTGGTAATCCTAACATTTAATTTAATAATATTATTTTCGGAAGGAGAATTTGCCATCGAATATGCCCTCGAAGTTTCTTCTGAATTTTCCATTTTTAGGTTAAAAATATTCAATTTATTCCAATCGTTCAAATATTTTTCGTCAATTAAAATGTCGGATTTGAAATTGACTTTTATTTTGGGGACATCAATTTGGATATATTCACCCGATTGAAATTTTAATATTTCGTTTTCAGGTAATTTAACAATTAATTCTTTGATAAAAGTTGCAACATTATTATTTGAAATTACAGTACATTCGTATTTTTTAATATCAAGAATAGAATCAGGAAGAATAATCTCCAAATCATTTTTCACTTTTACTTGGCAAGCTAATCTCCATTGATTTTCTTGTTCTTTACGAGATAACAAAGAAGTTTCAGTTGGAAGAACGCTTCCTCCACCGTTAGAAACTCTGCATTTACATAATCCGCAAGTTCCTTTTCCGCCGCAAGCTGAAGGAATATATATTTTTTCATTGGAAAGTGTTCTCAGAAGAGTTTCTCCTTGTTGAATAATAAGTTCTTTGTCGGAATTAATTTTGATTACTACATTTTCAGCAGATGTTAATTTTGATTTAGCAAATAATAACAAAATTATGAACAATAAAACAACTATTAAAAAAATAGTAATTGAAGAAATAAGAATAATATAAATATTTAGTATAATCATAATTTAAAACCCATAAAACCCATAAAAGCAATTCCCATTAAACCTGTAATAATAAAAATAATTCCTAATCCTTGAAGTGGTTTTGGAATATTAGAATATTTTAATTTTTCACGAATTGCTGCTAAACAAACAATCGCAAGAAGCCAACCGATTCCCGAACCGACTCCGAAAACACCCGCTTCAACAATATTTGAAAAATTTTCTTCGACCATAAATAAAGAAGCTCCCATAATTGCACAATTTACAGCAATTAAAGGTAAAAAAATACCCAGAGAATTGTATAATTTTGAATTAAATTTTTCAATAAACATTTCTAAAAGTTGAACAATTCCGGCAATAATTGCGATGAATAAAATGAAAGCGAGAAATGATAAATCAATATCTGCAAAACTTTCGGAAATCCAGACTAAAGCACCGTTTGCAAGAAAATATTTATTTAGAAGATAATTTACAGGAACGGTAATTAAAAGTACGAAAGTAACGGCAATTCCTAACAAAAAAGAAGTTTTTACGGTTTTTGAAACAGCGAGATAAGAACACATTCCGAGAAAATATGCAAAAATCATGTTATTAACAAATACAGATTTAATAAAAATATTAATAATATTTTCCATAGTTTTATTTTACTTGTCGTTCGGATTTATATTTTTGAATACTAATAATCACACCAATGATTATTAAAGTCATTGGTGGCAAAATCATTAAGCTATTATTAATATAGCCAAATTCATAGAGTTTTTCAGGTACAACTTGAAAATTCCAAATCGTACCACTACCAATTATTTCTCTAAAAAACGAAATGATGACGAGAATTAATCCGTATCCAATCCCATTTCCCAGACTATCTAAAAAAACGTGGGAAACTTTATTCGACAGCGCAAAAGCTTCGATACGCCCCATAATAATACAATTTGTAATAATTAAACCTACAAAAACAGATAATTCTTTACTGATATTAAATGCAAAGGCTTTTAATATTAAATCAATAATAATTACTAAAGCTGCAACAATTAATAATTGAACAATAATTCTGATACGTTGCGGGATAAAATTTCTAATAAGAGAAATAATTACATTGGAAAGAACTGTTACAAAAATAAGACTTAGAGCCATAACAACAGCAGGTTGTAGTTTTACAGTAACAGCTAAAGCTGAACAAACCCCTAAAACTTGAACTGTAATAGGGTTGTTTTTGTATATTGGGTCTGTAAAAATTTTTAATGTTTTATTATCCATTTTTTTAAAATACAAAGTTACAAAAAAAGTTAATAAATATAAATATTTTTTATGGTTTTTTGAAAAATTAATAATAACTTTAATAAAATTTTTCAACATGAGGAAATTGTATGTACTTTTGTTCCTTTTTATTACTATTTTTAGTAATATTTTATGTGCAAAAAATGTAAATAATTATAATTATTCAATTAATAATGAGGTAGTTGCTAAAAATAATAATAACAATATTGACAAATATAAATATAAATTATCAATAGTTGCAGAAAATTCCGGAATTTCAAAATTTTTATTCAATTTTGAAAATATTATTGTTGATGATGAATATAAATTGATATATAAACCTGAAAAATTAAAGAACATTTCTAACTTAAAGAATGTAATATACAATTATAAAGTATTATCTCCGCTTGATGTCCCGGAAGTCGTTATGGTTCCACATGCAAGTGTTTGCCATGGGAGTTCGGTAGATTTAGAAAGTTATTTGGATTTAAGTTTTTATGAAACCCCTTACGTACTTCTTAATGTTTCATATCCTGTTGGAGTACATAATCCAAGTACTTCGAATATTTCGGTAGATATTAATAGTGACTATTTAGTCGGTTTTTTTTATAATAATACATCATATCCTATTGTTCTTCCAAGTGATACATATCTGAATGATAATTCTACTCCTTGTAATGAAGGAATAAAATGGTATCAAACCTCTTATATTGTTTCTTCTTGTTTTGGAAGTTTTAATGCGCCTAATGTTAGTTATGGTCAGTATTGTTATCCGATAGCAGAGAAAAGTGGATTGCAACTAATTATTCGTTTTTGGGTTTATGCAAATTATATTGATGGAAGTTATAAAATTGTTAAAGTTGAAAGAGTTGGTTCTGGGAATCTGCGATGTCAAATACTTGTAGCGGGAGTGACGGTAGTACCTGAAGCTACTGTGAATTTTTTTTCTGATGAAAGTAGTAGTCTTCCTATTTCAAAAAATATAATTGCAGAACAAAATACATATTATGTTGAATTAACAGTTGAAGGTGTAACTAGTATCAGAACTCCAATTAATATTAGTTATCTTCCTGATCCGACAGCAGGCATAACGAATAATACCGGCATAACATTTTTATCATGTCCGACAAATCAATCAATTTCATTAACAGCAACAGGTGGCGGAACATATAATTGGAATAACTCTTTAGGAACAAATGCAAACGTCAATGTAACTGCATCGGGAACTTATACCGTTACGGTAACAGGCTCCAATGGATGTACGGCAAGTCAAAGTGT
>JAITXI010000147.1 GCA_031284905.1 Bacteroidales bacterium
GAAAACTTTTTTAACGGATTTTCAGGTACTAACTCCGGCGTAAGATATTCTACACTTTCAATGATATTTCCTTTTTCTAACGGCATCAACGCATTTAGAAAACTAATGAGCAAGTCGGGATGTTCTCCAATCACTCGTTTGAAAACCAAATCGTTTTTAGGATCAAGATAATGTGGCATATTCCAATTATTTACACACAAAGATAAGTCTTTTTCCCCAATATTCAAGTTATTGTCTAAAATAAAAGTTCTATACTCTGATTTTGAACGAAATCTGCACTATGCAAATAAACTCGTTTTGGCGAGCGTACTCTCTTTAGCAGCAATTATAATAACAAACTGTCAGATTGCAAACAGCAACAGCCCTCGTGTTAACAATTCTACATTCAGTAAAAAAGATAAAAAGAAAGAACAAGAACGTCTTTAGACCTCGCGAAAGCAAATTAAAAAATATTAAAAATCTGTTGCCGGAAAAACTTTTGGTAATATTTTTTTGTTATTTCAATGCTTGTAGAGATTTTTTTGTTTCATTGATAGAAAAAGAAAATGATAATAAAAATTATATTGTAATTCAAAAAATTAAATATAAATTTGTAGAAAAATATTTAAATAAAATTAAAAGAAAAGTTGATGTTTAGAGTTAATTTCTATGTTTAAATTTACGTATTACAATGCACACAATAATGGAATTACTGCAAAACTATTGGAAAAAGGATTGTGGGGTAAAATTAAATATGCTTTGGAAGAGTTTGATATGAATTTGAATGCTTGTATGAGAAGTTCGACAGGACAGATTTTTCCACCAAACGGTGGCGGAAATCTTCTTACTCAAGGACGATATATATGGACAGCTCCTGCTAGTGCTGCTTGGAATTTTGCAGATTGTGTTTGGAATTTAGTATTTTAATTATCTGTATATACAATTCAAAGTAATCATGAAAGCAATATTAAAAAACACTGTATTTCAAGAAATGCTGGTAATTTTTTTGTATTTTATTTTAATTCTTTTACAAAAATATTATTTCACGTTTTTATTTTTGATAAATATGATACTGTTTTCATTTGTAATCAGTGTAATAGTATATTTTATGATAAGAAATCGTTTTTTTCTAAAATCTATTTTTTTATCTATATTACTTTTATATTGCAAAAGTATGTACATTGTTTCAGCTATTTTTGTTAGTAATGATTATCCTGGTAAGTATTATATGGTAGGAACAGTTTCAGTGTGTTCTTTACTGTTTTTTTTATTAAATTTTTTATTAAGCAAAAACATAAAAGGTCAAAATTATATGCTTTTTTTTTATTCAGTAATTTTTGATTTTTTATGTTTTTTTCCTTATATAACAAAATAATATTTAAAAGATACCGTTCTTATATTCAATATATTAATCATAAAACATTAGTTATTTCAGAAATGAATTAAATTTATTTATAATGAAAAAAATAATAAATAGTGTGATTTTTAAAGAATTAATTGTTTTGTTTGTATATTTAGTTTTTCTATTTCTACAAACAAGGCATATTTTTGGTATATATTGCAATAAATATATTATTATATATTTTCGTTGTACCTGAATTAATAGTTTTATTTACTATTAAAAAAGGTGTTTTCAAACAATCAATATTTTTATCAATATTTATGTTGTATTGTAAATTAATATGTATTACTTCATTATTTTTTATAATAAATAATTATCCCGGTAAAGATATAATTAGTTGTGTAAGCTCTTTATTTTGTTTAGCTTTTATTATTATTAATTTTTTTTATAAAAAACCTTTAGAAAATATGAGTTTATTAATTGGAATTTATCTATTTTTTAACTGTAATCTTTACTTATCAATGATTGTTTTTGCATAATTTTATGATAATAATACATTTATAGTATTCTACTCCCTATTTGTTAGACCAAATTTTCGTTTATTTTACTTAGGGTAAAGTAATTATTACTCTTGAAGCAGTTAAAATACAAGAACAATTGGAGTTTTTTGAGAAAAATTTGTAGCCTAAATTAAGAAAAAAAAATTTCCCCTCATAAAACACGAGTGTTTCTTCTTCGTCCCCATAAAATACGTATATCCCTAAAAAACAATAATTTATCTAATAAAAAAACCGCTCAGAAAAAATGAACGGTTTTTTTATTAAAAATTAAAATTATTATTCTTCAACAATAGCTTTTGCTATATTGTTTTTGTCGGAAATTTCTTCAGGTTTTTTATCTGCGGAAATTTTTTCAATCCAGCGAACCATTGATAACATAACAATCATTGCTACAGCACAAACAATGGCAAAAACTAACCAACATAACCATAAAGGCCAATTTGTGTACATTAATGCACCTAATGCTAATAATAAATTACCAACTGCTGTTGCAGCTAACCATAAGCCTTGGCATAGTCCCAGTATGTGTTTTGGTGCTATTTTTGAAACAAAAGACAAGCCAAGAGGAGATATAAATAATTCTGCAACTGTTAAGAAAAAATACATTGCTATTAAAGACCATGGCGCTATTTTTAAAGCTACCCTGGCTTCTTCTTTTAAATGTGAATATTCGTTATAACTTGGGAATGCACAATATTTGGAAAGTATTGTCATAAATAAATATCCAAGACCGGCGATACCCATACCTAAAGCAATTTTCATCGGAGTTGAAGGTTCTTTACCTTTTTTACGCATTGCGCCGAAAATCCACATAATAACAGGAGTTAAAAGAATTACCATGCACGGATTTAGAGCTTGCCAAACTTCAGGAGGGATTACGGATGTATTTACAAAATCTCTTGCGAAGAACGACAAAGAAACTCCATTTTGATGGAAACTGAACCAGAAGAAAATTACAACACCAAGAACTGCAAATAGTGCTAAAATACGTTGTTTAATTTCTTTTGCCATTTTTGCCTTTTCGTCAGCAGTATAAGTGGTATTTTCAGTTTTTGTTTTTTTAGCAGGATTTGGGAACATTTTTTTGCTGATAATAAAAATTACTAATGAAATTAACATTGCAATAACGCAAGCCCAAAATGAATAATGAACTCCTGTATTAAATACAGTTAAATAATTATGACAAAAATCAGTTAAATTTTCAGGAGCAATGCCCGAAATTTGTACATTGGTTGCTAATTTTGTTAAAGTTTCAAGTTGTTGAGGTCCATCTGCAATTTGTTCGGGAGTTGCAACACTTCCTACCATAGTTTCACCGTATTTTAAAAAAGTGTGAGCAAGTGCAGGTAAATCCGCATTATAGAGCAATCCGTCTTTTGCTAACCACCATTTTCTTAAGTAAGGGGCAACAAAAGGTGCAAATAATCCTCCTATATTAATAAATACATAAAATATTTGAAAACCGGCATCTCTCATACCTTTTGCTTTTTGTAAGAGAGTTTCATTATTTTTATGTTCTTTTTCGAGATTGTCATACATTTGACCAACAATAGCCTGTAAATTTCCTTTAAACAAACCATTTCCAAATGCAATTAAAAACAAAGCAATGCATGTAAATACTAAAACCCAATTAAATCCATATCCTTCTGCAAAAACGTGAATCGCCAGCATAACATAACCGCAAGACATTGTTATTAAACCTGCCATTATTGTACCTTTGTAGTTTTGTAATTTGTCGGCAATTATACCGCCGACCAAACTCAATACATATATTCCTGCATAAAAAAACGAATAGATTAAAGCACCTTGTGTTGCCTCTAAGCCAAATTTAGAACATAGAAACAAAGTTAAAACAGCATTCATAATATAATATCCAAAACGCTCTCCCATATTAGAGAGTGCCGCCGGAATC
>JAITXI010000188.1 GCA_031284905.1 Bacteroidales bacterium
ACCATAATCTTTTTTACTTCCTTCCCTGCAACCGTTATTTTTCCTTCCGTATCAACTTCCACTCCCGACATTTTTTTCAGAACATCTTCTACTACAGCATTTTCTGTTGTTTTAACCGAAGTGGCATCAAATTCTAAAGTATCGTTTTTAACAGATACATCCGGTCGTTTTCCTATCACAACCGCTTCTTTCAGTAAAACATCATCAGTTTCCAAAAGAAATTCTCCCAATTTTGAAGGAGGATTCATACCCAAAAGGTCTATATTTTTAAGAAAAGTTTTATATCCTAAATAAGAAACTTTTACAATGTATTTGTCCGCTTTTATATTTCTAATGGCATATTCTCCGGAAAAATTACTAACCGTCCCTGCAACTACCAAACTATCGGTTGCTTTTAACAATTCAATATTACCACCAATAACAGGTTCTTTGTTTTTTTTGTCTAATAATATACCTGAAACAGACACTGTTTTTTGACTGAAAACGGATAAAGAACAAAAAAGAAAGAAAAGAAGAAATTTGAAAAACTTCATAAATAATATGTGCAATTAATTAATATATGAAGTAATAGACAGTATAATTCAAAAAAAGTTTAATCTCTAAATTTTAAATTTTTATTCAATAATTCATTTTTCTTTCAAAATCAATATTTTTCACAATCCCAATTTTGCTGAAATTTCCAACATCTTCAAAATGGGTTTTTTTGCTTTTTCTCTTATCTCTTCTGAAATAAATATTTCGGGTTGTCCATATTTCAAACAGTTGTATAACTTTTTCAAGGTATTTAATTTCATAAAATTACATTCATTACAAGCACAAGTACTATCGTTGGGAGGAGCTGGGATAAATATTTTATCCTTATTTTTTTCCTGCATCTCGTACAAAATACCGGATTCTGTCGCTACTATAAATGTTTTATTATTGGATTTTCCTGCATAATTCAACAAAGCTGATGTTGAACCCACGTAATCGGCTATTTTCAAGATTGCACTTTTACATTCCGGATGCGCCAAAACCAAAGCATCCGAATATTGTTTCTTTAATTCCAAAATCTTTTCCAAAGAGAAGCGTTCATGCACATGGCAAGCGCCATCCCAAAGTGCCATATTTCTTCCCGTAAGACTGTTTATATAATTTCCAAGGTTCCGGTCAGGTCCGAAGATTATTTTCTCGTCATGAGGAAAACTATCCACAATCTGACGGGCATTCGTTGAAGTAACCACTACATCCGTCAAAGTTTTTACGGCAGCGGTTGTATTCACGTAAGATATTACTTTATGAGCAGGATGTTCTTTGATAAATTTTTCAAATTCGTCTGCGGGGCAACTATCTGCCAACGAACAACCGGCATTCAAGTCAGGTACAAGCACTTGTTTATCAGGAGATAATATTTTTGCCGTCTCACCCATAAAATGAACGCCGCACAATACAATCACATCTGCATCCGTTTTGGCCGCCCATTGAGCCAATGCAAGACTGTCTCCTACATAGTCTGCAATATCCTGAATATCATTCTCTTGATAATAATGAGCCAATATAATAGCATTTTTTTCTTTTTTCAAATCCTGAATCGCCTGTATCAAATCAATGCCTTCCGGTACGGGAACATCTAAAAATCCTACCGAGTTCAAATTATTATTAACCATTATATATTATAATATTCTTTTAAATTTAAAATAAGTTATGATATATATGTCTCGTTAAAAAGTCTTATAACTTTTTCATGAAAAATTTGTTTTTTTAATTATCAAATTTAGGAAAGCTATTTTATACTTTTTATTGACATTTGTTTTTATTGTTAAAAAATTAAGAATCATCCAACTACTATTTTTATTCACCTTATGTTAATAAAATGGTTTGTTAAAAAATTTCTCTCTATTTTATAAACAATTCCTGTGAATATGCGCTTATGAAACATTGGTTTTATTAATCAAAAATTAAATATTAAAAACAAACAACTCATAAATGAACTTTTATTGATAAGTTATCAACCGTTATTTTTTAATAAATTTATTAGAAATAATTCCTTTTTCTGTTGTTATCTTGATAAGATAAACGCCTGATTTCAGATTACTTACATTTATTTGATTAATATTCTGTTGCTTAAGTATTTGTCTTCCTGACAAATCTAAAATGGTTGCTTGTTTGGCAATTCTGCTAAAATACATAGTTTCTACAACAGGATTGGGATAGAAGCTAAAATCAAAATTTTTTAAATTTGTCAAACCTGCGTCACTATTTTTCTTCACTAAAATGTAAGTAATATCAATGGGTTTTTCCAAACTACTTCCTGTTCTTATTTTGTAAGTTAGCGGAATTTCGGAATTTATATTTTCGGAAAATTCTTGACATTCTGTTTTATCTAATTGAGTTATAGTTTGTACTAATACATCATTTCTGTAAATCAGCGCTTCTCTGTCGTGTTCGGATGCTTTTCCGGTTACTCCTATCTTAACTGATTTTGCATCCGGAACTGTAAATTCGATATTTCCCGTCTGTTCTCCTCTACCGGATATTCTGATGTTTTTAGTACCGGATGAACAGGCTTCTCCTTGCTCTATATTTGACCATACTGCATTAATAGCAATATTATTAGGTGTCGTCAAGTATGATTTTGTTTCATTGTATTTTTCTTCAATGTCGAAAGTAGAAAATTTTTCATATATCCAATATGAATCGTAATTTATTCCCGGTTCCGGTTCCGGAGTGACCGTTACTCCATATTTAATGGCTTCGACGTAGTAAAGAACTATTGGGTCAGTAGAAAGGTTGTCACCTGCCGTCAGTTTGTATGTAAGCGGTTCTTGCGAATTTATTTCATCGGTAAAGATATGGCAAACAGTTCTGTCCACATTATAGTAGGTCTGGACGAGTTCGTTATTTCTGTAAATACGAATTGTTCTATCCATGTAAACGGATTTTCCGGTTACGCGAATGGTTACTTTGCTTGCGTTCGGAACTGTAAATTGTGCAGAACCATTTTCATTTAATCCTCTAATTCTCAATACATTTCCTCCTGGATTGTATTCAGCTGCACAGTATTCGCTGAATTCAAAATTTGCGTAGGTAGTGATTAAGGGAATATTGTTGGGATAAGTTTCGTAATTCTTTTCCTCTATAATCCATTCACTTGAGCGTTCAAAATGGGAAAAATCTTCTTTTATCCAGTAATTATCAACATCCGTTTGTGAAAAAATACGGAAAGAAATACTCAAAAGAAGGGATAGCATAAATGTAAATTTCGTTTTCATAAGCGATAATATGTTATTAATAATTGGTACAAAGGTAAAAAATGATTATGGAAAATAACGATTTTTTTCTATTTATTCATTATTTTTAAGGTTATTGTGCCATTCAATATATAAGATTTCATATCTCCCTCAACTCACCATAAGAGCGGCCTCGTAGCGCTTCACTATCATACGGAGGCAGGTGGGGCAGCAATCCATAGCATCCAATTGGGTATAGTGAGGAAAAGATTTTGTTATTTCAAAGTAATAATACTCCCATTATTTTTTCATGTAGTACTTCACAATCCACAGATTATCGTCATTTTCTATGGCTTTGTTTAACATTTCTTGGTGCTTGCTGTCTAATTGATAAGTTCTATCGTAAAAATGCAAAATTAAGCAAACTGATACGATGCGTTAAATTCTGCAATAATTGAAATGTTTACAAAAGCAATTATTTTTTATGATTGCCACAAAAGGAGAAAATTATTTTAATAAATAAAATTCTGTATAAAAAATAGCGCTCAGGAAACCCACATGCAAGCCGTTTTTTTTGTAAACTGCTTATGCTTTCTGGTAAGGCCTCACCTTTTTCTCCTCCTATATTTGCTAATTATAGTATGTTACAAATATATTTGTACTATTTTATCCTGAAATGTTAAATTTAATTATATTAGCAATAAAAAAAGAGTATTTTAATATTCTATAACTGATTTATGAATATTGCTGAGGTTATTAATTGTTATATAAAATAAATATGACATCACTATTTTATTTCATTTGAAAAATAATAAAAAATGACAATTATAATTTTATAATACAACATATTGTGGGTTTTAAAAATATACTAACTGTGTGTATAGTTCGTACCTTTGCACAAAAAAATATGAATTATTCACAGTGTATAATATGATAGGAATACTAAAATCGTCTTGGAGCTTATTCAAATTCAACTATATTAAACAACAAAAAATGAAAAAAATTATCTTCTGTTTACTCACCTTTATTGTTTGCATCGGAACAAATGTGAATGCACAGGTAACCATTGGGAGTCTTAACAAACCTCGTGCCGGTGCAGTATTGGATTTATCGCAAATCCAACAGGAATTGGGGTTGCTGCTTCCCAATGTAGAAATAACTGACTTGAAAGTTTTCAAATTGGTTGCCGGTACTGAACCGGATTTTGAACAGGTAAAAGAGGAAGCAATTGGCATGTTAGTTTACAATACATTAGTCAACAAGGCAAAAGGTATTGAAGTGGGATTGTATGTATGGGATGGAATTCAATGGAATTTTGTCTCTGAGAACAACATTGGCGCTATGAAAGCCAAAGATCCGCTTCCCGTATTTGCCTATGACGGAAACTTGAAATCCGGTAATGCGCTGATAAAAATAGACGACCCGTCGGCAATTGAGTTCCCGGGATATTACACTTATGTGGTGATTGC
>JAITXI010000216.1 GCA_031284905.1 Bacteroidales bacterium
ATATCTCAATACTATAAATCTAAAAATGCAAATAATTCACAATAAGGGAATAAGGGAATTGCTTTGTGGATAAATTTTTATATTAAGGGAAGTAAATAAAATAAGTAAGTGAATAATAATCATTAAATATATAAAATTATGTCAATCACCTAACTTTGCTCTTGATTTTATGCACTACTTGATTATTAAGGCATACAGACATGATTAAATTGGTTTATGATGTATATAATATTCACTATATCAAAAAATATAATTTTTTAATTGTTTCGTACAATGGAATGATGCCATTACCACCAACCCGCGTACTATTACTGTTACATCAGACACAATATTTACGGCAAAGTTTGAAATTATCAACGGCATCGCCACAAACAATACTCAGGCAATAGACGTTTTTGCAGTCGGAAACACTATCAATATAAAAAACATCGCAGGACAAAACGTTGAAATTTATAATATTTTGGGGCAACACTTTATTAGCGACAAACCAAGTAGCAATTTTGTTACTTACACGCTACCTGCGGCAGGACTTTATGTAGTAAAAGTTGGGAGTTTCAGCAAGAAAGTCGCAGTGAAATAGTTATGATGGTTAATTTTCTCACACAAAAAGCGGCATCTGTAAATGTCGCTTTTTCGTCTGAACTATAATTTTATGTTTTATCGGGTATAGTTTGGAGCATAAGTAAAGTAGAATAACTTAAAGTCTGAATAAGGAACGGATGTAAAATAAAATAATAAAATTTGATAGTGTGAGTTTGGGTGTTTTCTTTGTTTGACGCTGTTGTACTATAAAGACAAAAAGAAATTTCATTTACCTCATTAAAATATGTTTGCAATTAAAAAACATATCATAATTATAGCAGTTTTATTGCTTATGTGCAATTGTGTCAAAGTAAAAGATTATATGAATCAACTTAGTTGAAATGCGGAGTGTTAATATTAAGTATTGGAACATATCCAAAGCGATGTTACTCTTGGTGATTTATTTTCGTTCTTAAAAAAATAACTTGCGGAATCTATATAAAAAATACCACTTTCCGCAGATAATTTATTATATTTTGCGGAATCATATATTTTTTGTATCTTTGTAGCGAAAAATATTTAGCGTATGAAAAATATAATTGGTAGAAAATCAGAGATTAAACAACTTTCAGATTATATGGATTCCGAAAAATCGGAATTTGTTGTGGTTTACGGACGTAGAAGAGTAGGTAAAACTTTTTTGGTCAGAGAACTTTTTAGCAACAAATTTACTTTCTACCTTTCGGGAGCAGAAAATGCAACAAAAAGTGTGCAATTGTTCAATTTTAATGCCGCAATCAACAAATACAGCGGTAACGATTTTCCACTTGTTGATAGTTGGCAACAGGCGTTTTTGCAATTGGAAAAATATTTGAACGGCATTAAAAAAGCAGGCAGAAAGATAATTTTTATAGATGAAATGCCTTGGTTGGACAATACTAAATCGGGCTTTCTGTCGGCTTTCGAGTATTTTTGGAACACTTACGCCTCTGCCCGAAAAGATATTTTTTTGGTGGTGTGTGGCTCGGCAACTTCGTGGATGATGAATAAAATTATTAAAAATCGCGGAGGCTTACACAACCGCGTAACTCGACAAATATTTTTAGCACCATTCACGCTGAACGAAACAGAACAATTTCTCAAATCAAAGAAAATTGTGATGAGCCATTTTCAAATTGCCGAATGTTATATGATTATGGGTGGCATTCCGTATTATTTAGAACAATTAGAGCGTTCATTGAGTTTGGCACAAAATATTGACAATCTGTTTTTTGCAAAAAATGCTGTTTTACGCAACGAATACTCAAAACTCTATGCGTCTTTGTTTAAAAAGCCGGAAAAATATATAAAAATTGTTGAGGTGTTGGCACAAAAACGCAAGGGTATGACACGCTATGAGATTGTAAAACTCTCGAAAATTGCCGATGGAGGCGGACTTTCAGGTATTTTGGAAGAATTGGAATTGTGTGGATTTATAACTATTAATCCGCATTTTACAAATCAGAAAAAAAACAAACTTTATCAATTAGTTGATTTTTATTCGCTGTTTTATCTCAATTTTGTAAAAAAACATAAAGCGACAGACGCAAATTATTGGAGCAGTTTGATTGACAATAGCGTTCACAGAGCGTGGACAGGATATTCGTTTGAATTGCTGTGCCAAATCCATATTTTGCAGATAAAAACGGCTCTTGGTATTGCGGGCGTACTTTCTTATGTTTCAGGTTGGCGAAGTAGAGACACATGTCTAACAGACGGCGCACAAATTGATCTTATTATTGAACGTAACGACAACATTATTAATCTTTGCGAAATGAAATATGCTAACAAAGAGTTTGTCATTACTAAAAATTACGATGCCAATTTACGAAACAAACGCACTGCATTTATTGAAGAAAGTAAAACGCACAAAACAATTCATATCACTTTGGTAACTACTTATGGCATAAGGCATAATGAGTATTGGAACAATATCCAAAGCGATGTTACTCTTGATGATTTATTTTCGTTCTAAAAAAAAATAACTTGCGGAATCTATATAAAAAATACCACTTTCCGCAGATAATTTATTATATTTTGCGGAATCATACATTTTTGGTATCTTTGTAACCTCCATTTTTTTAAAAAATAAACTTTGGTCTATAAAATAAATTATTATGCAAAAAATAGTAAGAAAAGATTATATGAATTAACTTCGTTGAAACGATGGAGATTGAATATTATCTATATTTGTTTTTTTAATAAAAAAATATTTGAAACCTGAGTTCGGGATAAGCGAGTAAAAAAGAAAGTATAAAAAAGGCAAAAAAAATTGGTAACTACGCAAATCTTTATTATATTTATTGTTGAAAACCAATTAAGTAAACAAAGATTATGAGCATACTTACCAAATTTTTTAACACTTTTCTTAAACAGAACTCAGGTTATTAATATTTTTCACAAAAGTAATAATTTTTTTTGGATTTATGTTTTTTCTTATTTTTGAATCACAATTTTCTCATAATAACAGTTATCTTCCGTTGTTATTTTTACAAAATAAATGCCGTTTTTAAAATCAGATAAATTGATAATAGCTTTATCTTTGAAATTATTTGCATATAATATTTTTTCTCCAAGTGTATTAATCACTTCAATATCAAATATTTGGTTGCTGTTAGTCTTTATTTTAACATAATTAGAGGTTGGATTTGGATAAATTTCAAAATTATTATTTGTTATATCAATCAAAGATAGCGGACTTACTACAATTGTAAAGTTGCAAGATAATTCTGATGTATCGGTTGTAATTGTATAAGTAGCAATATGTGTACCGATTCCCAAATTTGAAGGTAAAAAACAGCCGTTATCAATTCCTTCACCCGAATAAATTCCTCCTTCAGGATAGCCTCCGTAAAGACAAATTTGCGTATTTGTAGCTTCTATCACAATATCTTGCGGACAAATTATTCCATCGAAATTTAGACAGAAATATTTTTCAAAGCTATTAGTATATTCATTTCCATTTAGCGTTAAAATCGTATCATTTATATTAATTAATAAAACATTTCCCATTACAGAAGGCGGATAATTCATTCCATCGCTATACGAATCTTTAATAATAAATTTATAACAACCATCTATTAAACATAAATCATAATTTTTTAGAATTTGACTGCTACCACTAAAATTTCCATCTGAAAATATAGTATCTCCAGTGTTTAAATTTTGAAGTAAGAAAGATACTTCATGTGGAAAATCATCTGTTAATAATTTGATTGTTAATGAATTCCCAATATTATTTACAGAAAAATTTTCAGTTTTGCTTGTTATATGATTTTCATTTAGTCCTCCGTTTGGTTCTGAAATTTCAAATAATATCTCATAATTTCCTGTAGTAAGTGGTAGAGTAGGAAAAGAAATATTTATACTGTCATTTGGAAAGAGATTTCCTGTCCAAATTTTTTCATCAGAAAAAGCTCCGCTTGAATAATTACATTTCAAGCTTGTAAGTATATTATTCCCAACGTTTTTTATTAATATCTCAGGAATAATTTCAGAAACATCACAATTAACATTTTTAGGAGAAATGATTTTTTGAAATAAAACATTTCCGGCATAAATAATAATATTTTTTTGTAGAGAATTATTATTAACATTTTCATCATTTGCTGTGATAGCTTCAAAAGAGAATGAATATTCATCGCTTGGTAAAAAAATTTCGGGAAAAGTGATTGTAACCATTTGAAAAGTATTTAAAATTCCCGACCAATTATAAATTATAGGGCTATTATTATTAATAGTATAGCTTATTATTGCGTTAGTAATTGGAGAATTTCCTAAATTTACGATTTCAATTTCTGGAATAATAGAAGAAGGATTTTCGTAATAAATGTTAGTCGGATTATGAATTTGTGAAATTGCAATGTCGAAATTTGCGTTGTTAGGAATGACAGAAATCTGACCAATATGAGGAATTTTAAATTGTTTAGTGATGACTACATCAATTAAAGTACCTGAAATTTGTGGGTCAATATCGAAATGAGCAAATCCGTTTTCATCTGAATATTTAGCAGAAATTAAGACATTATTTTTACTTATAGCAACGTAAGAATTTGTTTCGGCTGAGATATTAATAAAATTTATTCCTTCCGGAATTGCTGAGAAATAGTTTGTTTGCAAATTGTCTGGAATACCTGCATAAGGCATTAAAGAGGGGTCGCCAAGAACATTGTAAATTTCCCAATATATTTTTTTATAAGTTGAAGTACTTGTCATTACAGACATGTTCCCGCAAAAAATTATTTCTCCGGCATTTTTAATTGGCTCTTCAAGATTTTCATGAAATAAATGGTCATAAATTCCAGCCTGAGTTCCTGAATAAGTAGGATTAGCAATAATACTATTTGTAAGTCCTACCGACCAATAATAATCTTCATTCCAATATGTATTATCGCTCGCTCCTATGTAAGTGGCTGCGCCTTTATTTACAGCTCTCATAAAAGTTTCTCCAACACATTCAGAAACATTGTATTTGCTTGAGAGACAACAGTTCGCCAAAGTAAAAAACGGTTTATCAGAATTTGTAAGCGAATTAACTGCTGTTGAATCAATATTTACGTTTTGCCAACGAGAAGCTACACAATGACCTGTATAATTCACGAAAGAATTTCCATTGGAAAGTGAAGTTTTTATTTCAGGAATAAAATTTATAGAAGTTGGATATAAAAAGCTTGTTGTATTAATATTGTGCTCTTCGTTGAAATAGTAATTTCTTGCATAATTCATTTGTCCGTTGGCATTTATGGGTCCAAAAGTATTATCATATCCTGCAACTAAAGTTACATTTTGTAGAAAATTATTATTTGTAAAATTACATTGTTCATAAGAAATTATTTTGTTAATTTGAGGAATAAGCTGTGAAGAATTTTGTGCCGACAGCCTTCCATAATACATATCCGGAATAAAATCATCTTCTCCATCGAAAGTGCAATAATACAAATCGCTGGCATGATTATTAGTAGTATAAGTTGGAATTTGTTCTACATCACCAATAAATAACAAATAACTTGGAGCCGGATTTTCTTCAGTTGCACTTGAATATAAATCTTCAATATATGATTTAATTTCTTCTTTTGTATTTCCTATAATGTCGGTATATTCGCAAATTATATTGTAACCTTCTTTGCTTTTCCATTGTATAAATGGCTGAATATCAGCTTCAAATATTCTATCTGAAATAATTAAATATTTTATTGGAGTTTGATTTATGGTAATTGATTTTACTTGATTTTGATAATTCCATAAATATTTATAGATAGGAGAAAATTCTTTTGAATGATTTGAAAAAATAGACTTTGTTGAATTGTCGGAAGTTTTAAATTTTATTTCAATTGTGAGTTCGTTCTTTAGATAAAGAGTATTAGTCTCAATGTCGTAAGAAAACGGATTAATAACAATTTGAGAAATATTTGTTCCTCTAAATTTACCAAGATTTTCTAATTCAGCAATTTTAGGAGAATAGAAATTTTTATCGAAATAAATATTTTTGTTAAATAGAAGAGGAGTTGAATTAGGGTCTTTGTCTTTGCTGACAGAAACTTGATTTGGATAAATTGGAAATTCAAAACCGTAGTTTTGTAAATCTATAACTTGTTCCGAAAAACCGATAACAGAAATTTCAGCTTCAGAATTATTTGGAATTTCAATTAACTTCGACAAAGCAGGAAGTTCAGGATTACTTAAATCGTTGTTTGGATAGAAGTCGTTGATAGAAATTTTAGTAAAATTTTGGTTGTTACTTGAAAAATCTTGAGCATTAAATTCAGAAATTTGTATTTTAAAAGAGAAACAAGAAATATCATTTTTAAGAATGGAAATAGAGTTGGTGCCGTCTTTGGTTTTTACGACTTTTTGACAAAAACCGGAAAAAAAAGGCAAAAGAAGAATAAAAAAACAAGCTACTTTTTTCATAAAAAATAATTTTATACAAAAATATACATTTTTTTGAGATTATGAGTGTTTTTTATGAAAAATTAAATATTATTTTGCCATTTCATATTTATTTAAACCCTAACTCCGCTCAATTTAGGTAGTTAAATTACATAAACAACTGTAATACAGAAAATTAGCTAAATTATTTAAATAACCTAATTAGGTTGTCTGTAATTTAACTTAAATCGTTGTATC
>JAITXI010000042.1 GCA_031284905.1 Bacteroidales bacterium
ATATCTCAATACTATAAATCTAAAAATGCAAATAATTCACAATAAGGGAATAAGGGAATTGCTTTGTGGATAAATTTTTATATTAAGGGAAGTAAATAAAATAAGTAAGTGAATAATAAATCATAAATCTAAATAAAGTTATGTCAATCAAGTACAAAGTAGTAGAAAAAAGTAATCCGGGCAATCCTACAGCCCCGAAAAAATGGTATGCAATGGCTAAAAGCACAGGCGAAACAACCTTAAAAGCATTAGGCAAAGAGATAACGCAACGCAGTACTGTAAATCAAGCCGATACCTTGGCTGTATTGGAAGCACTTACGCAGGTTCTAACAGAACATTTATCCGAAGGCAAAATAGTACGTTTCGGGGATTTTGGCTCATTTCAAATAAGTATAAGCGGCGAAGGAACAGAGACTGCAGCACAGTATAATGCCTCAAAAATACAAAAATCGAAAGTAGTATTTCGTCCGGGAGTGGATTTAAAAGAAATGCAGAACAATTTAAAATTCGAGAAAGAATAATGAAATATAACGAGCTAAAACAATTGAAATAACGAAAGGAAAAATTCGTCTCAACTATTTACAAAAAACGTCTCGATGAATTACCAAAAACGTCTCGATGTTTTTGGTAAAACGTTTCGATGATTTTTGAAGATAGTAGTATCAATGGAAACAGGCTCTTGTAGAAATGTAAATAAATAGTAAATTATATAATAAATAAATTAAATAAAAATGAAAAGAATTCTAATTTTCGCTGCAGTAGCAGTAATGGCAGTCGTAGTGTGTACGAGCTGCGGAACAAGTAAGAACGCAAGTTCAGATTATAAACCGAAAGCAGGAAGTCCTTTTGGCGAGGTATATGAAGCGCCATGTACAGAACATGACACTGATGATTATTTTGCTGCAACAGGTATTGCCAGTGGTTCTAAAAACAGAATGGATGTGTTGCAAACATCAGCACTTACCAATGCTCAAAACATTGTACGCCAAAAAATGAAACATGCGTACAAAGGTGCTATTGATGATTATAGCAATTATATTGGTAATAATGCCGGTTCTGATGCAGAAGCAAAAGTTGAACGAGCAGGTACTCAAATTATAGATGCTGTGATTAACAACACAAAAGCAACTTGTGGACCTAAGTTTTCGGCTGTTGATGAAAAAGGAGATGTTACTTGTTTTGTTGGTATTAGAATAAGTAATAAAGAAATTGTTGATAAAATTATTGACCATGTTTCAAAGGATGAAGAATTGAAAATCCGTTTCAATGAACAAGAATTTAGAAAAAAGATGGATGCTAATTTTGAAAAATTCAAAGAAAATAAATAAGATAATTTTATGAAACAATTGTTATTTATTTTGGTATGTGCACTGGTTCCCACATTTGCGGTGGGACAGTGCACTTCTTCGCAAGAACGTCCCCAATGGGTGGATGGGTTCTTTCAGGAAGAAAACAATTCATATATTGAGGTAGTTTCTGCCGATGGTTATGATGAGGAAAATGCTCGTAACAAAGCAGCAACAATAGCTATCGAACGACGTAGCCTTAGCACAGGAAAACGAGTAAAAGTGGAGGTACAAAACAATGAGATACAAATAACGGGAAATGACGAATTGACAGTAAAATCACGTATCATTGATGAGTATAGCGAACGTTGCGGAGCCGGTCAATATCGTGTACATCTCTTGATACAAACGGCAAAAAATCCAACTTTCGATTTTGAACGTGTCAATGTAACCAATAAATATGATTTTAGTCCCCGTATCTTTGTACCCGGTATGGCACAAATACATAAAGGCAGTGTAGGTAAGGGAGTAGCTTTTATAGCAGGTGAAGCGGTTTTTGTTGGCGGAATTGTTGTTGCCGAAAGTTTAAGGGCTTCGTATGAGTCAAAAATAAACTCTACACATAATGCTCAAATAAAGCAAAACTATATTGACAATGCAAATACTTGTGGAACTGTTAGAAATATAGCAATTGCAGGAGCAGCAGCTTTGTATGTTTGGAATGTTATTGACGGTTGGGCTGCAAAAGGAAAAAAACATGTTTCGGTATTAAGCAACAATAATTTAAAACTCACTCCATACCTTGTTCCAGACTATACAGGAAAACTAACAAGTGGAATGACATTAACGTTTAAATTTTAAAATCTTTAATCTATGAAAAAAATAATAATTTTATTTGGATGTGCACTGTTAATCGTAATGAGTAATGGATGCAAAAAAAAAGAATACAATCTTTTTGCTACTATCTATGGAGTAGTAAGTGACCAAGGAACAGGAGAACTTATTAGCAATGCTTCGATAGTGCTCAGTCCGGGTGGTAAAACTAAAACAACAGGTACAGATGGACGTTTTGAGTTTACGGAATTAGAGGTAGTACAATATACTATTACCGTACAAAAAACAGGCTATCAAACTAACCGTAAAACTATTACGGCAGTGGGTGGAGAGAGTACGGAAGCTAATATTCCGTTAACAAAAAATAATTAAAATAAAAAATATATATAAAATGAAAAAGATAATTTATTTAGTATTAGCAGTGATGTTAATTTCTGGTGGTTGTAAAAAAGAAGAAAAGGTTACTGAAAATAAAATATCAGGCGTGATTGTCGATAGCGAGACACTCGAACCAATTTATGGAGTTAAAGTTCAACTAGGATATAATGTAAGATTTGGTAAACCATATTTAGGAGAAGATCCAAAATTAGTATATGGCGACATAATCTCATCAATATTAAATGGAAATTTAGGACAATATGAATGTAAAGGAAATTTTGAATCGCCACATGGGGATAGTAGTCTTTGCGGTGTTGCTTTTAGTAAATTTGGTTACAAAACACAAATAGTAATAATTGGTGAAAGATTTAGCGACAAGGCTGGTGTAAATATAAAATATGATGTTTTATTAGAAAAAAATAATTAAAATGAGAAAGATAATTTATTTAGTATTAGCAGCAACACTTGTATTTAGTGGTTGCAAAAAAGATGAATTATCAGGTGGAATATACGGAGTTATAACCGATAAAGCTACAGGCGAACCGATACGCAATGCAGGCGTACAACTCAATCCATTAGGTACAAAAACTGTTACAGGAAGTGAAGGACAATATGAATTTACAGAACTGAA
>JAITXI010000062.1 GCA_031284905.1 Bacteroidales bacterium
CTCTCGCCTTCAAAGAGGTCTAACTGCGGATCGTTGGTTTTCTCGCGGGCAATGACAAGGCGATAATTTTTATCCCCCAAAAAAGCACTAAAAGCAAGTGAGGCAACTTGATATTCAATGAAATTAATTTCAACTGTTTTCCAATCAGTTATTTGACGAATTTCTTCAGTCAAAGCCTCGCACTTATTGGCGCGAATATAAAAATATTGACTGTTTTTTGCCACCACTTCAATAATTTCTTTGCTATACGAACCGGCATCCATTCTGGAATTTTGAACATGTATTTTATTATCATGGAGTGATTTGTATATTCTCTCCAATGTTTCTGCCTGTGCCGTTTTTACATTGGCATTGCCATCGCGATTTTCGACTCCGACAATTTTGTTGCCAATGCTGGCAATGCCCGGAAAGTAGCCGGTGTTCATTTTGTAGGTCTTAGCGGCATCTCATTTTTCGTGTTCGAGAATTTGATTGTCATAATCAAAATCATAAAATTTTCCTTTTTCGAGTTGCTTAGTAAGAATTAATGACTTGATATTCAAATCATTTAATCTTTCATTTATATTGAATTGATATGTCTTGCCGCTTGAGGAAACGACCGCTGTATTGTTGGTTGCTAACTCATTGAAACAGCGAAGCAAAGTATCAGCACTTGCCACCTTATTATCAGGAATCTGCTCCAAAGTTGAACGGAAATGTTGCTGAATGTCTTCGGCGCATTGGCCTCCGCTAAGCATCAGATTGAAAAAATTACGGATAAGATTGCTGTAGGAATATCCTTTAGTCGAATTGCGATTACCTAATTGATTATCAATTAGTTTTCCTAATCCGGATTTGTTAAATTCATCGTTCGCGAAAAATACTCCTGCAAAAGGGGTGATGGTTTTTGATATTTGTTGTACTTTCATGGCTTGAAAAAATCATTATTTTTTTTGCACCACTAAATGAAGTGATATTTTTCAAACTACAAAGCGTTGCAAACTTATTATTTACAACGCTTTGCTCTTTTTTCTGATTTTTATTTGCGGATTTAAGGTAGCTATAAAAAACAATTTCAATTTAGGTTTAAACTGCTTTTAATGAACAGAAAATTGGTCTAAAAAATTGGGAGTAGAATATTCTATATCAAAAAGTAAATAAAAATCAAATAAAAATGTTAATTTTGTAAAAAAAACATGAAAGACTTTAGTACTTGCATAAGCAAAATATCAATAATAGGAACCGGATATGTTGGATTAGTTTCAGGAACATGTTTCGCAGAAATGGGAATCACAACTTATTGTATAGATGTTGATAAGGAAAAAATTGAAAATCTTAAAAAAGGGATTTTGCCTATTTGGGAACCAAAATTAGCCGAAATGGTTGTTAGAAATTTAGAAATGCAAAGACTGTTTTTTTCAACAGAAATCGAAAAAAGTATAGATGGAGCATCAGCTTGTTTTATTGCAGTAGGAACTCCTCCGGACGAAGATGGGAGTGCTGATTTACAATATGTTTTAAATGTGGCAAAAGAAATTGGTCAAACAATGAAAAACTATTTAGTGATTGTAACCAAAAGTACTGTACCGGTTGGAACTTCTGAAAAAGTAAAGAAAACTATTCAAGAAGAACTAAATAAGCGAAATTCATATTTAACTTTTGATATTGCTTCAAATCCCGAATTTTTAAAAGAAGGAAATGCAGTTGATGACTGTTTGCATCCCGATAGAATTGTGATAGGAACAGATTCTGAAAAATCAAAAAATATTCTTGAAAATCTTTACAAACCTTTTGTACTGAACGGACACCCAATTATTCACATGGATGTACCTTCAGCCGAATTAACAAAATATACCGCTAATGCAATGTTGGCAACAAAAATTTCATTTATCAACGAAATTGCTAATTTATGCGAAAGACTTGGTGCCGACATAAATTCTGTTCGCAGAGGAATAGGGTCAGACAAACGAATTGGACCTTATTTTATTTATCCCGGAATTGGATACGGAGGCTCTTGTTTTCCAAAAGATGTAAAAGCATTAATAAAAACCGCTGAAGAAAATCACTATTCTTTGGATATTTTAAAATCAGTTGAAAATGTTAATACTAAACAAAAAAAGATTTTATTCAACAAAGCAATTGAACATTTTTGTGGCAATATATTAGACAAAACTTTTGCTATCTGGGGATTATCTTTTAAACCAAACACAAATGATATGCGAGAAGCTTCTTCGATAGTTTTGATAGATTTGTTATTAAAACTCGGAGCAAAAATTATTGCTTACGACCCAATCGCAATAGAAACTGCAAAAACATATTTTGGAGACACAATAACTTATGTGTCAAATCCTTACGATGCCGTTAAAAACGCAGATGCGCTTTTTTTAGTAACCGAATGGACTGAATTTAGAATTTTAAATTATGAAAAATTATCTTTAATGAAAGAAAAAATAATTTTTGACGGCAGAAATATTTATGATTCTAAAGAACTAAAAGAGAAAGGATTTGTTTGTTATTCAATTGGACGATAAATTATTTTAAATTTTCAAAAAAAATTTGGTAATTAGAAAAAATAATATTACTTTTGTATCGAATTTTTTAAGGGCGTTTAGCTCAGTTGGTTCAGAGCATCTGGTTTACACCCAGAGGGTCGGGGGTTCGAATCCCTCAATGCCCACAAAAGCAATCTATTTAATGGTTGCTTTTTGTATTATATCTTACTACGCAAAAAAATTTACTCCAAATAATGCTAATGTGTGTTAGGTTTAACAACAATAAAAATGTTTTCAAAAATATAATTTAACAGAAAAAACTGATTATCAAAACAATAGAAAAACATCGTTATTTTGTTATAAAAGTTATATCTTATGGAAAGATTTATCAATAATACAGCCTTAAATCTGCAGACAAAATTATAACTATTTAATATTCAATAATAGATGTGAATAATTTTTTATTAAAATTAACGAAAAAACTTTTGTATATGTCGCTTATTATTAGGTTGTTGTAATTTTATTTGCAGATTTAAGGTATTAATAATCCTTAATCATAAATTTGTAATTAATATTTTTTTGTAGTATATTTGCATAAAATAATAATTTGCAATTATGTTTTCTTTAACAGAAAAATATATTAATCCGTTTACTGATTTTGGCTTCAAAAAAATATTTGGCTCGGAAGGAAACAAAGACATTCTCATTGATTTTCTCAATGAAATAATAAAAGCTCACGGTAAGATTGTTGATATTCAGTATCTTAAAAATGAACAATTAGGGCGAAGCAACATTAATAGAAAAGCAATTTTCGACATTTATTGCCAAAGTGAGTGTGAAGAAAAATTTATTGTAGAAATGCAACAAGCCAAACAACAATATTTCAAAGACCGAAGCGTTTTTTATTCATCATTTCCTATACAAGAACAAGCGAAAGCCGGAGATTGGAATTTTGAATTAAAAGCAGTATATTTAGTTGGCATTTTAGATTTTGTTTTTGAAGAAGATAAAAATATTACAGACCCATTCTCTCAAATAGAAGTACAATTAATGGATGTAAAACGAAAAAAAGTTTTTTATGATAAATTAACTTTCATTTATTTAGAATTACCAAAATTCAAAAAAAAAGAAGAAGAATTAGAAACACATTTTGATAAATGGATGTTTGTGTTAAAAAATTTACCACTTTTGGAAACTCGTCCGGTAAAATTACAAGAAAGAGTTTTTGAACGTCTATTTAGAACAGCCGAAATATTAAAGTTTTCAAAAGCCGAAATAATTGATTATGAAGACAGTTTAAAAGTTTACCGAGATTTGAAAAATACAATGGATTATGCTATTGAAGTTAGTGCAGTAGAAAGTTACGCTAAAGGAATGGCAGAAGGAATAGAAAAAGGAATAGAAAAAAGAAATGTAGAAATAGTGCAAAAACTGAACAAAAAAGAGTTTTCTATTCCGGAGATAGTAGAATTTACTGGTTTAACCGAGGATGAAATTTCTAAGATTTTATTGTAATTACCATGACAAATATAAATTTACAATTTTAAATTGCAATACATAAATTATTAATTGTATTTCAATAAGATCAATAACAAAATTACAAATCAAATATGTATAAACCTTCAGTAGTTTTCATGGGTACTCCCGATTTTTCAATTCCTTCACTTGAAATCTTAATTAATAATAGAATTGAGATAAAAGCAGTTGTCACAGCAACAGATAAACCCGCAGGACGAGGGAATAAAATTATGTTTTCAGACGTAAAAAATTCGGCATTATCACATAATTTAAAAATCTTACAACCTGAAAAATTAAAAGATATTAATTTTATCAGCGAACTTAAAAATCTTGATGCCGATTTGTTTATCGTTGTAGCTTTTAGAATGTTACCTAAAGAAATTTGGAATATTCCAAAAATCGGTACAATTAATCTACATGCCGCTCTATTACCGAATTATCGCGGAGCAGCCCCTATAAATCATGCAATTATTAATGGTGAAACCAAAACAGGAGTTAGCACTTTTTTTATTGATGAAAATATTGATACAGGAAATTTGATTTTACAACAAGAATGCGAAATTTTTCCTGAAGATAATTTTGGCACAATGTACGATAAATTAAAAATGATAGGAGCAGAACTTGTCTTGCAAACAGTAGATTTACTTTCTTATAATAAAATCAAAACAATTAATCAAGAAAATCTTATACATAATAATTTACACATTGCACCTAAAATTACAAAAGAATTTTGTAAAATTAATTGGAAACAAAAAGCTGAAAATATTCATAATTTTATTCGTGGATTGTCGCCTTCTCCATGTGCTTTTTGTTATATTACGGAAAATGTCAGTTTGAAAATATTTAAATCCTCTTTTATTATTGAAAATCATAAACTTGAATGCGGAACAGTAATTTCTAATAATAAATCATTTTTAAAAGTAGTAACATTAGATGGTTACGTCTTTATTGAAGAATTGCAAATTTCAGGGAAAAATAAAATGTCGATAAATGCTTTCTTAACCGGAAACAAAGCATTTTCAAACGTTTATTAATAATATAATAAACGCATTTAATTTTTGTTGTTAGATTAATCACAATACGCTTAATATGTTTATAATCATATAGTTATAAAAATAAAACCCACATTTATTTAATGCGTTTATTACTAGATAACCGATATAAAATTAATTAATAACATAAGTCTCAAAATTTTTTTCATTTGTGAAATTTTATGTACTTTTACATACGCAAATTTTTTTGTGTATGTAAGGTTATTTGATATTCAATAAATTATATAACTTGCAAAAATTCAATAAATTGATTTCAAAACATTTCTCTTTATAAAATTACTAAAAAAGCATTATTTTTGTAAAAATTAAGTAAGAGAAAGACCATAATGAAACAATATTGGCAATTATTTTTAACTTTTTTCAAAATAGGGACTTTTACTATTGGTGGTGGCTATGCAATGATTCCGCTCATACAAAAAGAAATTGTCGATAAATTAAAATGGATTCATGAGAAAGAATTTTTAGATATCTTATCAATAGCACAATCAGTTCCGGGTGCAATTTCAGTAAATACTGCTATTTTTATCGGATATAAAATGAAAGGTTTAAAAGGAGTTTTCTGTTCAATTATAGGCTGTATTTTACCATCTTTTGTTAGTATAATAATTATTGCAATGTTTTTTGCTCAATTCAAAGAAAATCAATATATTATAAAAATTTTTAAAGGAGTACGCCCAGCTGTTGTTGCTTTAATGATTTATTCTTTATGGAAAATCGCAAAAACTTCAAAGTTAAAATGGATTACTTATTTTTTGTCTGCCACAATTGCTCTTATCATATTTTATACACAAATTTCTCCAATTTTAATCATTATTGCTGTAATTATTTTCTGTATCATTTTTCAATATTTCACCACTAAAAAGCAAACTAAATGATTTATTTACAAATATTTATAATATTTTTCAAAATAGGATTATTCGGATTTGGAGGCGGATATGCAATTATTTCTTTAATTCAAAACGAAATGATAAGTCACGAATGGCTTACACAATCGGAATTAACCGACATAATCGCCATTTCCCAAATGACACCCGGACCAATAGCAATAAATTGTGCGACTTATACAGGCTATGTAGCTTCAGGAAATATATTTGGAGCAATTATTGCAACTTTTGCGGTAATTCTTCCGTCTTTAATAATTATGTTTATTCTAATAAAATTTTTAATTTATTTTGCAGGGAATAAATATTATGAATTTTGTTTATTAGGACTTCGCCCTACAGTTATTGGTCTAATTGGAGCAGCAATTTTATTTCTTTTAAATTCTGAAAATTTT
Source organism: Bacteroidales bacterium (assembly GCA_031284905.1). GTDB lineage: Bacteria > Bacteroidota > Bacteroidia > Bacteroidales > ML635J-15 > Bact-19. The sequence continues at coordinate 6,318 of JAITXI010000062.1, forward strand.
ATTGACTATAAAAGTTTTATAATTTTTGGCGGAACTTCTTTGTTCCTGTTTTTCACAAAAATTCACCCTGCTTTAATAATTATTTTAGCAGGAATTGTTGGTATAATTATTTATTGAAAAAATCAAATATTTATTGTTTTTTTACGTTATTTTATATAACTTTGTAAATTATGTATAAAAAAATTGTATATATTACATTATCATTTATAATTTTATCTTTTTCTTGTTTTTCACAAGAAATCAAAGAATATTATTATGATGATTTTCAGAGTGTTAGCGATAATATTTCTGAATATAATAATTCTTTAGAAGTTAATAATACAAAGAAAAAACTAAGTCTTTTAGATAAAGACAGATTTCATTTTAGGTTAACAACAGGAACTTCTTTTACAAATTTTGGTAACAATTCTTTATATTCAGTTTATACGATGCCGGAAATTAATTATCGAATTACTGATAAATTTTCAATTTCTGCCGGAATGATTCAAAATTTTTCTTATTTTCCGAATTTTTCTCAAAATAAAGAAAATCCGATTCCAATGAGTAGTAAAATGTACAATACTACTGTTTTTGTAAAAGGAGAATATCAACCATTAGAAAAATTAATTTTGCAAGGAACTGTTTTTTATTCTCCGTCATCTTTTAATAATTCAGATTCTTTTTCATTTACAAATTTTGGAATGGAATATAAAATAACAGAAAAATTTTCTATTGGTGCAGATGTTAGTATTATAAAAGGAAATAGTCAATATTCTCCGTTTTTTTATAACCAAAATATTAACCATACAAGAAATTTTGGTTTATCTTCTCCATTTAATTCATCAGTATTTTAGTGGTTGAAAATCAATTTAATAACAATTTTATTCCGACAAGTATTAAAGAAATACAAAAACTTGGTTGGGATTATATTGATGTAATTTTAATTACAGGAGATGCTTATATTGACCATCCTTCTTTCGGAATTTCTGTAATTGCAAGAATATTGGAAAATGCAGGATTTAAAGTTGCAGTTTTACCACAACCAAATTGGAGAGACGATTTAAGAGATTTCAAGAAATTGGGAAGACCGCGTTTGTTTTTTGGCATTTCGGGAGGAAATTTGGATAGTATGGTAAATCATTATACTGCCGGAAAACGACTTCGTTCGGATGATGCTTATAGTGTAGGAGGTAGGGCAGGTTTTCGTCCCGATTATGCAACGGTGGTTTATTCGAATATAATAAAAAATTTATTTCCTGAAACGCCAATAATTTTAGGAGGAATTGAAGCCTCAATGCGACGTTTTGCCCACTATGATTATTGGAAAAACGAAGTTTTAACTTCAATTTTAGCATCTTCAAAAGCCGATTTTTTAGTTTATGGAATGGGCGAAAAAACAATTTTAGAAATTGCTAAAAAAATAAATTCTGACACTCATTCTTTTAATTGCTTCAATATCAATCAAATAGCGTATTTATCCGATTTTAAAAATAATAAAAAAGATGATATAATTTTACATGGTTTTAAAGAAATTAAGAACGATAAAATAAAATATGCAGAAAATTTTGTAAAAATAGAACAATTTAGTAATAGTTGTGTAACAAAACGAATCGTACAAGATTTAGAAATAGCAAAATTAATCGTAAATCCGCCATTACCAACAATTTCCGAACAAGAATTGGACGAAATATATGCATTACCGTTTACACGAAAACCGCATCCAAGATACGTAAATAAAGAAGTAATTCCTGCCTACGAAATGATAAAAGATTCGGTAACAATTCATCGAGGTTGTTTTGGTGGTTGTAGTTTTTGCACTATTTCGGCTCATCAAGGGAAACATATTGTAAGTCGCTCGGAAAAATCAATTTTAGAAGAATTAAATTTTATTTCTAAAATGCCCGAATTTAAAGGACATATTTCCGATTTAGGCGGACCTTCTGCAAATATGTATAAAATGATAGGAACAAATCAAGATTTATGCAAAAGTTGTTCAAAAGCATCATGTGTTTTTCCCAATATTTGTAAAAATCTAAACACTTCACATTCAAAACTTTACGAATTATATGAAAAAAGTTTGAAAATTAAAAATATTAAAAAAATAAGTATTGGAAGTGGAATAAGATACGATTTAATACTAAATAATAATTCGTCTGAGAACAATAAAATTAATAGAAAATATTTAGAATTATTATTAACAAAATTTGTATCAGGACGGTTAAAAGTTGCACCGGAACATTGTAGTGATAAAGTCTTAAAATTAATTCGTAAACCTAAATTTCAAACATTTAAAGATTTTAATAAGATTTTTAACGAAATAAATGAAAAATTCAATTTAAAACAACAATTAATACCATATTTTATTTCAGGACATCCGGGTTGTGAAGAAACAGACATGGCAGAATTAGCAATATTTACAAAAAATTTAGGCTTCAGGCTTGAGCAAGTGCAAATGTTTACTCCAACTCCAATGACTCTCTCGACGACAATGTATTATACAGGAATAAATCCATATACAAAAGAAAAAATATTTTCAGCAAAAAGTAAAGAACAACAACAATCTCAATTACAATATTTTTTCTGGTACAAAGATGAATATAAAAAGAACATTATAAAAATCTTAACTCAGCAAAAAAGACAAGATTTAATTGAAAAATTATTTTCTAAAAAATCGTAAAAAATAAAATTGGAGATTCATATTTGTAGCTTTTTTTACATTTTTACAGATTTAAATAGTAGTTTCTTCCCAATTTAAACTAACAAAACATGCAAGTCGTGTAAATTTATTTGGAAAATTCTAAAATTTTGTATAAACTTGTAACTTGAAACAAAAATATAATTTATGGTACATACTCCAATAAGTTTAGAACTAGTTGAAAAGTCGATAAAAAATATAGGATTACAAAATTTTGAACATGCGACAATCAGAGAGATTGTTGGTTTAGTCAATATTTTGGAAAAAGAAAGTGGTGAAAAATATATTCGTATGGAGATGGGGGTTCCGGGTTTAGCTGCTCCGGAAATAGGAATAAATGCTGAAATTTCTGCTTTAAAAAGAGGAGTTGCTTCTGATTATCCGATGGTTGATGGAGTTTCAGAATTAAAAAATGAGGCTTCACGATTTATAAAAAAATTCGTTGGTATAGATATAAAACCTGAAAGTTGTATTCCAACAGTAGGTTCAATGCAAGGCGGTTATGGATTATTTCTGCTCTGTGGAAATTTAGATAAAAATAAAGATACAGCTCTATTTATAGACCCGGGATTTCCGGTTCAAAAGCAACAATTTAATGTTTTAAATTTAAAATATGATAGTTTTGATGTTTACGAATTTCGTGGGAAAAAATTAGAGCAAAAACTTGAAAAATATTTAAGCAAAGGAAATATAAATTCTATAATTTATTCAAATCCTAATAATCCGAGTTGGGTATGTTTAACCGATGAAGAATTGAGAATTATTGGTAAATTGGCAACGAAATATGATGTTATAGTAATTGAAGATTTAGCTTATTTTGCAATGGATTTTCGTAAAAATTCTTATCATCCGGGCAAAGCACCATATCAAGTTTCGGTTTCAAATTATACTGATAATTATATTTTAATGATTTCAGCTTCAAAAGCATTCAGTTATGCCGGACAAAGAATTGCCGTAGTTGCCATTTCAGATAAAATCTATAACCGCTCATATCCTAACTTATTAAATAGATTTGGGGCAGAAAAATTTGGTTATACATTTGTATTAAGAATAATTTACGCATTAAGTTCCGGCGTTTGTCATTCCGCACAATATGGCATGGCTGCAATGTTAAAAGCCGCAAGTGACGGTAATTATGATTTTATCGAAGATATTTCCGAATATGCAAAAAAAGCTAAAATAATGAAAAAATTATTTTTAGATGCCGGTTTCAAAATTGTTTACGACAAAGATATTGATGAAAACATAGCAGATGGATTTTATTTCACAATAGCTTATGAAAATTTTAATGGTGCAGAACTTTTGAAAGAACTTTTGTGCTATGGAATCAGCGCAATAACTTTATATGATACAGGAAGTACAAAAAATGAAGGTTTGAGAGCTTGCGTTTCACAAGTGAAACGAGAACAATTTCTGGATTTAGAAAAGAGATTACAAATTTTCAAAGAAAATCATAAGAACTCATAATGTGAGAGTTGATTCAGAAAAAACGTTGTCGGAAATCAAATTATTGATAGACAATCGTTTCCATATTAATTCTATATTGAAAAAAAAGAAAATAACCGCCATGAAAGGTTGTATTATGGCAGTTGTTAAAAAAGATAAAAAAGGCTATTCTATTTTTACCGATTTGAATTTTAAAAATCCTAAAATTATTTTGTGGACAATAATTGCAATATTGTTGCCAATTTTAGGATTAATTATCGTGTTTACTGTTATATATTTGATATTTAGAAATAAAAGAAAAAAAATGTCTTTTATTATTGAGAACCTGATATTGAAAAATTAATTCTTTTGTTAGCAATTGATGTTGTAAAAAATATTACAATTAATGTTCGTGTTTGAGAAAATTATCTCAATTCTGCATATTACAAATTTCAATACCTATTGCCCACAAAAATTACAATAGCTTGAGTATAAATACAATACGATTTTGCGACACCAAAAATGGGTGTTGCAATTGAAAAAAGAGTTATCTTTGCGTATGTTTGTACGCAAAAAGAAAAATAGGTCAAGTCATACAAGTCTGATTATCCTATTTATAAATTTATTTCATTCTGAAAGTTATTTGGTATTCAGTAATCAGTACTGAATGCCATTGAAACTTTGGGCTGATTTGTATGTGTAAATAGTATTATTGTGCAGAAAATAGATGACAGGAATCGTTATTTGAAAACGATAAGATTTAGTTCTGATGAAAAGTGAGTTCGTTTTTTGTTATAATAAACCGCTGTCATAATATGTAAGATTATAAACAAATTATTCAACTATAACATGGTTTATGAATAATATTATCATCTAATTTGATAGCTGTTTAGTATAAGATAAAAATCTACGCCTGCGATGAATAGTAACTTTTTATTTCCGAAATTTCTAAAAAACAAAATGACATTTTTCAAAACTTTAATCTGAGAATCTTTATATAGTTATAAAAAATATCTTAATTATATGTAAAATCAAAAAAAATCAAAAGTAAGACAGATTTTATTTAATCTTTGGTCTTTTACCAAATCGTTTGTAACACAAACAATGGCTTTTTTGCATATTAATTTAATTTTAAAAAATTAAGTAAATTTTCATATAATCTTCTATGATAACCAACGTTTTTTACTACAGATGTATTGTGCCACAACAAACATAAATCGCCTCCGTGTTTCTTTGTTTCTTCAATAAGTTGTATGCTATAATTATATGCAGCAGTTTCGGAAAGTTGCATATAACGTTCATCATTCAGCGTGCCATCCATGATAGTTAGAGGATGAAGAATTAGAGGCGTTAATTTTTGAGTTGTTGGATTAATCCATCGAACAGATCGACAAGTACCAAGACGAAATCCTGCAACATCTGCATAACCCATTGTAAAATCATCTGTTATTCCAAAATCAATTAAAACTTGCATATCTTCCGGTTCACAAGAACGAAGAAAATGATGGCGATTATATTTTATATCAATTTTTGCATCTTTTTCTAATTTTTTTTTCTCAGATTCAATATTTTTAGAAAAAATACCGGCTTCATAACTAGCATGCAATCCTATTTCGGCATCATAATTTTTCAACAAATTAAACAAATATTGATAATCACGACTTGAAGTTTTAGCAATTGGTTTGTCTTCTTGAAATTTTCCTCCACCGGTTTTAATAAAAAATATTATTTTACATAAATATTTTTTATTTAGCAATTTATTTTGTTCTAATAAATAATGGAAAGTAAACCAAGGATCGTATTTTATTCCACAAAAGAAAGTTTTTAAGGAAATTACGGCTAATACCGGATTTTTATATGCTCGAATTAAAGCACCTCCAACACTTTTAATATTTCGGAAATGAGCAATTTTATCAACATCGTGCGTTAGGTAAATGTTTTCTATTTTACTATTCGGTTCTTCAACCGCATAACCTACTTCTCGAAGCAATTTACGCAATAATTTTCCATATTCGTCCACGATTGGACGATGCAAATAATTATTTTTTGCAAGAACAGATTCTTTACCAATAAACCTTCCGTGCTTGTCGCGAATATTTCGTTTTACAATTTCTTCATATCGTGAAATTAAAAAATAGCTACTTGCAATTATATCCGAATAAAGAACTATTGTATCGCCTTGTCTTTCAATTTTTCTTTCTCCATAAAGAATAGGGATATTTTCGATATTTTTAAGTGGATATTCCGGCAACGATTTTTCTGTTCCGTAAATTTCTTTATCAAAAAAAAATGATTTTACAATTACTAATTTATATAAATGAAATTTAGTTACATCAGATGTATATCCTATTGATGCAGATTCAATTTCTGTCAATTTAGTACGAATCAAAAACTGTAATATATATTTAAAAATATCTTCCATCAAATTAATATAAAGAAATAAAATTGGCTGCAATCTCTGCCGCATGACCGTTTCCGTACAAATTTAATTTAAAATTAGAATTTTTGTTCATCAATGTAAAGAAAGCATTTTTTATTTTAAAAACAAATTTATTAGTTTTCACTGTAGAAAAATTTTTGACTATTAAGTTCTTTGATAATATCAAAAAGCATTGTCCGAAATTCATTGATATTTTGTTTTGTTTTTGCAGAAATAAATATACTTGGATATTGTTTTTTGGCAAAATATGTACTTTGAAGCTCTTCCAAATTCAGGTTTTCTTTTGTTCGTGGCAATAAATCGTCAGCTTCTTTTTTTACATAAGAAAAGGAATCTACTTTATTAAAAACGACTAAAGTTTTTTTGTCATTTGCTCCAATTTCTTTCAAAGTTTCATCAACAACTTTTATCTGGTCAAAAAAATTTTTATGCGAAATATCCACAACATGAATTATTAAATCAGCTTCTTTTGCTTCTTCTAATGTGGACTTAAAAGATTCAATCAAATTATGTGGAAGTTTTCGAATAAATCCCACAGTGTCGCTTAAAAGAAATGCTAAATTATTAATAGTTGTTTTTCTAACAGTTGTGTCAAGAGTTGCAAAGAGTTTATTTTCGGCAAAAACATCTGATTTTGATAGAATATTCATAATAGTTGATTTTCCTACATTAGTATAACCGACTAAGGCAACACGAATTAATTTATCTCGATTTTTTCGTTGTTGCAACATTTGTTTATCTATATTTATCAAATCTTCTTTTAAATCTGAAATTTTATTTAAAATTATTCTTCTATCGGTTTCAATTTGAGTTTCTCCCGGACCTCTCATATTTATTCCCCCACGTTGACGTTCTAAATGTGTCCACATACGAGTTAAACGTGGTAATAAATATTGATATTGAGCAAGTTGAACTTGAGTTTTTGAATAAGCTGTTCTTGCCCGCATCGCAAAAATATCAAGAATCAAACTTGTTCTATCTAAAATTTTTATAGGAGATTGATTGTAATTCCCTTCATTTAATGATTTTTCTATATTTCTTATTTGTGTTGGAGATAATTCTTCGTCAAAAATTACTAAATAAATTTCATTTTCTAAAAGATAGCGTTTTATTTCTATAATTTTTCCACTGCCAACATAAGTTTTAGAATTGGCTTGAGCTAATCGTTGTATAAAATTTTTTACCGGAAAATAACCTGCTGTTTCTGCTAAAAACCCTAATTCATCTAAATATTCTGTAACTTGTTCTTGATTTTGTTTTTCTGTTATTAATCCTATTAATACTGTCTTCTCATATTGAATTTCAATTCCTGACATTTTTATTTTATGTTTTACAAAAGTAATAAAAAAACCTGCAAAAATGCAGGTTTTTAATGAAAAAAATTTTATTTAGTTTAATTTAAAAGTTATCGGTATCATATAATTAACCGGAACGGCTTTTCCTCTTTGCTTACCCGGCGACCACATTTGCTCATTTGATAATTTAGTAACAACTCTTATTGCTTCGTTATCAAGAAGAGGGTCAACGCTACTAGCAATACCTATTTGTGTCATTTTTCCATTTTTGTCCACAACAAATTTAATATAAACACGACCTGAAATTCCAATTTCTTTTGCTTGGGGAGGATATGTAACATTATCTCTAACAAACTGCATTAAAGCTTTTTCTCCTCCAGGAAAAGTTGGTTTTTCTTCAACTACTGCAAAATTTATTGGTTCAACATATTCTTCTTCAACGACAACTGCAGTTGTTTGTGTTACAATATGTGTTTGAGTTGCTGTATTTTCATTAGCTTCTGTATTAATATTAATGTCATTAACATTAGCATCATTATCAACAACAACAAGAGTTTCGATTATTTGTTCCGATTCCGGTTCCGGTTCCTGTATTTCTACTTCTGGTGGAAGTTCTTTTTGTTCTGTAACATTAATTTCTTCTTCCGCAATATCAGCTAATGCTAAATCGCCAAAAGCATTTTTGGAAATATCTTTTGTGCCCCATTCAAATGCAAGCGCTACTATTCCTAAGGATAAAACTAATCCGAATAATATAAATACCGTACGGTATTTTTCTAAATTTACTTTGTCATATTTTTTAACTCTCATGGCTATATATTTTTAAAAAGTTTATTATTTACTACATAGATACAAAATTACTAAAATTCCATAAATTATTTTTTTTATTATTGACCGCAAATAATATTAATAAATAAAAATTAAAAGAGGTCTGAATAGAATTATAAACCACAAAAAATGTATATTTGTTTTACTAACAACCTAATTAACCCAAGATTGTGCAAAATCACTAATATCAAAAAAACTCAAAATATTTTGTATAAAAGATGGTAAAATAGCCTTCAAAAGAGACCATAATATATTTAATATCAGGAAAATATGATAAAGTAAATTCTTTTGTCAGACAGAAAAAGACGACCCTATTGCAGAGTAATTTGTGAAAGAATTGTGAAACAGAATGATAGTATAAAAACAAACACTTCTCCTCGTATGCAACTATTAGATTTGTAAGATTAAAAAAAGGAGAAAATAAGTCAGGTTAATATTTTACTTTTGTTGTAAAAAAGAAAATATTAACCGATGCCTAAAAGCAAACTGATACTAAAATGCTATCAAATTAGCAAATAATGTTATTTTTTAAAATCTATAATATGGTATTTAGACATGTTATTGCAGAAAAATATTGTTTAATCTTACCTATATTACTATAGCAATTTAGTATTATGAAGTATTTGATAATAAATAAATAATATAGAAAAACCACTAAATTTTTTATAATTTGATATTCAATATATTATATAACTTTCTAAAGTTGAATAAAGTTACAATTGAGACTTGAATTTGCGTACTTTTACATACACAAATTTATTTTTTATGGATTTAAGATAATAAATTAAAATTTATTTTAAATAAAGTGAAAAAATATTTTTAAATACAAAAAAATAATGTTAATTTTGCAATCCGTTTGGTCATCCAGCCTAAAAGGAATAAATTTATTAATTAAAATTATTGAACAAAGTGAATACATTAAAGTATAGGACAATTTCTGCAAATAGAGACACTGTAAACAAACAATGGTTTATAGTAGATGCAGAAGGAGAAATTTTAGGACGTTTAGCGGCAAAAGTTGCGTTAGTCTTAAGAGGTAAACATAAAACCGACTACACTCCTCATGTCGATTGTGGTGATAACGTAATTATAATCAATGCTGAGAAAGTAGTTTTAACCGGTAAAAAACTCACTGATAAGATATACATATCTCATTCAGGTTATCCGGGTGGTCAAAAAACTACAACTCCAAAAGACCTTTTTGCAAAACAACCCGAAAAAGTAATTGAAAAAGCAATAAAAGGTATGTTACCAAAAAATCGTTTAGGTAGAGAATTATTTAGAAATTTGAAAATATATGTTGGAAGTGAACACAAACACGAAGCTCAACAACCAGCTATATTAGACTTAAATACAATTAAATAAGTATGGCAGTTAAAATAAACAAACAAGGAGATTTTGTTGCAATAGGACGTAGAAAAGCTGCAATTGCAAGAGTTTATCTAACCTCAGGTAAAGGAAATATATTAGTGAACGGCAAAAAGATGGAAGAATATTTTCCGATATTACAACATCAATATATCGTAAATCAACCTTTTTTAACTTTAGAGAAAGAAGGCTGTTTTGATGTTAAGGCTAATATTACAGGTGGAGGAATTACGGGTCAAGCAGAAGCGTTGCGTTTGGGTATAGCAAGAGCATTGTTATCAGTTGATGCAGAAAATAGACCTCCTTTAAAGAAAGAAGGTTTCTTGAGAAGAGATCCAAGGGTTGTGGAAAGGAAAAAACCGGGACAGAAAAAAGCTCGTAAAAGATTCCAATTCAGCAAACGTTAATATTTTAGAGATAGTAAGTTTAGTATCAAAATTGCAGAGATTATACAAATACTACTTTGCAATTGTTACTATGAATGTAAACTTTTTAAAAAAAGAAAAATGTCAAGATTAGAATTTAATCAGTTATTAGAAGCAGGCGTGCATTTTGGACACATGAAACGCAAATGGAATCCGTCAATGGCTCCGTATATTTTTATGGAACGTAACGGCATTCATATTATTGATTTATACAAAACAGTAGCAAAAATTGATGAAGCCGCTTCAGCAATAAAAAATATTGCTAGAACGGGTAAAAAAATCCTTTTCGTAGCTACAAAAAAACAAGCAAAAGATATAGTTGCTGAAGAAGTAAAAGCAGTTGGTATGCCTTACGTTACAGAACGTTGGCCTGGCGGAATGTTAACAAACTTTCCAACAATTCGTAAAGCAGTAAAAAAAATGAGTTCTATTGATGCTATGCACACAAACGGAACTTATGAAACTTTGTCAAAACGTGAAAGATTACAAATTGACCGTCAAAGAGAAAAATTAGAAAAGAACTTAGGTTCAATAGCAGATATGAACCGTCTTCCTGCCGCTATTTTTGTAGTAGATGTAATGAAAGAAAAAATTGCAGTTCGTGAAGCTATTCGTTTAGGTATTCCGGTTTTTGCAATGGTTGATACTAATTCAGATCCAAAATTAGTAAATTTTCCAATTCCGGCAAATGACGACGCTTCAAAATCGATTCAACTTATCATAAATACAATGTGTGAAGCCATAAAAGAAGGTTTAAACGAAAAAGTTGAAGACAAAGATGCAGAAGTAAAAAGTGTAGAAAGAGAATTTGTTCAGAAAGAAGAAAAAACAACAAGAGGACGTAGGACGAGAGCAAAAAAAGAGTTAATAGTTAAAACAGCAAAAGAAGAAACTGTTGAACTAGTTGAAAATGATAAAGAATAAATTTAGAAAGGGGAAAAATAATGGCAAATATTACTGCTGCTGACGTAAGCAAATTAAGACAAATTACAGGTGCTGGAATGATGGATTGTAAAAAAGCACTTGTAGAAGCAGAAGGCGATTTTGATAGAGCAAAAGATTTAATTAGAGAGAGAGGTCTAGCTATTGCAAATAAAAGAGCAGATAGAGACGCTACCGAAGGAGTTGTACTATCTAAAACTATTAATGGTGGAACTGCCGGAGTTATAATAGCTTTAAATTGCGAAACTGACTTTGTAGCTAAAAATCAAGATTTTGTAAATTTGGCAAATAAAATTCTTGACATTGCTGCAACAGTTTTACCTTCAGATTTAGAAGGTTTAAAAGCGTCAAAAATTGATGGCAAAACTATTGAAGAATTAGTTATCGAAAGAAGTGGAATAACAGGCGAAAAAATGCAAATAGCTTTTTATGCTAAAATTTCAGCCACAATGGTTAGCTCTTATATCCACATGGGAAATAAATTAGCTACTTTAGTTGGTTTCAACCAAAGTATAAATCCTGAAATAGGAAATAATGTTGCCATGCAAATTGCAGCAATGAGTCCTGTTGCAGTTGATGTAAAAGATGTTCCTAAAAATGTAATTGATAAAGAATTAGAAATCGCAAGAGAACTAGCTCGTAACGAAGGTAAACCTGAAAATATGCTGGATAAAATAGCAGAAGGAAGACTACAAAAATTCTTTAAAGAATCTACATTACTAAATCAAGAATTTGTTCAATTTGGTAAAATTTCAGTTAAAGATTATCTAAAACAACAAGATAAAGATTTAACAGTTACCGAATTTGTAAGATTTGGCTTAAGCAACTAAAAAAATGATAATAGATGAAATAAAGTGGTGAATTAATTTTTACCACTTTATTATTTTTAGAAAATGTATTTTTTCTGTGTATTTCTATAACCCTACTTGAATAAAATTTTCCAAAAAATCAAATAAAGACAAATGTAAGTTCTATTTTACTTATAGACTATGAGAATCGTATAGATAACAGTACGTCATCGAAATATTTTGAATTTAGGTAAATTACCAAATATACAAATAGTTTTCGCTTTGTAAGGGGTAAGTTGGGTTAAAAAAATATCTAAAATAAATTACTAACATTATATATATTTTTATAATTTTCTAAAGATAGCACTCGCATTTGTTCCTCCAAAACCTGAAATTAACTTTAAAAATCTTGATTTTTCAGATTTTTTGGCTTTTGTATTTACATTTACTTTATAATCGACTCCAAGTTTTTCAAAACCTTTACTTACAAGAATAGTACTATTTTGAAGTGCGCAGGAAGAAATAATTGTTTCTAAGATTCCGGCAGCTCCAAGTGTATGACCATAATAAGCCTTCAAACTATTTATTGGAATATTGTTTAAATTATTTCTATAAATTGCGATAGATTCCATATTATCATTATAGGGAGTAGCAGTTCCATGAACGTTTATAAAACTGATAGAATTTTTATTGATATTGTCCAAAACATTATAAATTGCAAGATTTAGTCCTTCTGCTGTTCTTGAAGGTCCGGAAATATGATTTGCATCATTACAAATAGATATATTTTCTAAAATTATAGAATTGTTAGGAATATCAGATTGATTTTCTGTAAATCCGTAAATTATTGTTGCAGCAGCCTCCCCAATATTTAATCCACAACGATTTATATCAAATGGTTTGCAAATTTCAGAAGAAAGAGCTTTAAAAGAATTAAAACCTGAAACCGTAAATTTTGACAAAATATCAACTCCAATTACAATCGCATATCTGTATCTTCTCAACTTTAAATTCCTAAAAGCAGTTAATTGTGATGCAATTCCTGAAATACAAGCATTACTAACAACAATCGGATTGTTTTTGTTTTCAAAAAATCCAGCAATAATTTGTGCTGTTTTCCATAAAAAGATTCTATCTTTTTCAAAATTTTCCGGTTTTTCTAAAATATCAATATTTCCTTTTGTTGTAGATAAAATAAATAACACATCATTGTTATATGGCTGAATATCAGTGTTTTGTAAAGCCTTAAAAACAGATAAAATAGACATTTTTTCCAATTTAGTATAATTATAATTATTTTTTCTAATTAAATCAAATTCAGCATCTATTTTATCGGAATTAATTTTAGAAACACAAAACGAGTCTTCTAAATCAAATAAATTTTTAATTATTTGTAAACCGGATTTTTCAGCACAAACCGCTTCAAAATTTTCAATAGAAGAAAATCCGAGAGCAGAGATTATATTATCATTAATTTTGTAAATCATATATTTTAAATTTTTGATTGTTATGCTTCAGGGCTAAATTCGTTTACAATTTTTGATTTTAGATTGAATTTTCGTAAATCATAATATTCCGTTCATTTTTTTCCATTCAACAATAAAATCAGGAATGCTCCAAACTAATTTATAATTTTTGTCTAAAAAAACTTGCGTAGAGTATCCTGTAGCAATAATTTGCGTTTTATCGGAAGAATAAATTGTATAATCAAAAATTAATTTTGCCGCAACAGTATCTCTGAAAGAAATTTCAATAATAGCTTCATCTTTATATTTTAAAGGACGTTTAAAATTGAAATGTAAATCAACCAAAGGAGCAAAAAAGCCATTTTTAAACATATAGAGATAATCTAAATGAAATTGTTTTCCAAATTCTTCGCGTGCATCTTCAAAATAAAGCGAATACGAACCATGCCACACAATATTCATAGAATCAACTTCGCTAAAACGAATATTTATTTTTTTTTCTGCTTTTAATATTTTTTTTTCTGACATATAATTAAAATTGAAGTTTGCAAAGATAACATAAAGTAGAGAAAAAAAAAATAATAAAACGTCATTGGAATGCCATAATGTAGCGAAGCGAAATAACCAAAAATGACATATTCCGTTATCTTCTTTGTAAATTCTGAAAATTTTGTTAATTTTGTAAAAAACACAAATCTAAAATCATAAATTGTAAATAAAAATGTCAAAAAATATCATCAAACCGCAATACGTCTTTGAAACCAGTTGGGAAGTTTGTAACAAAGTAGGCGGAATTTACACCGTAGTTTCAACAAAAGCAAATGCTCTAATGCAGCATTGTGATAATTTAATTTTAATTGGACCGGAAACTTGGCATGATTCAAACGAACATCCTGAATTTGAAGAAGATAGTTCTATTTTTTCTGATTGGCATCGTCAAGCAGCAAGTGAAGGATTAATTATTAGAATAGGAAAATGGAAAATTCCATGTTGTCCCACCGTAATTTTAGTTAATTTTACAAATTATATTAATGATAAAGACAAAATTTTATTTCAATTTTGGGAAAGTTTTAAATTGGATTCTTTATCCGGACAATGGGATTATATAGAACCTGTTTTGTTTGGTTATGCTGCCGCAAAAATAATTGAAAGTTTCGTTAATTATAATACAAATTCTCAAGATAAAATTATTGCTCAATTTCACGAATGGATGACAGGTTCCGGTATTTTATATCTTAATAAATATATGCCGAATATTGCAACAGTTTTTACTACTCATGCCACTGCAACCGGTCGTAGCATTGCAGGAAATGGAAAATGTTTGTATAAAAATTTACTTAACTTAAACGGAGATGTTGTTGCAAAAGACTTTAATCTCGTTTCTAAACAAAGTATAGAAAAATTAAGTGCAAAAACTGCTGATGTTTTTACTACTGTTAGTGATATTACTGCGGTTGAATGCAAACAATTTCTTGACAAAACTGTTGATATTATCACTCCAAACGGATTTGAAGACGATTTTGTTCCAAATGAAAAAGAATTAATCGAAAAAAAATTATTTTCTCAAAAAATATTAATAAATGTAACAGAAAAATTATTGGGTATTAAATTTGAGAAAAAACCTTTTATTATTGCTACATCAGGAAGATATGAATTTACTAATAAAGGTTACGATTGCTTTATTGATGCTTTAGGCGAATTAAATAAATCAAAAGATTTGCAAAAAGAAATATTGGCTTTTCTTCTCGTTCCTGCGAATAATTATGGAGCAAAAATTGGTCTTCAAAACAGATTAAATAACTCCGGTGAAGATATTGATATTTTTGATAATCATCTTACTCACAATCTTCATAACTCAGAATCTGATCCTATTATTAAAAGAATTTATGAAAATAAACTCTTTAATAAAGTTGATGATAAGGTTAAAATTATTTTTGTTCCTTCTTATCTTAATGGTAATGATGGAATTTTTAATTTGAAATATTACGATTTGTTGCCCGGAATTGATTTAACAGCTTTTGTTTCTTATTATGAACCTTGGGGTTATACTCCACTGGAAAGTATTGCTTTTGGAATACCTACTATTACCACAAGTTTAGCCGGTTTTGGTAAATGGATACAAAAATATATTGATAAAAATAATAAATCCGTTTTGGTTATTGAAAGAAATGACGATAATTATAGTCAGGTTGTAGAAAAAACAACGAAATTAATTAAAAATCAATTAGCAATTTCTGATTCTGAATTGATAAAAATTAACAAAGAAACCCGACTAATTTCAAAATCTTTTTTATGGGACAGCTTTATAAATAGTTATCTCGAAGCCTATTCAATTGCTATTGAGAAAGCATCTCAAAATTCTAATGTAGTTCAAAACAAACAATATCTGAAAAACATTTCGGAAGAAAATTATACTGATGTAAATTTACCTAATTGGAGAAAATTTGAAATTCAAACAATTTTGCCTGATAAATTTAAAGGATTAGCAGATTTATCTTTAAATTTATGGTGGTCAACTAATTATAAAGCCCACGAAATGTTTGAATATATGGATGTTCAACTATGGATTAAGAAAAAAAGAAATCCTGTTGTTTTTCTAGATGAGATTAAATATTCTCGTTTAAAAGAACTTGAAAAAGATGAGATTTTTATAACACTTTATGAAAACGTTTATTCTGAATTTAAAAATTATTTGTCAGAAACCGTTAAGGAAAATTCCCCAAAAATTGCCTATTTTAGTATGGAGTATGGATTTAATGACAATCTGAAAATTTATTCCGGTGGTCTGGGAATTTTAGCAGGAGATTATTTAAAAGGAGCAAGCGACAATAATGTTGATTTAGTGGGAGTAGGCTTGTTGTATAAATATGGTTATTTTAAACAAAAAATTTCGTTATTAGGGGAACAACATGCCGAATATATTCCTCAAGATTTTGGAAAAATGCCTCTTTTACCGGTTCGTAACCAAGATGGCTCTCAAATGAAAATATCGGTTTATTTTCCGGGTAGAAATATTTTTGCTAAAATTTGCTGTGTCGTTGTAGGTCGAGTAAAACTTTATTTACTTGATACAAATGTTGATGAAAATCAAGAAAGTGACCGTTTGATTACTTCTCAATTGTATGGTGGAGATTCCGAAAATCGTTTTAAACAAGAAATGATTCTTGGTGTCGGCGGAATTAGAGCTTTAAATGAATTAAATATTATTCCTGATATTTATCATTGTAATGAAGGTCATGCCGCATTCATAGGTTTAGAAAGACTTCGTTTATTAATAAATACTTTTAATTTGAAATTTGAAGATGCTAAAGAAATTGTAAGAACTTCAACTTTATTTACAACTCACACTCCGGTTCCTGCCGGACATGATGCGTTTGACGAAAATTTAATCCGTGCTTATATGTCGCATTATCCTGACCGTCTTGGCATTTCATGGGAAGATTTAATGAAACTTGGACGACAAAATTCTAATGATAAATTTTCGATGAGTTTTCTTGCCGCAAATCTTTCTCAAGAAATTAACGGCGTTTCAATGGTACATGGAGACGTTTCTAAAGAAATGTTTGCAAATTTGTGGAAAGGGTATTTTCCGGAAGAAAATCATATTGGATATGTTACAAATGGAGTCCACTATAAAACTTGGACTGCAAAAGAATGGAAACATCTTCACGAAAAAACTTTTGGTCAAGATTATTTGAAAGATTTGTCAAATATAAAATATTGGGAAAAAATTCAAACAGTTGAAAATAGCGTGATTTGGGAAATTCGTCAAAACCAAAGAAAAAAATTAATTGATTTTGTGAAATATAGATTACAAGAAAATTCCGTAAATCAATATGATGATCCGAAAAGTTTGGTAAAGGTTTTAAATAGTCTTGACCAAAATACTCTTACGATAGGTTTCGCTCGTAGATTTGCTACTTACAAACGTGGTGATTTGTTGTTTAGAAATTTAGAACGTTTGTCTGAAATTTTGAACAACAAAAATATGCCTGTTCAAATTGTTTTTGCAGGAAAAGCACATCCAAATGATAAAGCGGGTCAGGATTTAATAAAAAAAATTGTCCAAATTTCTAAAAAAAATGAATTTCTTGGAAAAATAGTTTTTATTGAAGATTATGATATTACGCTTGCTGAAAAACTTGTTCAAGGTGTTGATGTTTGGTTGAATACTCCAACTCGTCCGTTAGAAGCATCAGGAACAAGCGGAATGAAGGCTGTTATGAATGGGGCTTTGCATTTTAGCGTTCTTGATGGTTGGTGGGTTGAAGGTTATCAAAAAAATGCAGGTTGGGCTTTACCTCAAAAATGTGTTTATGAAAATAACGAATCTCAAAACGAACTTGATGCTCAAATGATTTATAATATTATTGAAACTGAAATTGCTCCGACTTTTTATAATCGAGACGAAAAAGATATCCCTAATGAATGGATAGCTTTTGTGAAAAATTCGATAAATTTTATCGTGCCAAAGTTTACAACAAAAAGAATGATAGACGATTATTTTGATAAATACTATAATAATCTTTTCCGGAGAACTCAAAAACTTATTGAAAATGATTTTAATCTTGCTCTAACAATTACTGAATGGAAAAAATTTGTTGCAAACAATTGGGATTCCTTAAAAATTATTTCTGCTAAATTCCCTGATTATGAAAAGAAATTACTAAAACATAATAATGTTTTTGAAGGAGAAATAGAAATTGAGCTCGGAAATTTAAAATCTGAAGATATTGGTATTGATGTACTTATTTCTTATCGAGAACAAAATGATAGCAAATTTTCTATTACTGAAAAATATATTGCAAAATGCATTTCTGTTACAAATAATATTGCTACATTTTATGTTGAAGGAACTCCTCAACATTCAGGAATTTACAATTATGCGATAAGAATTTATGCGAAAAACAAAAATTTACCATACCAACACGATTCAGGTTTTGTGAAATGGTTGTAAAAAATATTATTCTTTAAAAAGTCAACCCAACTTTTAGTATTATCCCAAATGGATAAATCCAATTATGTTCGGTTTTCTGGTATGAATTTCCAGACAAAGTTAATTATCTAAAATACGTTTTTTCACAACGCAGATTCGAGTTACAAATGCAACGTTATTATTAATAAAAAATATTCATTAATACTTTATCTTTCAAATTGACGTATTTTATGACAAAATATTTCAATAGGCGTATGACGGAATGCCTAATAACTATTTATTTTTCTTTGCCATAATAATAGTTTTTCCACTTTTGGGTTCCGGCTTATCCGGTTTAGGTATCGTTGCGAATAATCATATATTTTTTTTAATCATATATTTTTAAAATTCAATATTTTTCAATATTTTTGTTGGTTAATAACGAGAATTAATATTATTTTTTGTATGCTAAATAAAGTTTTTAATTTATTATTAATATTTTTGGTGATATTTTTATGCTCTTGTACTAATAGTACAGGAATACGAAATATCAAAGATGATTTTGAAGAAGTAGAATTTTTACCTCAAGAATATGATGTTGACAGCCTTTTTTCTATTATTCCTACTTATAATCAGATTTCTGAAGAAATTAACAAAAATATTTTCGTTTTTAAAAAAGAAGGGTTATTACCAATAGAAAAGTCTTCTTTATATGAAAACTCTCAACAAATAGCTCTTGTTTTAGGAATGTACACCGTTGATTTGGGCTATGCTCGCCATTTTGAAAGAGTTCAATTATGTTCTGATTATTTAGACGAAATGAGAATATTATTAAACAAAATTGCTATAAATGATAATGATTTTAATAAATTTGTTCCAATTTTAGAACAAAATTTAGAAGACAATGAAACATTATTGCAAATTATAGATAGTTTGATAAATGTAGGTAATAAATTTTTGTCCGGAAAAGAAACTGCCGGATTAAATATTTTGTTTTTAAGTGGTTTTTGGATTGAAACAATTTATATAGGGTTATTAAACAATGTGAACTTGCAAGAAATTGATTATCAGTATGTTATACTTGATGGAATTATAAAACTGTTAGATTATTTAAAAGATCCTAAGATAATTTCACCATTGAAAAATGATTTGAAAAAAATATCCAAAAATAAAAATACGAACTTAAAGGAAATCTCTAAGATTAGGAAAAAGTTTCTAATATTGGATTAATACTAAATTGCTATCATAGCAGGGTAAGATTAAACAATATTTTTCAACAATAACATGTCTAAATACCATATTATAGATTTTAAAAAATAATATTATTTGCTAATTTGATAGCGTTTTAGTATAAAAATATCCGCCAAAGAATATTTTTCATGTTTTCTTTTAGTATTTTTACATATTTTTTAGATTTCACGTTATTGTATCGTACCTGAAATCAACAAATTAACTAATAATTGTAAGTCAAAACATCATGGATAGCGGTTTAGGATATAAGTATAATATAAAGGTAATCAAAACGCAACAAATCCAATTCCGACTTTGAAACCAACCCAATACATATTTAACAATATGCTATTAATGTTTTCATTTGGTGTTGCAAGTTCTTCATTATTATTCCAACTAAAATAATAAGGAGGTGGGTTTTTCCAATAGGGATTTGCAGCCTTTATTTTAGCATAATTTGATTTAAAACCACCAAAAGTTATTCCCAATGAAAGTCCTGTCGAAATTCGTAAACAATTAAAAAATAAAAAATCCCTTCCAATTTCAAATTTTGCTGCAAATAATGACCCTTTTCCATTTGTGGCTGGAATTATTTTTTGAAAACTAGACGGAATTGGAACATTTTCATGCCAAATAGATGAAATATCTATTGAATCAATTTTATAATTATTGATAAAATAATCAAATTCAAATTTTAAATAATATCCCAATGGTGCGTATGATTTTTTTGTAAAATAATATTTATAAAATAATCCTATTCCATTACTGTTAAATGAATTATTATTTATTGAATAAACTCCTTGAATCTGGAATATATCGTCATTTCGTAAGTGTAGCCATATAGGATATTTTCCTTTTGTGTTTAAATATACTAAACCAAGTGACATTTTTCTATGAAAAATATATTCAATATTAGGCTCAATAATGTAGTGAAATTTTCCAAATCCCCGTTCGTTATTAAAATTTTCTCGAAAAAATGCCGGAGAAAGCGAGGTTTCTGCATTAAAAATGAATTTTTTCCCCATATATCCCGTGTTTTGAGAAAAAACCGGAAGAAATATAATAAATAAAACAATAGTTAGTGCGATTTTTTTCATTTGATTTTTATTTTTTTTCCGTTTTTAATTAAATAATAGGTATCATAAAGATTTTTGTGGATATAGGCTGTAGCATCAATATTTTCTGTATTATAATTTGAAGAAACTACAATTTCTCTATTTTGAATATCATAGAGATAAAAATTTATATTTTTATCTCTGTTAGGTAAGAAAAAAAATATTAAATCTATTGGGAGAGTAGGCCAACAAAGTGGTGCTCTGTATATAATATTATATTTGTAACCTGTTAAAAATTTTGCTTTTTCAGAATTTTCCGTAACTAAATTCAGATATTGGAAACCGGATTTCAACATTTCTTCATTAAACCATTGACTTTGATACAACTGCATTCTGCTGAAATCGGTTTGATTTAGATCTACCATCCAAGAACCTATTGTAGCTATTTGGTTAAATTTTTCGGTGTTGAATTTATCAAAATAATTTTCAGAAATAATTTCATTTTCTATTTTTAATGATTTTAGTGATTTATTAATTGCAGATTTTAGAACTTTATTATTTAATTTTGGTTTTTTATTGCTTTCGTTGCTATAAATTGCTTCATAGGTAGGCATCCAAACCAAAATTTTATCATTCTTTTTCAATATCGGTTTTCCGACAGCAGCGATTTTTAATTGCTCTTCATCTTCAATTTTTGAACGAGAATTTTCAAATAAAGAAATAAACAAACTTTCTCTTTTCAAATCGACCAACATATAATTTACTGTTTTAAATTTTATGTTTGGGTAAACAAATGTTTGCTTCTTATTTTTGATTCTGCTATATTTATCTTTATATTCAGTCGTATCAGGTGTTTGATTTTGGACAGATAAAGTATCAATAATTTCGTTTTCGGCGTAGTCGGAAAAATCTGTCAGAAGCATGTTGTTCTCTTTAATTAAATCGTAAAAACAATCGTCTATCATTTTTTCAACAAATTTATTTGTTTTATTTTTTTGAAAAACGTCATATAATTTTCTTATTGCAAACAAATTAGCTTCTTTTTTATTAATTTTTTGCAAAAAATAAGCAATTTGTTGTTTCTCTCCTTCAACTTTTTTGTATTCTTGAAGAACATTTGAAATATTACCATTAGTCTTGTGTTTATGAAACCCGTAATATGCTGCTGCTTCGGCAATTTCTAAAAATTTATTATTAGGAAATTGTTTTTTTAAAACAAAAATATTGTAAATGGCATTATCATAATCGTGTATTGTAAGATAAGAATTAATACATTCAAATCTTGCCAAATTTTTAATTTTTATAAATAAAATCTCATCTTGAACAAAAGTTTTACCATTATCAATATTCTTTTCGAGAAAATTTTCAAGAAATTGTTGTCGTTTTTTAATATTTGGATGAGTACTTAATGTATCAATAAAATCGTTGCGATTACGAATTTCTTTTACATTTTGAAGGAAGTAATTATCAGGAAATTTGAAAAATTCGGTTTCGACTTCTGTTCTTGGGAAAGGAATTTCGTCAAAAGGCAAATAACCAAACATTAAAACATCGAAAACATTATTTAAGGCTTCAAGTGAATATGGCGATTTGATAAAATATCTTTCTAAAGAAAGTTTATCGGCTTCGAGTTCGTCTTCACGTGAATTTTGTTGATATGCTATATAATTATTTAATGATGTTATTTTAGTTTTATCATTTTCGTATTTTTTTACATGTTCGGTAAAATGAATAATTTCATGTCCTAAGATAAATGCTAATTCACTTTCATTTGTTATTTGAGCTAATAATCCTATATTTATTAAAACTGCTCCGTTTTTCAAAATAACAGCATTTACTTCCGGTGATTTAACAATATAAAAATTCAGTTGTTTGCGAATTTTCGGATCGTTTTTCAGCAAAATGTCTGCAATGTTTTCTACATACTTATTTAATTCGTTTCCATAAAGTAATAATCCTTTTTCTGCTAATGAAAAAAGATATTTGGTTCCGGGATCATCAGAATTGCTTCGGTTTTTCAATTGTGTCGGAAGTTCGCCATTAGATTTTAGTCTCGAAAAATCTGAAATATCGTTGCCCGCTCGTGCTAAAAATAGCGAAAAAATTGAAAAAATAAAAATAAAAATAAAAATGTTTTTTTTCATAGTTTTAAAAATAATGCTCAAATTATAAGTGATTTTTTAGGTTCATAGATATTTTTAGGTTAAATTTTATGAATTATTCAAGAGAAATAAAATCAAAATAAAAAATAGACTTTTCTTTATAGCTAACTAATAATTTATTTTCATTCTGAAATAAAAATCCATACAGATACCGTTCTTCACCTGTTTCATTTGATAAATAAAAAGTCTTTTGCTCGTTTTCGTTGAAAATTTTTCTATATTTAATTACTGCATTGACTGATGAGCTTAAATCGGGAGAGAATTTTTTTATTTCATCTTTACCATCGGAATTTGAAGGATTATCATTAAAGATATAATATAAATTATTATTATAAAGAAAAGCGTAAAAAGATGGTTCTACAGAAGAAGTTTCTTGGCAATGTTTAAATACATCATTTGATGTAATTTCTCCATCGCTATTTGCAAAAAAAGTTACAATATTACCTTTTAAAAATATTGGATAATATTCTTTAACGTTTCCAAATGTTCGTGATTCATAATATACACCTGTTTGCTCTGCTATAATCGAAATTTCTCCGGTTTCAAATTCTTTAATATCTGAAATTACCATTGAATAATCCCTTTCTTGCGGTATTGTTAGTAATCCGACACTGGTTTTTGGACTTTTTGCAGGCATTTTTGGAATTTCATTAAATATTAAATCTTGATATTTTATATCTTCCATATCAAAAATTGCAGTGATTAGTTTAGAAGGCATTTCTGAACCTTTTTCTTTAAATAAACTTGTGAAAAACAAGTTCCCGTTTTTTAAATATTTAATACGTGTAGATGTTGACTCTTTTTCTCCTAACTTAATAGAAATATGCTCATTAATAGATTCACTAATAAAAGTAACGTCTATATATTTAGATTGGTCTTTCGATTTATTATCTTTGGGTATTGAGTAATAAATATTAGCTAGTATTGCCTCATTTGAAAGTGCTATATCCTGAACAAGAAATTCTGAATTTGATATTTGTAACGCTTCTAATTTATTCAAGATAACTTCTCCTGCTTGGTTAAAAATTATGTTATGAACCGAATTAATTTTATTGTCTTTATTTTCGGTTAAAAATGAAATAGCAAATTTTGTTTTATCAGGAGACATTGCAGAATATCCATATAATAATATTTTACGACTTCCAATTTCCATTAAATTTACCGGCGACTTTGAAGGTGTAGAAATTGTTGCTAATATTTCAGTTGTAATAAATATTCCTGTTTGTTTATTGTAAATTTTTCTTACAATATCCGAAGTTTTTGATTTACTATTATATTTTGAGCAAATAAGATTAAAATGATTTTCAGAAAAGAAAACTCCAAAATACGTTTCATTTTTGTCTAATTTTAACTCAATTTTCTTGAAACTGCTTAAATCTTTATTCATCACTAATAAATAATTATCCCAAGCCCATCTAGGTTTTTGATAAGATCTGTTATAAAAAACATAATAATAGTCATCGTCAGAATTGACTAAAAAATTTTTCGGTGGAAACGAATTGTTCATTAATGATTTATCCTCAACTTTAACACTTTTATTTTCAAATGATTGGGCATGTAAAACAGAAAATATTAAAACATAAAAAGAAAATATTAAAAGTTTTTTCATAATTTATAAATTTTTTTGCAAAATTATACATTATTTTGAAAATCACAAATTTATTTTTCTTTTTTAAGGAATGTTTTTCTTTTTATGTTGCAATTTTTTCTCCGCTTTTCAAAAATATGACATTCTTTTAAGTAGATATAGAATTTATTAGTTAGATTTTATGTATTAATATCAGAAAAACCATTATTCAATATTGGGGACAGACGTATTTTATGGGGAGAAAGCTAAAATATTGTGAAGTCTAAAGAGGAAAAAAGCGTTATCAGACAGACCTCTTAAATTAGCCCTGAAGAGTTTTATTTTAGCATTAAAAGATTCTGCATTAGCATTAGTAAGTCTATTATGAAAAAAGTTTAAAATAGTTTCAAGATGATTTTTGACAGAGTTAG
>JAITXI010000073.1 GCA_031284905.1 Bacteroidales bacterium
ATACTATGTCAAAATGTAATAGCAATTCTGTCGGCAAAAAATATGTTATTATTTCATTTTCCATCGCTTTTTTTGATTACAAATTTAATTATTTTTATTTATTTTGTTCTTGTTTTTTAAAATTCATTTTTACTTCTCCCCATAAAATACGTCTGTCCCAAAAATCGTCTGTAATACAAAAAATTTTTATAACTTTGTCTTTGGTAACTATGCTCATAATCTTTATTTAAATAATTTATTTTCAACAATAAATATAATGAAAATATGCACATTTACTAAAATTTTTATACTTTTTTTACTTGATTATCCCGAATTCAGGTTGTAAAAGATACCAAACCAACTGCACCTTATTTTTAGTATTATTTTACATTTACAAAAAAATTACTTTGAAGAATGTTCAATGCTGATTAAATTTTCTTTAATTTCAAAAAAATATTTTTCACTACCGGACAAGTTTCCGAATTTTTTACACAAAGTTTTAAAATGCTTTTAATATTTTTTTGATTTGTGTGAGGATATTCTCTACAAGCTTTCGGTCGATTTTTATATACACTGCAATAATTGTCGTCCATTAGAAAAGGACATGGTAAATTGTTGAAAATCACATCATTATCTTCATCTATTTTTAAATAATTTTCAAAGAAATCTGATATTTTAATTTTCTGATTTTTTGCCAATCGTTCAATATCAATATTTGAAAGTCGTGGTCCTAATGTTTTACAACAATTGGCACAAGTTAAACAATCGAAGTTGGCAAATTCTTTTTCATGAAAGTTATTAAATAATTCATCTAATTGTTTTGGTTTTAATTTATTTAATTTTTTATGCATAAAAATTAAATTATTATTCTATCAAATAAATAATTTCTTTAGCTTCATTAATATCAAAACAAATTGTATTTCCTTTTGCGAGAGTTCCTAAAAGAATGATTTCAGAAATTTTATTTTCAATTTGTTTTTGAATAATTCGTTTCAAAGGACGTGCTCCATATTTTTGGTCAAATCCGGAAGTTGCAATATGTTTTTTAACTTTATCTGTAATTCTAAAATCGTAACCCATTTCTTTTATGCGAACACGAATTTCTTCTAATTCCAAATCAATGATTTTTAAAATATTTTCATAAGAAAGTGAATTAAAAATAATTATTTCATCAATACGATTTAAAAATTCAGGACGAAAAGTATTTTTTAGAGAATTTTCGATAAGTTTTTGAGCATTTTTATCGTAATTTGCAATATTTGCAGAAGTATCAAAACCAATTCCTTTTCCAAATTCAGCAACTTGTCGGGTTCCAATATTTGAAGTCATGATTAGAATGGTGTTTTTAAAATTAATTTTTCTACCCAAACTGTCAGTAACCTGACCTTCGTCTAAAATTTGCAGAAGAATATTATAAATATCCGGATGAGCTTTTTCAATTTCGTCAAGTAAGATTATAGAATAAGGAGTACGACGAACTTTTTCAGTAAGCATCCCACCTTCTTGATAACCAACATATCCGGGAGGAGCTCCTATTAGTCTTGAAAAAGAAATTTTATCAATGTATTCGCTCATATCAATTCTAATTAAAGCATCATCAGAATTAAACATATATTTTGATAAAATTTTTGCAAGATGAGTCTTTCCAACTCCGGTTGTACCAAGAAAAATGAAACTTCCAATAGGTCTGTTTGGATTTCTAATACCAGCACGATTACGAATAATAGCATTACTAATTTCTTCAATAGCAAATTCTTGACCTATAACAGCTTCGGCTAAAACGTCTTTTATTTTCAACAATTTTTCAGCTTCATTTGTAGCCAATTTATTAGCCGGAATATTTGTTATAGTTGAAACTATTTCAGCAATAAAATTTTCATCAACTTCTATGAAATTGTCTTTTAATTTTTGTTGTTCGCTAAATAATTCTTTTTCCAAGACTTTCATATCATCATTAACTTCTGATGCTTTTTCATATTCTTGTTTTTTTGCAAAAGCTATTTTACCCCTTTTTAGAGAGTTAATTTTCTTTTGGAGTTCAGAAATCGTAGAAGGACTATTATTTTGCAGTTTAGTATTAGCAGTTGCTCCAGCTTCGTCAAGAATATCTATTGCTTTATCGGGTAAGGCTCTATCGGTAATATATCGAGTACTTAATTTTATACACGCTTCAATAGCTTTATCAGTATATTTTACGCTATGATATTGTTCATAAGATTTTTTTATTGAATGTAGAATTTTGAGAGTTTCTGCTTCTGAAGGTTCTTTTACAATAATTTTCTGAAAACGTCTTTCTAAAGCTGCATCAGTTTCTATGGATTTTTTATATTCACTTAGCGTTGTAGTTCCAATACATTGAAACTCGCCACGAGCAAGAGCAGGTTTTAAGATATTAGAAGCATCCAAACCTCCGACAGAACTTCCGGCTCCAAGCATTGTATGAATTTCATCAAAGAAAACAATGACATTAGGATTATCTTTTAGTTCTTTTATCAACTTCATTAATCTTTCTTCAAACTGACCTCTCCACATAGTTCCTGCAACCAAAGAAGCCATGTTAAGATTTATTATTCTTTTATTTGCTAAATTATTGTTTTGTTTTTCTTTTATAATTCTTAAGGCTAATCCTTCTGCGATAGCTGTTTTTCCAATTCCTGATTCTCCTATTAAAACAGGATTATTTTTTTTCTTTCTCCCTAAAATATATATTAATCTATCAATTTCATTTTCTCTTCCTGCAATAGCATCAATTTTATGTTCTTTGGCTAATTTAGTGATGTCGGTGCCGTAATGTTTTAAAATAGATTTGTGTTCTTTTGTTTTAGTAAATGGGTCATCCTTTGGAAGAAGCTCTAAATCGTCATCCTCGTCATCTTCGTAGTCAAAATCGTCATCATCAGAATTTTTGGGGAATAATTTATCATCAAAAAAATCCAGAAAAGTATTATCATCTTTTCCTGAAAGAATTTTTTCTAAATCTTTACTTAAGAAATTTAAGTCAAATTTATTGATATCTTCTTCAGAAGTTTTTAAAATTTCAACTATAAATTTCATTATTTCTTTTGATTTTTTCTTAATATCCTTATCTTTAAATTCATCAAATATGTCTATTGAGTGATTTAAAATTTTTGTCATAAAAGAAAGAAAATAAAAGTAATCAGCATTTATTTTTGCAGGAGATTCTATTAATGATTTTTCCGTTATTAAAAAATTGAGAATATCTTCTTGTAATTTATCATAAATTAAAGGGGTTTTATTTTTCCACAATGCAAATGTAAGAACGCCATTACTAAATTCGCTATTAAAAATAGATAACAATAAATGATATGAATGTATTAATGTTTTTTTCCATCCTTTATTTTTAGCTTCGATAATTGAATTGGCGATAATCATTTCTGTTTGAGTAGAAAAAACCAATTTATCTATTTGGTTGAAAGTCAACGAAGTTTTAAAGTCTAATTTATCGTCAAGAGTAGATTTTATGTTATTAATATTAATATTTAATTTTTCAAGAAGTTTAGCAGCAATATTATTTTCGTGTCTAAGTATTCCTAAAAATAAATGTTCGGGAAGAAGTACATTATTTCCGGTTCTAATAGCTTCTTCCCTTGAATATTGTAATATTTTAACGTATTCTTGAGTAAATAATGGTTTCATAATTAATTTAATAATTTTTTAATTTTCGAGTAGTAATGTAGTAAATAAAATTGATAGAAGAAAATTATAATATTGCTTTTTCTTCAACACGTTCATAAGTTTCAATAATATCTCCGACTTTAATATCGTTAAATCTTTCTAAACTTAAACCGCATTCAAGACCAACAGTAACTTCTTTAGCGTCATCTTTAAAACGTTTTAATGATGATAATTCGCCTGTATAAACGACTTTTCCATCTCTAAGCAGGTGAATTTTAGATTTTTTCATGATTTTTCCATTTGTAACCATACATCCTGCAATAGTTCCTACTTTTCCAATGTTATAGACTTGTTGAACTTCAGCATTTCCTAAAATTGTTTCTTTATAAGTAGGGGATAACATACCAATCATAGCGTCCTTAACTTCGTTAATAGCATCATAAATTATTGAATACAAACGGATTTCGATTTTTTCTGATTCTGCCATTTTTCTTGCACTTACAGAAGGTCTAACATTAAAACCAATAATAATTGCATTTGAAGCGGCAGCAAGACTAACGTCTGCATCAATAATTTGACCTACAGCTTTGTGAATAATATTTACAGCAAATTGTTCGGTTGAAAGTTGCATAAGAGCATCTGAAAGAGCTTCAATAGAGCCGTCAACATCACCTTTTACAATAAGGTTAATTTCGTTGAAATTTCCTAGTGCAAGTCGTCTTCCGATTTCTTCTAAAGTAATATGTTTTTGAGTTCTAATATCTTGTTCTCTTTGGAGTTGGATTCTTTTAGATGCAAGATTTCGAGCTTCTGCATCTGAATCCATTACTTTAAATTTATCGCCTGCTTGTGGAGCTCCGTTTAATCCTAAAATTAATATAGGCATTGAAGGACCCGCTGTTTTAACTTTTTCGCCTCTTTCGTTGAACATAGCTTTAATTCTTCCATAATTACTACCGGTTAAAACTATATCTCCAACTTTCAAAGTTCCGGATTGTACTAATAAAGTAGCGACATATCCACGACCTTTGTCTAAAGAAGATTCTATAACTGTTCCAACAGCTTTTTTATGGGGATTAGCTTTCAGGTCTAATAATTCTGACTCTAATAAAACTTTTTCAAGAAGTATATCAATATTAATACCTTGTTTTGCGGATATTTCTTGAGATTGATATTTCCCGCCCCAATCTTCGGTAAGATAATTCATATTTGCTAATTGCTCCTTAATTTTTTCAGGATTGGCATTGGGAGCGTCAATTTTGTTAATAGCGAAAACAATTGGAACTTTGGCTGCATTGGCATGGTTAATAGCTTCAACAGTTTGAGGCATGACGTTGTCATCGGCAGCAATAACGATAATTGCCACGTCAGTAATTTGAGCACCACGAGCACGCATTGCAGTAAAAGCTTCGTGTCCGGGAGTATCTAAAAAAGAAATTCTTTTCTCATCGGTTAATTTTACGCTATAAGCTCCGATATGTTGTGTAATTCCACCAGCTTCTCCTGAAACAACATTGGTTTTTCTGATAAAATCTAATAATTTTGTTTTCCCATGATCAACGTGTCCCATAACAGTTACAATTGGAGGACGAGCAACAAAATCTTCCGGATTTCCTTCATCTTCCTCTTCTTCGGTAGTAATATCAGCACTAACAAATTCTACATTAAAATTAAATTCGTTTGCAACTAAAACCATATCTTCTGCATCAATTCGTTGATTCATAGAAACTAATTTCCCGAGTTCCATGAATTTTCCAATAACTTCCGGAACAGGGACATTCATCATAGTGGCAAGTTCATTTGCTGTAACGTATTCTGTAACTTTAAGAATTTGTTTTTCTGCTTCTTCTTGTTCCAAACGTTCGAATTGTCGTAATTGAATATTTTCTCGTTTTTCTTTTTTAAATTTAGTAGCTTTAGATTTTTGTTTTGGAGCTGTGAGAATTGCTAAAGTTTCATTAACTTTCTTTTGAATATCTTCTTGAGATATTTCAGGTTTAGCATTTCTTTTAAACAAAGTTTTAGGAGGAGATTTTTTTATTAATCCGGGATTTTTATTTACATCAGTATTAATTTTAATCTTACTGATTCTTTTACGTTTTTCGCGTTTGTCTTTTTTGATTAATTCTTTTGTTTTATTTTTTTCTTCTTTGCTTTTTTGACGTTCTTGTTTTGCTAATATTTTTTTATTTTCAGCATCTTGTTTGTGCTTGTCGAAAACTGAAAGGTCTATTTTTCCCAGAACTATTGGCCCTTCTAATTTTTCAACTCTTGTTTCTATAAAAACTTCAACTTTTTCGGGTTCTTTAATAGAAATATTTGTAGCTGTTTTAAAAGAATTTGATTTTTCTACTTCTTTTGCCTGAACTTCTTTTTCAAGTTGTAATTTTTTTTCAGCTTCTTCTTTAGCTTTAAGAAGTTTTTTTTCTTCTTTTCTTTGAGCTATTTCTTTTTGTTTTTTTTCTTCTTTTTGTTTTTTTTCTTCTTTTCTTAACTCTTCCTTTTTTCTTAATTCTTCTTCTTTTTCTTCTTTTGTTTTACTTTTAGGGCGAGTACTTTGATTTATTTCTTTGAGATCAATTTTCCCTAAAATTTTGGGACCATTATCAAATTCTATTTCTTCTTCGAGTGGAATAATTTCGTGTTTTGCACGTTTTGTTTTAGATGTATTTTCCGGTTCAATTGCTCCTGTTTGAATGTTTTTTTCTGTTTCCAAAGAGTGTTCATCTTCAATATCACTTTTGACATTAATATTTTTTTCTGTAGTTGCTAAATTTGTTTCGATTATCACCGTCTCTTCTTCTTTTACTTTTTTTGTTTCTTTTGCCAGTTCTGTAATTTGAGTAGCCTTTACATTGATAGCTTTTGATTCTTTGTATTGTACATCAAGAATGGGAATGCATTCAACGGGGATTTTTGAATTAGGATTGTTTTCTATTGTAAAACCTTTGTCTTCAAGGAATTTAATAATAGTAGGAACTGCAATATTATATTCTCTTGCAAGAGCACTGAGCCTTTTCGGTTTTTCTTTTAAACTCATAAATTAATTTTTCTTTTTTTAAATAATTTCTATTCAAATTCCGATTTTAATATTTCTAATACGTCATCAATTTGTTCTTCTTCCAAATCTGTACGATTTAATAAATCTTCTTTTGAAAGATTTAAAACGCTACGAGCTGTATCGCAACCTATTTTTTTCAATTCTTTTATTATCCAAGTATCAATTTCATCTGTAAATTCTTCTAATTCGACATCGTCTTCATTTTCGGCTAAATCGCGATATACGTCTATGTGATAATCCAACAATTGCATTGCTAATTTGATATTTAAACCGCCTTTTCCTATTGCAAATGAAACTTGATCAGGACTTAAATATACTTCTGCTTGACGTTCTTCGGGATGTGTTTTTATCAAAGTAATTTTTGCAGGACTTAAAGCTCGTTGAATATACAATTGAATATTATTTGTATAGTTAATAATGTCAATATTTTCGTTATGAAGTTCTCGACAAATTCCATGAATACGACTTCCTTTCATTCCTACACAAGCTCCGACAGGGTCAATCCTTTCGTCATAAGATTCTACTGCTACTTTTGCTCTTTCACCAGGTGCCCTGACAATTTTTTTGATAGTGATAATTCCGTCTAATATTTCCGGAATTTCTAATTCAAAAAGTCTTTCTAAAAAAATTGGAGATGTTCTGGAAAGTTTTATAACAGGAGTATTATTTCGTAATTCTACTTTATCAACTACGGCTCTGATAGTATCACCTTTATGAAATTTATCGTTTGTAATTTGTTCTGATTTTGGCAAAATAAGTTCTACTCCGCCTTCATCTAAAACCATTAATTCTTTAGTCCAAACTTGATGAACTTCTCCTACAACTATTTGACCTATTTTTTCTTTATATTTTAGATAAATACTATCTTTTTCTCTTTCGCTGATTTTATTTTGCAAATTTTGACGTAGAGCTAAAATTGTTCTTCGACCTAACTCATATGGTTTTATCTCATCTGAATATTCTTCGTCTATTTCAAAATCTTCGTCTATTTTTCTCGCTTCGGTTAATGATATTTGAGAAAATTCGTCTTTTAAATCTTTATCAGCAACGACTATTCTTGTTCGCCATATTTCTATATCTCCTGTTTGGTCGTTTACTATTACTTCGATTTTGCAATTTTCTCCATATTGGCGCAATAATGTGCTTGAAAAAACATCTTTTAATACCCCTATCATCGTTGGGCGGTCTATGTTTTTTAATTCTTTAAATTCTACGAAGGTTTCTACTAAATTATTTTGTGATTTCATAATGTTTTAATTTTTATTGAAATGAAATTACATTTTTTGTTGTTTTTATATTTGTTAATAATAATTCGTTTTGTGTTTTTATTTCTTGTTTTTTATTGTTTATTCTTTGAATATATGTAGTTTCCACAATAATTTTATTTTCGTTAGCCGAAAGTAATGTTCCTTGTAATTTTTCGCCATCTTTCATTACTATTTCTACTTCTTTATTAATATTTTTTTGATATTGTTTTAAAACTTTAAACGGATTTGTTAAACCAGGCGAACTTATTTCTAAAGAATATTCATCTAATTTGGTATCAAATTTTTCAGAAATTAATTTGCTTATTTTTTTGCAGTCGTCAATCGAAATTCCATTAAAATCATCAACAAGAATAATTATATCTTTTCTGCTACTAATTTTCACATCTATAACAAATTGTGATTCTGATAGAAAATCGTTAATAGCTAATAATATGTCTTCTTTTGTTACCATTCTTTTTATTTAAACAGCAAGGGGGAACTTCCCCCCCTCGCAAATCTACTTTAAAATTTTTGCAAAGTTAATACTTTTTTTTAAATTTCAAAACATTTTTTTTGGTTATTATATTTTTAACTTGAGTTCGAGATAAGCGAACAAAAAACAGAAAAAAATTTGTTTTCCTGTTTTTTTATCCATAATTATCCCGAACTCAGGTTATAACAAATTAGCTACTCGTAATCAAATTAAAATTATTCAACTTTCGCAAGTCATTTAACTATCTGATTTACAATAAAAAAGTAGCATAATATTTTAATAAGTCGCTAAAATTCAGTAACTTTGTGCTGTAAAACAAAAACCCAAAAATTATGTTACAGCACAAAAGTATAAAAAATATTTCAGAACTCAAAAAATATTTCAATTCGGACGACAAAGCATTTCAAACTCTTTTCTCAGAGCTTCGTTCTTTGAAAATTTCTGACACAATGTTTCGGTCAGTTGATAAATCCAATACATAACACTCTGAATATCAAAGGTTTATACTTTTAATATTGTTTCCACTGTTTGAGATAAAGGATATTTCTCATTACACACAAAGTGTTTTATTTCAAGGGTTTATTCCTTTGTTATCACGATGCTACAAGTTTTTATGGACTTGATTTTTCACTTCACGGCGAAAAAGGCGACGAAAAAAGAAAAATTACAAACCATATGGTTTGACACCAAAGTTGGTTTTGCAATGAAAAAGTTGTCAAATTTATCTCCACAAGACGCATAAAATGTTATTTTCTTGGAATGATAAAAAATAACACAACGCAATATTTATACAAAGGTAATTTATTGAATTTTAGCAAATTACTGTCATATACTAAGCGTTCAAACATAAAAATGAAGTATCACAAAAAACTAAATTGTTACTCATACGAACTGCTTGTTGATTTTATAAGGTATTTCTGTAAAAATTATTTTCTGTCGCATTGGCAAACGCGGAAAATGGCACGGACTTTTGACCACAAACACAAAACTTGATTTTGCTACAGCGTATGAAATTTATGCAACTCGCTGGACTATAGAGGTTTTTCCCAAGGAATGTAAGCAGTATTTACGTTTGGGCAAGTGCGAGTCGCGAGATTTTAACGCACAAATTGCTACTACAACGCTATGTATGCTGCAATACAACCTGTTGTCTGTTGTCAAGCGATTTGAAAGTTACGAGAGTTTAGGCGTGCTTTTTCGGCAGGCAAAGTCAGAAACGTTAGAACTGAATGTCAAAGAACGTATTTGTTTGATTATAAAAGAATTTATAACAAAACTGTCAGATTATTTTGAGTTTGACCTCGATTTTTTATTAACGAACATTATCACTGAGAATGAACAACTTATAAATATGTTAAATCTAAATTACTTTGTGCAATCAACTTAAAGGAAACTTGCGAAAGTTGAATCTATAAAAATAAACGATTGCAAAGAGAAATATACATATCGCATATCAAAAGTCATAAATCTAAAATATTTTTTTAAAAACAATAAATATTATTTACTTGCGTTTCAATGTAAATTAAAATATAATAATGAATTTAAAACACATAATTATTACATTGGGGTTATTATTAGCGACAGTGTTATTGAAGGCTCAGATAGGTACAAAACAAAACATATTAAGTGGTAGTAATACAATTACTACTACTGTTCCATTTTTGTTAATTGCTCCTGATTCAAGAAGTGGAGCACTTGGAGACGCCGGTGTTGCTACGATTCCTGATGTGGGTTCCCAACATTACAATCCTTCAAAATACGCTTTTATGGATAAAGGTCAGGATAGTGGTTTTGGGCTTGCGATTTCTTATTCGCCTTGGTTACGCCATTTAATCAATGACATGAACCTTGCTTATGTTTCAGGTTATGCTAAAATAAACAGAGAAAATGTTTTAAGTGCTTCTTTTAGATATTTCGATTTGGGAGCCATTCAATTAAGAGACGAAAGAGGTGGAGATATGGGATCAAGAAATCCTCACGAATTAGCTGTTGATTTTGGATATGCTCGTTTGTTAAGCGATAGGTTTTCAGGTTCGGTCGCCCTTCGATTTATTTATAGTAATCTTGCTGCCGGTATGTCTTATGATAATGTTAAAATTAAAGCAGGAATAGCTGCTGCTGCTGATGTTTCTTTTACCTATCTTAATGACGACATTACAACTTTCGGAATACCTTCAACTATTATTTGGGGAATAAATATTTCAAATATTGGAAATAAAATTACTTATACAAGTAACGATTATCGAGATTTTATTCCTACAAACTTTAGAACCGGTTTGTCTTATGCTCTAAGAATTGACGACTATAATAGAATTATGCTTACTTACGATATAAATAAATTGCTAGTTCCAACTCCTGTTGTATATTATAGCACTCGAGACACTTTACCTAATGGAGAAATAGTTTCCTCCGGAGAATATATTGTTAAAGAGCCTGAAGGAGCTAAAGACCCAAGAGAAATATCTGTACCTGCAGCCCTTTTCACTTCTTGGGCTGATGCTCCGGGAGTAGAATTTGGTGGTTCAAAATTTAGAGAAGAAATGGCTGAATTTACTCATTCAATAGGTTTAGAATATGCTTACAACGAAACTTTCTTTTTAAGAGCAGGCTATTTTAACGAAAATGCTAAAAAAGGAAACCGTAAGTATGTAACTTTTGGTATAGGTTTACAATTAAGCGCTTTTGGTCTTGATGTATCTTATTTGTTACCTGTTACTCAAAATAATCCATTAGCAAATACTTTTAGATTTACTTTGAAATTCAACTTTAACGATTTATCATCTAATAAATCTAAATAATTTCATTTCTTAAAAATGAATTTTAGAATAGGAACAGGTTACGATGTTCACAAATTAAAAGAAGATTTAAAATTAATTTTAGGTGGCATCGAAATTCCTCACACAAAAGGTTGTGTTGCACATTCTGACGGTGATGTTCTTATTCATGCAATTTGTGATGCACTCTTAGGAGCCGCAAATCTTCGAGATATTGGATTTCATTTTCCCGATACCGACAATAAATACAAAAACATAGACTCAAAAGTTTTACTTAAAAACGTAAAACAACTACTTGATAATAATCAATATAGTATAAATAATATAGACAGCGTAATATCACTTCAAAACCCAAAAATAAAAGACTATATACCACAAATGCAAAGAGTTTTGGCAAAGGTATTGGAAATTGAAGAAAATTGCATTTCAATAAAAGCAACCACAACCGAAGGATTAGGATTTGAAGGCAGAGAAGAAGGGATTTCTGCACAAGCAATAGCTTTAATATATAAAAATTAAAAAATTTAGAAAATAATTTGTATTTTTATTATCTTTGTAGGTATTATTATAATTTAGATTAATTATGGCAACTCAACAAAATCTACCAAAAATAACAAAGGCTACTAAAATAAAAGATATTGTAAAATCTTTTAATCCAATGCCTTTGACCGAAATAGACATGGATTTATATGTCGAAACAATTCAAGAAAGAACAAACAATCCTAATCAATCTCCTTTAAAAAAAATTTTTGAAATAGTAACAAGTGGAAGTGAAAAATCTGCTTGCATCTTGATTGGACATAGAGGTAGCGGAAAAAGTACAGAATTGAATAATTTGAAAATACAATTTGAGAATGAATTTCATCAAACAGTTGTTATTGATTGTGAAAAAGAAAGCGACCTAAATACAATAAACTATTGGGATATAATGCTTCTAATTACAGATGCAATTATCAATATTGCAAAAGAAAATAAAATTTCATTGCAAGAAGATGATGTGAAAAACATATTTAATGTTTTCAATAAAATAGACAAGCTAATAGAAATTGTTGATTCCGACAAAGTCTCAACTGAGGCAGGCGGAGGTTTTTCATTAAAATATTTTGCCGAATTATTTATAAAAGTAAAATCTTCTTATAGTAAAGATTATGCGGTAAAAACTATTATTAAAGAAAATATTGGATATAAGGTTGCAGATTGGCAATTTTTAATTGAACAAATTTATTTTCAAATTATTCCTCATTTGAAAGCTAAAAGACCAATATTGATTTTTGAATCTCTGGATAAGATTACTGATTCTGAAAGATTAATCAATATGTTCAAAAACAGTATTTTGGCTCAAATGAAATTTCCGGTAATTTATACTGCTCCTATTAGTATGAGTTATTCAAAAAATATTGGCGAAATTGATTATCTATATAATATAAAACGTTTACCGACAATAAAAGTTAAAAATATAGACAATTCCATAAATCAATCCGCTGTAGATATTATTAAAGATATTATTTATAGTAGAGCCGAAGAAACGCTTTTTGAAGAAGCCGGGTTAGATTATCTTATCGAAAAAACAGGTGGAGTTATTCGTCAAGTTTTTGAATGTATAAATGAAGCGTCTGATTATGCAAGATATGAAAATAATGATATTATTACTAAAAAATATTTTGAAGATGCTCTAAATGAATTAAGAAAATGGCTCGTCAGAACTGTTGAAGGAAAAGATTTTAAAAAACTTTTAGAAATCAATAGCGATAAAAACGTTGTAGATGAAACAGACATGCTTTTAGACTTTATGCAACGCCAAATTGTACTTGAATATGAAAATGGTAAAAATTGGTATGATGTGCATCCGCTAATTTTAGATTATTTAAAAAGCGATTCGGTTCAAAGATATTTAGAAAGAAAAAACGGATAAATAATGCTCGAAAAAAACAATAATTACGCTTTTGCAAATTTTTCGCATGTAATTAATACTGCTAATAATGGTTTTTTTTGTGTGTTTGCCTCTGTGAAAATGCAAAATCATATTGCAGATTCTTACAAAAACAATAATGAAATAGCTTTTTTTAATTATTCATATAATTCGGAAGATTATGATGCCTCAACACTTCATGATTTTTACCTGCAAAATATTGATAAAAAGATTTTTTTTATTTTAAACTTGCAAATTACACTTAATCCGTTTTTAGACCAAGAAGAAGACTTTTATCGTTACAAAAATTTATTAAATCTCAATATGAGCCGAGATTTCTTGGCTAATAAACATAAAGTCTGGATTTTCTTTCTAACACCTGACATGAAGTTCAAATTACAAGATTATGCTCCCGATTTCTACGATTATATTAGTAAAAAAATTTCTTTTGAAGATGTTTCCGAAGAAAAAACCAAAATAGAAATAAATAATTTATCAAAAGATATTTTAACTTTAAACGAAATTCATCAGATAAAAGAACGACTTTTGCGTTACAAAGAAATTGAAACAGAATATTTAAGTTATTTCACAGAAACTCCCGAAGGAAATATTTTGCTTAAAGAAGGAATTACGAAAGATAGATGTTTAATTGCTGCTCAAACCCTTACAAACATTGCTGAACTTTATGGAAAAATTTCTAATTTTGAAACTGCAATTTCTATTTACAAAAAAGTAATTCTTATTCGTGAAACTTTTTTAGGACAAGAACACCCCGACACAGCTACAAGTTATAATTATTTAGGATTGTTATATTATAATCAAGGCGACTATCAAAAAGCATTGAAATATTACGAAAAATCATTGGAAATCAGAGAGAAAATATTAGGAATAGATAATATAGATACTGCTATGAGTTATAATAATATAGGTAATTTATACGATAATCAGGGCGACTATCAAAAAGCATTGGGATATTACGAAAAAGCATTAGAAATTTTAGAAAAATTATTAGGAATAGAACATTCATACACAGCAGGAATTTATAATAATATAGGTTTAGTATTCAACAACAAAGGTGATTACGAAAAAGCATTGGAATATTTTGAAAAAGCATTAGAAATCAGAGAAAAAATATTAGGTAAAGAAAATATTGATACAGCAGGGAGTTATCATAATATTGGATTGTTATACGCTAATCAGGGCGACTATCAAGAAGCATTGAAATATTACGAAAAAGCATTGAAAATCAAAGAAAAAATATTAGGACAAGAGCACCCTATCACAGCTATGAATTATAATAGTATTGGTGCTTTGTACTTCGAGCAAGGAAACTATCAAAAAGCATTGGAATATTACGAAAAAGCATTGGAAATTTTAGAAAAAACTGTTGGAGAAAAAAATCCAAAATATAAACTTGTATTAAAAAATATAGAAGAAATAAACAAAATAAACAATAAATAAAAAGAAATGAAAAAATTAGATTTTAAAACAATAAATAATATATATATAGCAGCATTAACAGAAGCAGGCGTACCTGAACAAGATGCAAAAATAATAGCAGATGTTTTATTAACAGCAGATAAATTAGGAATAGATTCACACGGATTAAACCGTCTAAAACCAATATATTTAGACAGAATAAAAGATGGAATAGTAAACCCAATAACAAAAATAGATATTGTTAGAGAAAGTCCTACAACAACAGTTATTGATGGAAATAACGGAATGGGACATGTAGTCTCAAAAAAAGCTATGGAACTTTGTATTGAAAAAGCAAAAACTTATGGAATGGGAATGAGCGTTGTCAGGAACAGTTCTCATTTTGGAATTGCAGGCTATTACGGACTTATGGCAGAAAAAGCCGGAATGATAGGGATAACCGGAACAAATGCCCGTCCATCAATAGCCCCGACTTTTGGAGTAGAAAATATGCTCGGAACAAATCCGTTAACATTTGTAATGCCAAGCGATGAAGAATTTCCATTCTTTTTAGACTGTGCTACTTCTGTAAGTCAACGTGGAAAATTTGAACAATATGCAAAAGAAGGAAAAGATTTGCCAAAAGGCTGGGTAATTGACCGCGAAGGAAATTCAAAAACTAATTCGATTGAAGTTTTAGACGATTTAGTAAATGGAATTGCAGCATTAGCACCTTTGGGCGGCATTGGAGAAGATACGGCAGGCTACAAAGGTTACGGTTATGCAACAGTTGTGGAAATTCTCTCTGCTGCACTTCAAGGTGGCGGTTTTATGAAAGCATTATTGGGTTACGAAAATGGCAAAAAAGTTCCATACCGCCTCGGACATTTTTTTATAGCAATAAATATTGAAAATTTTATAGATTTAGACGAATTTAAAAAAATTACCGGAAATATTTTAAGAGAATTACGAAATTCTGAAAAAATGCCCGGAAGTGAAAAAATATATACTGCCGGCGAAAAAGAACATAACAATTTCGTAGAAAGAAGTAAAAACGGTGTTCCAATAAATCAAGTTCTTTGGAACGAAATGAAAGATGTTGCTACCAATTATCAACTTTCCGAATATTATGATTTATTTGGAATAAAATAAATTGGGATCTATCAAATATGTGAGATTCTCGGATAAATAGCAATAGGATAAATGTTTTGTAAGTTATACTACATTTAGGATATTTGTAAAAATATTTAAATATTTATAAATTAGTTTTACAAAAACGAAAAAATATTGTAATTTTGTAAAAAAAGTTGAAAATAATGAAACCAAATTTTTCTGCAATCAACATAAAACAAGCACCGGCAAGTTTTAAACTTTCAGATAAAATAAATGAAAAAAATAATCTATGGTTGACTTCTGAACAAATTTCAATTAAGCAAGTTTATACTTCTGAAGATTTAATAAATATGGAACACTTAAATTATGCGGCAGGATTGCCTCCTTTTTTGAGGGGTCCGTATTCAACAATGTATGTTCAACGTCCTTGGACAATCAGGCAATACGCAGGTTTTTCAACTGCAGAAGAATCAAACGCTTTCTATCGTAGAAATTTAGCTTCAGGTCAAAAAGGACTTTCTGTAGCTTTTGATTTAGCTACCCATAGAGGCTACGATTCTGACCATCCAAGAGTTGTTGGAGATGTTGGAAAAGCAGGTGTTGCAGTAGATTCTATTTTAGATATGAAAATTCTTTTTGACCAAATTCCGCTAAATCAGATGTCTGTTTCAATGACTATGAATGGTGCAGTTTTGCCAATTATGGCTTTTTATATCGTTGCTGCACTTGAACAAGGAGCCCAACTTGAAGAATTACAAGGTACTATTCAAAATGATATTCTTAAAGAATTTATGGTTAGAAATACCTACATATATCCACCAGAATTTTCAATGAAAATTATTGGCGATATTTTTCAATATACTTCTAAGTTTATGCCAAAATTTAATTCGATTTCTATTTCCGGTTATCACATGCAAGAAGCCGGAGCAACTAATGATATTGAATTGGCATATACACTTGCCGATGGTTTGGAATATTTAAAAACAGGAATAAAATCAGGTTTAGATATTGATGCTTTTGCCCCAAGATTGTCGTTTTTTTGGGGTTCAGGAATGAATCATTTTATGGAAATTGCAAAAATGAGAGCCGCTCGTTTATTATGGGCTAAAATTGTAAAACAATTTAATCCGAAAAGCTCAAAATCATTGGCTTTAAGAACTCATACTCAAACTTCAGGCTGGTCATTAACAGAACAAGATCCCTTCAATAATGTTGCTCGTACTTGTGTTGAAGCTATGTCGGCTGCTGTTGGTCATACTCAATCTTTACATACAAACGCTTTAGATGAAGCTATTGCGCTACCGACAGATTTTTCTGCTCGTATTGCTCGTAATACTCAAATTTATCTTCAAGAAGAAACAAATATTTGTAGAACTGTTGATCCTTGGGCCGGTTCTTATTATGTTGAGTTTTTAACTCACGAAATTGCTCATAAGGCTTGGAAACTTATTGAAGAAGTTGAAAATTTAGGTGGAATGGCTAAAGCTATTGAATCCGGTATTCCAAAAATGAGAATTGAAGAAGCTGCTGCCCGTACTCAAGCAAAAATTGATAGTGGTTCTCAAACAATTGTCGGAACAAGTAAATATCGACTTGAAAAACAAGACCCAATTGATATTCTTGATGTTGATAATAGTGCTGTACGCGAATCTCAGATAAAAAGATTACAAAAATTAAAATCAGAACGAAACCAACAAGAATGTGATACGGCTCTCGAAGCAATTACAAAGTGTGCACAAACAGGAGAAGGTAATTTATTAGAATTAGCTGTAGATGCAGCTAAAAAACGTGCAACTCTGGGTGAAATTTCAGATGCTTGCGAAAAAATAGCAGGAAGGTATAAAGCGGTGATAAGAATAATTTCAGGAGTATATTCATCAGAATCACAAAATGATGCAGATTTTGAAAATGCTTGCAAATTAACCAAAAAATTTGCAGAAAAAGAAGGTCGTCAGCCAAGAATAATGGTTACAAAAATGGGGCAAGATGGACACGACAGAGGAGCAAAAATTGTTGCAACCGGTTATGCAGATGTAGGTTTTGATGTTGATATGGGACCACTTTTTCAAACTCCGGAAGAAGCCG
Organism: Bacteroidales bacterium; assembly: GCA_031284905.1. Classification (GTDB taxonomy): domain Bacteria; phylum Bacteroidota; class Bacteroidia; order Bacteroidales; family ML635J-15; genus Bact-19. Next base: position 17,717 of record JAITXI010000073.1, read on the forward strand.
CAAAACAAGCAGTCGAAAATGATGTTCACATTCTTGGAATTTCTTCGTTGGCTGCCGGTCATAAAACTTTAGTTCCTACTGTTATTGAGGAATTAAAAAAATTAGGTCGTCCAGATATTATTGTAATTGCAGGTGGAGTTATTCCTTCGCAAGATTATCAATTTTTGTATGAAGCAGGTGTAGCAGCAATTTTTGGACCAGGAACTTCGGTTACAAAAGCTGCTATCCAAATTTTGGAATTATTGTTGAAAGAATAAAAAATAACAGTTGATTTTGTAAAAAATATTTATTATCTTTGTAAAAAATATCATTATGAGAAAATTAGTTTTATTTCTTGCTTTTTTAGGATTAATTAGTTTTAATTTATTTGCACAATTACAGGTTGAAGTAAAAAGAGTTGATGCTTCTTCTCATCATAGTTTTATTTCTAATGTTGTTTCGGGTGATAGCTTTTCTGTGCAAGCTAGTCCTTACGAAGATGTTAATTTTTATTTTACTTTAAAAAATTCAGATATAAATAGCAAAACATATAAAATTAGGAAAACACAACTTAATTTAGCTACTAACGGAGAAGGAGAAACTTCTGCTAATATCTGTGCTCCTTCAACAACAGAAACTCCGGATGGACAATGTCTCCCTGGAGTTGAAACATTAAATTTTATCTTATTGTCAAATGAAGAAGCACTTACATTTTTAGAATATTATCATGGCTCTAATCCTGGAACATCAACAGTCGAATTGACAATATATTCTGCTCCTACTTGGGAACAAGCAACTGCTAACGACAAATTTACTTTTACAATCATTTTTACAACAGACCCTATTTCAACTTCAACTTTTTCTGCAAATAGAAATATTTTTTCTATTTTTCCAAATCCTGCAAGTAATTCTTTTACTGTAAGTGCAGATTTTAACGCTAAAACTTCAATCGAAGTTTACAACGTCCTCGGTAAACAAATTTTTAAAGCTAATCCTAAATCAGGCAATGTTCTAAATATTGATTGTAGTAAATGGGATAAAGGTTATTATTTCTGTAGATTATTGAATGACAACAAAGTAAGTAAAACTTTAAAATTAGTTGTTACTAAATAAATCAACTTTTTATTATTTTGCCAAAAATTTTCATAAAGATGGCAAATCATAACGATTTAGGAAAAGAAGGCGAGAATATAGCTCTAAATTTTTTACAAAAGAAAAATTTTAGAAAAATCTTGGCATTTTAAACATAAAGAAGTTGATATTATTGCAGAAATGCAAAATGAGTTAATTTTTGTGGAAGTAAAAACAAGAAAATCAAATTTTTGGGGAAATCCTGAAAATTTTGTAACAAAACAAAAACAGAGATTTTTAATAGAGGCAGCCAATCAATATATTAATAAAATACAACATCTTGGAGATGTAAGATTTGATATAATAGCAATTTTATATGAAAATTCTCAAACTACAATAGAACACATAGAAAATGCGTTTTATCCATAATTGAAAGAAAATGAAAAGAACTTATGCAGGAATACCGGAAGAATTTGCTACTTTTGAAAAATCTAAAATAGCAATATTGCCTATTCCTTATGATGCAACTTCAACTTATGGGAAAGGTGCAGATTTTGGTCCTGAAGCTTTTTTAGAAGCCTCTGAAAATATGGAAATCTATGATTTAGAATCTGATACCGAAGTCTGGAGAAAAGGCATATTTCTTTATGAATCAATGATTTGTGATGGCATTCCTGAAATAATGGTTAAACAAGTAAAAATTAAAACTTTGGAAATAATTAATTCAGGTAAATTTTTTACAATGATTGGAGGAGAACATTCTGTAAGCATTGGTGCGATTATGGCTCATAATGAAAAATTTCAAAATTTATCTGTTTTGCAATTAGATGCTCATTCTGATTTACGTCAATCTTATAATGGTTCGGAATTTAATCATGCCTGTGCAATGCATTGGGCTTCTAAAAATACAAATCTTATTCAAGTTGGGATTAGAAGTATGGATATTTCTGAAAAACCATTTGTAAGACCAAATAATATATTTTATGCCGAAAATATTTATTCACAAAAAAATTGGCAACAAGAAGTTGTAAATCAATTATCAAATAATGTTTATTTAACAATTGATTTAGATTGTTTCGACCCTTCTATACTTCCGGGAACAGGAACACCGGAACCGGGCGGACTTCATTGGTATGAAACTTTAGAACTATTAAAACTTTTATCTAAACAAAAAAATATTGTCGGTTTTGATATTGTCGAATTGGCTCCAATGAATAATAATAAAATATCGGAATTTTTTACAGCAAAATTATTTTATAAAATATTAACATACATTTTTAATACAATCTAAATAAAATGGAAAAATCAGGAATAATATCAAAATTTATTGAAGAAAATTATAAACATTTTAATTCTGCTACTTTAATTGATGCTTCAAAAGCTTATGTTGCCCATTTGAGTGCAGGTGGAAAAATGATGATTACCCTTGCAGGTGCAATGAGTACCGCAGAACTAGGCAAAACTTTAGCGGAAATGATTCGTCAGGATAAAGTGCAAATAATAACAACAACAGGAGCAAATCTTGAAGAAGATGTTTTTAATTTAATGGCTCATAGTAAATATGTTAGGGTTCCACATTATAGAGATTTAACTCCAAATGAAGAAAAAGAATTATATGATAAAGGACTAAATCGAGTTACAGATACTTGTATTCCGGAAGAAGAAGCATTTCGCCATTTAGAAAAAGAGTTGTTGAATGTTTGGACTGAAGCTGAAAAAAAAGGAGAAAAATATTTTCCACATGAATATCTGTATAAAATTTTAAGAAGTGGTATTTTAGAAAAGGCAGGTTATGAAATCGACCCTAAAAATTCTTGGATGTTAGCAGCTTGCGAGAAAAATTTGCCAATAATTGTGCCGGGTTGGGAAGATAGTACTTCCGGAAATTTATTTGCTGCAGCTTGTATTCGTGGCGAAATTACATCAAAATGTTTAAAAGGTGGCATAGAATATATGACTTTCCTTGCAAATTGGTATAAAGAAAATGCTTCTGGAAAAGGAATTGGTTTTTATCAAATTGGTGGTGGAATCGCAGGTGATTTTCCCATTTGTGTAGTGCCTATGATGATTCAAGATTTACAATGGGAAGAAACTCCTTTCTGGAGTTATTTCTGTCAAATAAGCGATTCTACTACAAGTTATGGATCTTATTCAGGTGCTGTTCCTAATGAAAAAATTACTTGGGGAAAACTTGAACCAACAACACCAAAATTTATAGTTGAATCTGATGCTACAATTGTTGTACCTTTGATGTTTGCATATATCTTAGGATATTAATTTTCATTCAATAACATAACAAAGAATACAAAAATTATAGAAAATAAATAAGGAAAAGTACAAGTCGAAAAACAATATCTTTGGTTAATAAACTAACTTGTATCAAAATTAATTTACTTATATTTCTTTACTGATTTCATTTAGTCGTTAATTTTTAAAAAAAGATAAGAAATTATGAGTTAATTTTGTATCTGAAATTTAAAATATGATCAATAGAAGAAAATTACCCAAAATATTTCCTTATAAAAATATTCATTTAGTAGATCCCGAAAAATTTTATCTTGATAATGGAATAAAAATATTTTATTTTCCGAATCTTTCTTCGGAAATTGTGAAAATTGATATTATTTTCGGTGCAGGTAGTGATTTAGAAAAAAATTATATGGAAGCTACTTTTGCCTCTACATTAATTAAAGAAGCACCTGTTGATAAAAATCCTGATGAAATTTCTGAGTTTTTTGATTTTTATGGCTGTGTAATTGAAACTTTTGTTAGTTTTAATAAATCAGGAATTAGATTAAATGTGCCTAAACAGTTTGTAAATGAAGTTATTAAAATTTTTGCTGAATTAATTTTGACTCCTGCAATTCCAAGATCAGAGTTTGAAATTTTGAAAAATAGGTATATTGAAGCTATAAAAACACAAGAAGTTACTACAAAATATGTCGCTCGGAATCATATTAATGCTGCTATATTTGGAAAATCTAATCCTCGTGGTAAAATTATTTCAATAGAAGACGTTGAAAATCTAAATTTAACTGATGTAAAACGTTTTGTATCAGATTATTATGTTGCAAAAAATTGTATTTGCTTTGTTTCAGGTGCTGTTGATAATGATTTGTTGAAATTATTGAATAAATATTTTGGGAACCTTGATATTTCATCAAATTGGAATAAAGAAGAAAAAATCGTTGCTCCTGTTTATTCTTTTATGCAAGATGTGAATAAAAATATTTTTATTGAAGTTAACAATTCTGTTCAGGCAACAATTTATATGGCAAATAAATTTTCAAAACTTTCTGTTTCGGAATTAATTGATTTGAATATTTTAAATACAATTTTTGGTGGATATTTTGGTTCTCGCTTGATGAAAAATATCAGAGAAGATAAGGGATATACTTATGGAATTGGCTCATTTTTAGCCGAGTATGATGATTGTGTCGTTTTGAAAATAGTTTCAGATGTTGGAATTGATTTTATAGATAACACAGTTGAAGAAGTTTTTAATGAAACTGAAAAACTTTGTAAAAATTTAATTTCCAAAACAGAATTAGAGGTTGTTAGAAATTATATGTTGGGCGAAATTATGTCTTCGGTTGATGGAATTTTTAATCAATCAGAAGTTTGGAAAGCTATAATTTTAAAAAAACAGAAGAAAAGTATGATTCAACAATCTGTTGAACGAATAAAAAATATTACAGCAACCGAAATTCGACAATTAGCAAAAAAATATCTAAAAAAAGACGATTTTTTTGTAGTTGTTGCAGGGAATGTAAACAAATGTAAACAGTAAATGGCAGATGAGGAATTGTCTATAGATTTTTAGTCTTTAATTATTTTAACTGTCTTATTTTTAACTTTCGGGAAATATACTCTTTTTTGACATACCAATAAATCAATAAAATCTTAGCAGGATATGAAATTTTATTTTTCAATATGTCAATTGACTTCAGAACTTGTTCGTGCTATATTTTTTTCAGTATTCGCAGAAATTATATTTCAAATTGTACAAATATTTGATGATTGCGAAACTTGTGGAGTGAAACGAGAAAGCAAAAATTTCTAAAAAAACTTAACAATATAAAATAATTTGTTTGGAAATTATTTTATATTGTCATATATTTGTGCAAATTTTTTAATATAAATTATGGAAATAAAATATTTTTTACCAATTATGAGAACATTTTCAAACATTCAGAAGAATAAGATGTTGAAATCATGTAAATTATTAAGTTGTAAATTTTTTATAACATTTTTATTAATATCAGATGTATTATATTTAAGTGGGCAAAATTTATTTATTTCAGATATAGTTGGGGTAACAAAACCGGTAGTTTGGTTGCGGGCAGATAGTCTTTCATTGGACACGGATATTTTGAGAGATGTTAGCGGTAACAGTAATCATGGTAATTTTATTTCAGAAAAAGGAGGATTATATTTCGATACAATAAATTACAACAAAGCAGTAAAAATTGATGGTGGTATAAAAATACAAATTCCGAGCATATCAAAAGACGAAAGTCGATTTAGGATTTTCACGGTTTATCAAAGTATAGACAGTACAAACGAACAAAATTTATGGCAAGTTATTGACACCACGAAGACACAAATATCACAGACCACAAATAATACATACGATGGAATTTCGCCAAGCGAATATACAAAATCGCATTTTACAATACCTGTAGTAACGAGTCATTCACAACCATTTCCGAGAAATCAAGACGAATTGGGAGAAATAAATCTCGGAAGTAGCGACAGTTTGCCGTTTATGGGGAAAATAGCAGAATTTTTGATATTCAATAAAAATTTAACAAACAAAACTCGCGATCAATGGGAAAGCTATTTGGCAATAAAGTACGGAGCAACACTTAAAGAGAGAAGCTATTATAGTAGTACCGGAGACAGCGTTTGGAGCTATTACAGCAGTAAAAATTATTCCGGCACAATTATAGGAATCGGCAGAGACGATTTTTTCGGACTAAACCAAAAACAAAGTCACAGCTATAATAACGAAATAATTTTTGGAATAGGAGGAGAATTGTTTCCAACAAATGAAGACAATACGGAACAGATTGAAAATCAATCGTATGTTATGTTGGGAACAGAAATAGAAAAAATTAATGAATCAAGTCAGCAAATGTTGGAAAATGGTTTTCTGTTGACAAAATATGGTGATTATAAAATTCAAACAAGCAATAATGCCAACGACATTTCAACATTTTTGATAATAAAAACCAATGGTTGGGAAGGCGACTTGGAAAGATATAATTTATTCATTGATAGAAGCGGAGAAGGCGAATATCAAAATTCAGCAATATCATTTTTTATAGCTGACAAATTGGACGATACAACGCTTATTTTCAGAGAT
>JAITXI010000090.1 GCA_031284905.1 Bacteroidales bacterium
TGCTACAACTAATCTTTTTTTAGGACGAGTTTTTACAACTTCTATTATATCGTCCATTTTATTGATAATCATTCTTTTATATTTTAAATTGTTATTTTTACTATTGATTGCAAATTTAATGCTTTTTTCTGAAATTTTTATACAATTTTTATATGTAACTAATGATTTTATATGGATAAAAAAATATTATATATAAGAAATACAATGTTATAGTATATTTCCTCTATTTTTGAAGTAAATTTTCATTCACAGTTGTCAGAACGTTATAAACGTTTATATGAAGGTTTCTGAAAATAAGCGATGAGATAAAGGCGACCATAAATTACGGCAAAATTGTTGAAGACGAGCGATGGGACGGCTTGAAGGGTTACATTATCAATACGGTTTTGCCAGCAAAAACAGTTTATGAACAATATGGAGAACAGTGACAAGTAGAGCAGGCTTTTAGCATAACAAAGGGAACGCTGGAGTTGCGACCAATGTTTCATTTTTCAAAAAAACGCATTGAAGCGCACGTCTGCATTTGTTTTGTTGCCTGCAAAGTATATAAAGAACTTGAAAGAATACTGAAAATAAATGGTATAAATATGAGTGTTGATAAAGTTTTGGATATTGCTAAAACGATAACTACATTGAAAATCAAGTTGCCAATCAGCAATGATACTATGACAAAAACAATGTTGATTACTAAAAAACACAAATCTATTGCTATACTTTTTGACGAAAATTTTTGAAAATCCGTTTGGGGGTCGCATTGTCAAAGTCAGGAAATACGTGTGTTCCGAAAAACAATATGTAACTATTTAAAAATAACATTGTTATATTATTTATTTTTATCAATATTAGACAGAGTGCGATATATTTTGTAATTTCAATTTGGATTTAATTGATCATTATTTTTTATATTTCAATTTTCTAAATAAATTTAAAGCGATTCCAAATAAAAGGATTACAAGAATTGGAACCGTTGTATTCGTTATTGTCCAGAAAGTGCGGTCTTGAGTTACTTTGGTTTGATTTAATAATCTTATTTTTATTTCTCTCATTCTCAACGAGATAAAACTTTCATTTGCACACAGATAGTTAATACAATTTACCATAAATTGAGTATTCCCGGGAGTAAATTGTTGAGAATAATATTTATCGTAACCAAGTGGATAATGTTGAATTTTTTCTCCCATACTTTTATATTCATTACGAATAAGATCGCCGTCTGAAATAACAATAATTTTAGCTTTCGGATCGCTTTCATCTAATACATTAAATTCGTTATTTTCAACAAAATCTAATGTAAGTCTATTTTGATAATTTGAGGCAAATTTTCCTTCTAATAAAACAGCAATAGGGATATTATTTTTTGAAAATGTCTTATAATCAGGTTTTTGTCTTAAAATATTTAAAGAAACATCAATAGGATGCATAATTGTTTTAGAAAAATTGGAAGTTGATAATAGTATTGTTTTTTTTACATTTGGATTGTTTCCAACTGTATCAATCGAACTTACGAAATTAGTTCTAATTGGGTCAATGTTTTTCACTAATTGGTTGGTTTCTAAAGAATCAGGTAAAATTAAAGGAAAATAATACCATGGTTTGGGTTCAAATTGTGGTTGTCCATCAAGAGTATTCACAAAAACAGGAATATACAAACACTGTAAATCTTGAATCAAATCCGGATTTATTCTAACGCCATAGTTAAATAGTTGGTCTTCAATATTGATAGCATTAATGTTAGTAATTTGAGAAACTTTGCTTTGGAGACTATCCATAGAAATTTGAGTCCATTCAACTAACCAAATAATTTTTCCGCCTCTCATAAGATATTGGTCAATAATAAATTTATCGCGTTCGGAGAAATATTTTGAAGGTTTGGCTATTACAACAACAGCATAATTATCAAGAGCAGATAATTGATTATTCATTTTCAGTCTGTCGATTTGATAATATTTTGACAATGAAGTCATTATATCATGCGTTTGGTTTTCATTGAGTTCGCCGTGGTCTTCGAGAAAAGCTATTTTTTGAATTTGTGTCCTTAATAGCATCCAAATAGCGTGAACAAATTCTTTTTCTAATTCGGCTTCTGAAAGATAACCCGAATTTGTACCTTTATTTAAATTTTGGTGAATTAAATTTACAGGATATTCGTCTTCTTGATATTTGACTAAAGCTCCTGCAAAGATTATTTTTTCGGAAGATTCTGTTGAAGTTTCTTCATTTATACTAATAGGGTCAAGTCCTTTTTTGTATAATTGCTCATAAACGCTGTTTGTGAAATTTGGATCGTTTTTATCATAAGGATGTTTGAAAGCTAATTCAATTTTATTTGAAAATGAAGAAAAATTCTTTAAAAATTCTTTAACAATATGTTGATATCTTAAAAGTTCAACCGGAAGATTATTATCTTCAAAATATAATTCAATAAGAATTTTATCATCGGCATTAGAAATTATTTTTTTTGAGACATCGGAAATTGTAAAACGTTTTTCTTTTGTTAAATCAAATCTGTAAAAAGCGAAAATAGAAATAATATTAATGACAACAATTATGGTTAAAAGGAGAATTGTTTGTGTAATATTATGTTTTTTTAATAATTTTCTTGTATTTTGTTGCTTTGTTTTCATAAAAAAATTTTAGTAGGTTTGTTGAACTACCATTTACGACTTTCTAAACGAAGTTTTGTTAAAAAAATAAATAATGCAGTAATACTAAAAAAGTAGATAATATCTCTTGTGTCAATTACACCACGACTAATAGAATTGTAATGGTCATCTATGCCGAGTGATTTAATAAAATCTGCTATTTTCCCTGTAAAATCAAGAAAAGCTAAATTGTTGAATCCGAGGAAGAAAAAATAGCATAAAAAAATACTTAACAGAAAAGAAATAATTGCGTTTTTTGACAAAGAACTTGCAAATAATCCGATAGCTGAATAACTTGCAGCTAGGAAAAATAAACCAAAATAAGAACCGATAATAGCTCCGAAATCAATATTTCCAACCGGAGCAGCAAGAAAATTTATTGATAAAATAAAAAATAGAGTTGGAATTAGAGCAATAATAACTAAAATTAAAGTCGAAGCATATTTAGCTATTACAATTTGAAATTCACTTAAAGGACGAGTTAATAATAGTTCCATTGTTCCGCTTTTAAATTCGCCGGCAAACATATTCATCGTGATAGCCGGAACTAGAAACAAAAAAATCCATGGGGAAATCATAAATAATGTATCTAAATTAGCAAAACCAACGTCAAAAATATTCCAATTTCCTTTGAAAATCCACATAAACATACAGTTTATTAGTAAATAAACAATTATTACCAAGTAACCAATAATGGAATTGAAAAAGTCTTTTATTTCTTTAAAAAACAATGTTTTCATTTGTTTTATTTATTTTCAATTTATTTATGCAAAGTTAAATGATTTTTTGATTTTTTGAAAAGGTTTTTTTAGTTATACTTTTTGTACACAAAACACAGAAAATGCAATATTTGCTAAAAATATTAGATTAATTATTGTTCAACTAATTAAAATGTATAATTCTCATTATGACCAATAGTTATTATTTAAAGGATTGGAATTCAGTAAAATTATTTATGATTAATGTTCTACCCTTTATCCATCGTCATTAAAAATTCCTCATTTGAGGCTGATTGAGGAAGACGTGAACGCATAAATTCCATTGCTTCGATAGAATTCATATCAGCGAGATATTCTCTTAAAATCCACATTCTGGTAATTAATTCATTGTTTATTAAAAGATCTTCTCTGCGAGTACTTGAAGCAACTATATCAACTGCCGGATAAATTCTGCGGTTAGATAATTTTCTATCAAGTTGTAATTCTAAATTACCGGTTCCTTTAAATTCTTCAAAAATTACTTCGTCCATTTTTGAACCGGTTTCTGTAAGAGCGGTTGCGATTATTGTAAGCGAGCCACCATTTTCAATATTTCTGGCTGCTCCGAAAAATCTTTTTGGTTTATGCAAAGCATTTGCATCAACTCCACCTGATAAAACACGACCGGACGTAGGGGCAACCGTATTGTATGCACGAGCGAGACGAGTAATAGAATCTAATAAAATTACAACATCGTGTCCGCATTCGACTAATCGTTTTGCTTTTTCTAAAACAATAGTTGAAACTCTTACATGTCTATCTGCCGGTTCGTCAAAAGTTGAAGCGATTACTTCAGCTTTTACATTTCGTTCCATATCTGTAACTTCCTCAGGACGTTCATCTATTAATAATATCATTAAATAAACTTCCGGATGATTTGCAGCTATTGCATTTGCTATTTCTTTTAATAATACTGTTTTTCCAGTTTTTGGTTGAGCAACAATTAATCCTCTTTGACCTTTTCCGATAGGAGTAAACATATCTATTACTCGTGTTGATAATGTTGTCATTCCGTTTCCTGTAATATTAAATTTTTCGTCAGGAAACAAAGGTGTTAGATGGTCGAATGGCATTCTATCGCGAATTAAAGATGGATTTAATCCATTAATTTTATCTATTTTAACTAATGGATAATATTTTTCACCTTCTTTTGGTAATCTTATGGTTCCTTCAATTGTATCTCCTGTTTTTAAACCGTACATTTTTATCTGTGATTGAGCGACATACACATCGTCAGGAGAACTTAAATAGTGATAATCAGATGAACGTAAGAAGCCGTAATTTTCCGGCATAATTTCCAAAACTCCTTCTGCTGAAATAAGTCCCGAAAAATCATATAAATCTTCTTTAGGTTTTTGTTGATTATTTTGATTTTGTTGCTGTAGTTGTGGATTTTTTATTATTTCAGGAGATTTATTTTGTTCTGTTTCAACTTGTTCTGTTTCAACTGTTTTTTGTTCCTGCTGAATAGGTTGAACTTCCGGTTTCTGTTTATTTTTATTTTTTTTCTTATTTGGATTTTGTTTTATAGTGTTATCTTTATTTTCAGGTTTTACAATTATCTGATTTTCAATTTTTCCCACTTTTTCAGCAATGGATTTTTCTGCAACTTCTAATTCGTTTTTTTTATCTTCGCTTGCCTTTATAGTTATTTCTGCTATAATAGGTTTTTTTATTTCAATTTTCTTTTTTTGTTCTGTCTGAATGTTGTTCGTATCTTCTGTTTTAGGAACTTCTTCAAAATTTCTTTCAATAAAAGATTGAGAAAATAAGTCTAATCCTTTAACATTTTCGTTTCTTATTTGGTTTTCTGTTTTTGCCAGCGATTCGGTCTTTTTTTTATCTTCCGAAACGGTAATATTTTTTGAATTAGTATTAACGGGAATTTTTTGAACTTTTGCTCGTGGTCTTTTCTTTGAAGATTTTTCTTGTTTTATATTTGCTGCGTCTTTTATAGCTTGCTGGTCAAGAATTTTATAAATAATATCTTTCTTTGTGATGTTTTTATTAAACTTCGTAATTTCAAGATTTGCTGCTATTTCTTTTAATTCGGTTAATAGTTTTGAGTTTAACTCAATAATATCATATCCCATATTTTAGGTTTTTTGTAAGTATCAATTTGGTTTTTTAGAACATTTGAGAAAATGTTTCTATAAAATAAAATTTTATGCAAAATAAATACTAAATTCTCAATTTTACAAAGTTTTTTTTTATTTTATTCTATTTTCTTTTCTTTTTTTAGAAAAACTTATCTTTTTTTCTTCTTTATGTATTAATTTCTTGATATTTTTTCTGTGTGTTACTATTATTAATATGCATGCTGCGAATGAAAATATCGTTAATATTAGACTTTTTTCTGAATTATTTAGCATAATAATGATAGGAAAAAATACTGCAGCTGAAATTGATGATATTGACACTATTTTGGTTGTTAGCAAAATAATAATAAATATTGAAAGTGCTACGGAAGCTGATAATGGAGAGATAGCCAAAATCATTCCAAGCATTGAAGCGACTCCTTTTCCTCCTTTAAAATGGCTATATAATGGAAAAAGATGACCTATAATTGCACATGAACCAAATAATATTTTTATTAAAAAATACATTTCGGAATTGTAAACTATATTTGGAATAAATATGATTAAAGTTACTGAAATAAAACTTTTTGCAACATCTGTGAGAAAAACAAAAATTGCCGGTACTATTCCAAAAGTTCTTAAAACATTAGTTGTTCCTGCGTTCCCACTTCCTTCATTCCTGACATCAAGATTAAAAAACCATTTTCCGTACCAATAGGCAGATGAAAATGAACCTAATAAATATGATAAAATCGAAAAAACTATTATGTATATAAACATATTTATTTCATTTTTTTCATTCGGTCTATTTCTATTTTATTATCTCTCGCTTTTATGTCGTCTCTTTTATCGAACATTTTTTTCCCTCTTGCTAACGCAATATCTATTTTTGCGAAACCTCTTTCGTCAACAGTTAATTCTATTGGAATTATTGTAAGTCCTTTTTCTGAAACTTTTTTCTGTAATTTATTTAGTTCTCTACGAGTTAAAAGTAATTTTCTGTCCCTTTTCGGTTCGTGGTTATTTATTGTTCCGTATTTATATTCGGCAATATGAATATCTATAACCCACAATTCTGATAATTTAAACAAACAATATGAATCCGAAAAGTTAATTTTTCCTTCTCGTATTGATTTTATTTCAGTTCCGGTTAAAACAATACCACATTTGAATCTTTCAAGAAATTCATATTTAAAGGAGGCTTTTTTGTTTTTATATGATAAAATTTTGTTTGTCATTCTTATAATAAAATATTATGCTTAATTAATTGTAAAATGATATAATATCCTATCATTAAGCTAATTATGATTATATAAATAATAATGATTTTTTTTGAATCTAATTGTAAATAAATTTGTAAGGCTTTATACAGAACATAAAAACCATACAAACCAATTATTGCTAAAAAAAATACCTCAATAAATAGTTTTAGTATTAATAGGACACAGATGAATGAAAATAATGTTGTGTATAAAATAATTAATATTGATGAATTTGAAATACTGATATTGAATATCTTAAATAAATATTTCAGTGAAAAAAACAGTAGAGAAAAATAAATAATATCAATGGAAATACTGAAAAAAATATTTAATATTTTTGACTTTATACCGCTTTCATTTAAGAAAATAAATGAATAAAAAAAGTAAATTGTAAACAAAAATGAAAATGTAGAAATCAATAATGCTACAAAAGATGATTTTTTAAATTCATCTTGTAAACATTTCTGCTTCCAATTTTTTGATGGATTTATTATAATTGAAAAAATACAATTTATTAAATCTCCAAATTTCATTTATTTAAAAATACAAAATTAGTGTAAATTTGTGAAAATTTATAATAAATATTATGAAATCAAATTATAATCTTATAACTATTACGGGAGCTACTGCTAGTGGAAAAACACAAGTTGCAGTAGCGCTGGCAAATATATTAAATTCTGAAATTATTAGTGCCGATAGTCGCCAAATTTATAAAAATATGGATATTGGTACAGGGAAAGATATTTCCGAATATACAATTGATGGTAAAAAAATTCCTTATCATTTAATTGATATTGTTAACGCCGGAGAAAAATATAATGTTTTTGAATTTAAAAAAGATTTTATTAAGGCTTATAATGAGATTATTAACAAAAATAAAATTCCTATTCTTTGTGGAGGTACTGGATTATATATTGATGCTATTTTGAAAAATTACAATTTGATTTATACACCTGTGAATCCTGAATTAAGAAAACAATTAGAAGTTTTGGATATTTTAGAACTCGAAAAAATTTTGAAAACTTATAAATCTTTACATAATCGCAGTGATTTAGATACAACAAAAAGAGCTATTAGGGCAATAGAAATTGAAAATTTTTATCAAAATAATCAACAATTACCTCATGATAATCTGAATATTAACTCGTTAATTGTTGGAATTCTTTTTGAAAGAGAAGAGCGTAGAAATCGTATCACTCAACGATTAAAATTCAGATTAGAAAACGGGCTTATCGAAGAAGTTGAAAATCTTTTGAAAATGAAAATCTCTTCCGAAAATATCGAATATTATGGACTTGAATACAAATTTGTTTCGTGGTATTTATCAGGGAAAATTTCATATCAAGAATTATTTTCACAATTAAATACTGCAATTCATCAATTTTCAAAACGCCAGATGACTTGGTTCCGAAAAATGGAAAATGATGGACATAAAATTCATTGGATAGATGGAAATTTACCGATTAAAGAAAAAATAAATAAAATTCTGGAAATTTTTTAGCGTATTTTGGAGTAAATTTTTATTCGTCTGTGTGTAAATTGAAAATTTTTATATAACTTTGCATAAAAAATAATAAATGGGATTACATTGTGGAATAATTGGCATAGCAAATTGTGGAAAGACTACTGTTTTCAATTGTATGTCGAATACAAAAGCCGAAACGACAAATTTCGCATTTTCGAGTAATAAATCAAATATTGGTGTAATTAATATTCCGGATTTACGAATAAAAGAATTGGAAAAATTCCAACCAACAGAGAAATTGGTTTATGCAACCATTGATATTATTGATATTCCCGGCTTAACAAAAGGTTCAAGTAATGGCGAAGGAATCGGAAATTCTTTTCTATCGGATATTCGTAATTCAGATGCCTTAATCCACGTTCTACGCTGTTTTGATGACGAAAACCTTCCTCATATTGACGGTTCTGTAAATCCGGTCAGAGATTTGGAAACCATTGATTTGGAATTGCAAATTAAAGATTTAGAATCTATTAATAAAAAAATTGTCAAGATGGAAAAACTTGTTAAAATAGGTGATAAAGAAGCAAAACAGGCTATTGAAATTTTGAAAATTTATCAAAATCATCTTGAAAATATGCAAAATGCTCGTACTGCTCCTGTAAAAGATGAAGATAAAAAATTTGTTGAAGATTTATGTTTATTAACAGCTAAACCGGTTATGATAGTTTGTAATGTTGATGAAAAATCATTATCGACCAGTAATCATTATATTGAAGCAGTAAAAGAAGCAGTAAAAGAAGAAAAATTAACCGTTTTAACAATTGCAGCATCTTTGGAAGCCGAAATTTCAGAATTAGAAACTTTAGAGGAAAAACAAGAATTTCTAAACGATTATGGACTTTCGGAGCCGAGTGTAAACTTAATTATTCGTTCGGCTTATGATATATTAAATTTACAATCATTTTTTACTGTTGGACCAAAAGAAATTAAAGCATGGACTATTAAAAAAGGAATGACTGCTCCCGAAGCTGCCGGTGTGATTCACAGTGATTTACAGCGTGGATTTATTCGTGCCGAAGTTATGAAATATTATGATTTTGTTCATTTTGGTTCTGAAAATGCTGTAAAAAATGCAGGAAAATTTCATGTTGAAGGAAAAACTTATATCGTTGATGACGGAGATATTATTCATATAAGATTTAATGTATAACTTTTTGAAATAGCTTACTCAAAAATAAATAAAAACATTATTAAAATTGGTAATACAAAAAATAAAAATCATAATTTATGACTATACAGACAGAAAAAGTAAAACAAATATTTAACGAAATGTCTGACGAGTATGATAATCTTAATGATTTGTATTATTCGTACACTTTTTCACAAATAGATAAAACATTAATAAACTATTTTCAAATTGATGATACTCAAAGCAATAAGCCACTTGCATTGGATGTTGGGTGTGGAACCGGAATACAGTCGTTGCGTTTGGCAAAATTAGGTTATAAAGTTATTGGAATTGATATTTCAGAAAATTTGGTTAATATTGCAAAACAAAAATTAAAAAATAGCGGAATTGATGATGCAGAATTTTATTTAATAAATGCAGAAAGCATTCCTTTTGAAGATAATTTTTTTGACGTTGTTAATTGTTGCGGTCCAACTCTTCCTTTTATAGAAAAATGGCAACAAACTTTAAGTGAAATTAGTAGGGTTTTAAAACCAAATGGAAAATTTTTATTAGAAGTAGAAGGAAAATGGAATTTTGACATCTTTTGGGAAGTATTTAATTCTATTTTTTTTAATATTTTAGGGTATGACGAATCGCTTAAAGAAACATTAAAACATTTTAAAAATATAAGAAAGGGTCATCATATTGACTATTCTTTTAAATTGGAATCAGGAGAAACAGTTTCTATGCCTTTAAGACTATATACAGCTTCCGAAATAAGAAAAAATCTATATGCTAATAATTTTATAATAAAAAAACGGTTTGGACTACACTCAATTACAAATATATTTCCTAGTACTATATTACACAACGCAAATCCTAATAAATTTGTAAAAATTTGTTTTAAAATACTTTCATCAATTGAAAAAAAAATAAATTCAATTTATCCTTTTCGCTCTTTTGCTTGTAGTTTATTAATTTATTCACAAAAAATAAAATGGAAATAACTATTCAAATATTAGGAACTGTTGGAACAATTATAGCAATACTTTTTGCTGTATTTCAATTTTATAAATTACAAAAGTGGCAAAAATCAGAATTTTTATTGAAATTAATAAACGAATTTGAAGAAAATGTTTATATAGCATCAGTTAAATTGATGTTAGATTGGGATGAGAGAGACATATTTGTAGAAAATAAAAAATTGGTTTTTAATAATGAATTATTATTAAAAGCTTTAATTGTCCCAAAATTTGATGATAATTGTTTTAATGAAGAAGAAAAAATAGTTAGAGATGCCTTTGATGCCTTTTTTGATTATTTTCATAAATTATATTCTTTTTCAGTAAATAATGTAATAAATTTTAAGGATTTAACTTATTTCTATTATTATTTTGAATTGTTGCACAATATTAGTGAATATAAAGGAGATGAAAAATATAAAGAAATTATTAACAACTATATACAAGATTATAAATTTATCGGAATACAATATTTTTTAAAACAATATTGTAATAACAAAAAAACACAACAAAAATTAATTTTACCAGATGCCTGAATTTATATATTGTACTAAATTTTAATATTCAGAGTTAATGTATAATAGATTATTATTTTATAAAAAGTAATTTGCAAAATGCAAACAAAACATAAAGAAATAGACGAATTATATAATAAATGGCTTTCGGTACAGCCATTAAAAACAGAATTTCAACAAAAATTAGATAGAAAATTTATGTTGGATTTTAATTATAATTCTAACCACATAGAAGGAAATACGCTAACTTACGGACAAACAAAACTTCTATTTATGTTTGGAGAAACTGACGGTTTAGCTACGATTAAGGATTATGAAGAAATGAAAGCTCACAATGTTGGTTTAGAAATGATTAAAATTGAAGCATTGGATAAAGAACGATTTCTTTCAGAAAATTTTATTCGTGAACTTAATAAAACAATTTTAGTTCGTAACTTTAATAAATTAAACAACGATAAAACAGGGACTTACGAAATTCATGTTAGAGAATATAAAACTCGTCCAAACTCTGTACGAACAGCTACAAACGAAATATTTGAATATGCCTCACCGGAAGAAACACCGGCTTTTATGACGACATTAATTAATTGGTACAGAGAAGAAGAGCAAAAAACAAATCTTTCTCCTCTTGAATTAGCTGCATTATTACATTATCGTTATATTCGAATTCATCCTTTTGAAGATGGAAACGGAAGAATTTCCAGATTATTAGTTAATTACATTTTATTGAGAAATAATTATCCTATGATTGTGATTAAAAGTAGTGATAAAGAAAATTATCTCAAAGTTTTACATAAATGTGATATTGCAGTTGGACTAAATCCTTCAGACGGAGCAAATGCTACAATAGAGCAAATAAAACCATTTGTTGATTATTTGGAAATTCAGGTAAAAAATGCGTTATTACTTGGAATTAAAGCCTCAAAAGGAGAAGATATTGAAGAAGATGATGATTGGCAGAAAGAATTGAGCATTATCAAGAAAGAAAAAAGTTTGGAAGATAATGTAAAAATTTACAAAAACGATAAAACAATAATAAATGTTATTGAAAAATCAATATTTACTTTAAATGACGAAATTGATAATTTATTAAAAGAATTTGATACACTATTAATTGGAAGTAACTCAAATTTTTTTCAACCCATAAAAATTGGCAAATCAGAAGGAGTAATAGTAAAAAAAAATGAGATAATTTCACATGTTCAATATATGACAAAAAAAAATAACCATCCGCAAACAGGTATTGAACAACTTGGAAATTTAGCAAAAATATTTTATGAAAAAGATGTCTTGTTATTACAAATTGAAATAAAAACTTTAAATAAAAAAACATTTACAGAAAAAATAAATTTTTCTTTTGAACAAAATTATTGGTTTCTTGAAACATCAACCGGAATAAAGATGAAAAAATTGTATCATCAAGAATTATCAACAGAAGAGCAAAAGGATATAATAAATAGTTATGGAAAATTAATTATAGATTTAATAAAAGAAGAGCAAGCAAAAAACTAAAATAATAAATAATTGACAATAAGAAAATAATGGAGTTGTATGTGGATAAACTTTTATACTAAGGAAACTAAAAAATAAGAGATTAAATCAAAAATCGCAAATTAAAATGGCACAACAAATATCAATACCAAAAGGAACAAGAGATTTCGGAGCATTAGAAATGAGCCGGAGAAATTTCATTTTTGATACTCTTAAAACAGTTTTCAAAAATTACGGATTTTCACAAATAGAAACACCTGCAATGGAAAATTTATCTACTTTAATGGGTAAATATGGCGATGAAGGGGATAAATTATTGTTTAAAATATTAAATTCCGGAAATTATTTTGATTCTTTAAATGAAACTGAAGTTAAACCGGAAAATATAAAAAAAATCACAAATTTAATCTCCGAAAAAGGTTTACGTTACGATTTGACAGTGCCGTTTGCAAGATTTGTAGTTCAACATCAAAATGAAATTCAATTTCCTTTCAAAAGATTTCAAATTCAACCCGTTTGGCGTGCCGACCGTCCTCAAAAAGGAAGATACAGAGAATTTTTTCAATGTGATGTCGATATTATTGGCTCAAAATCACTTTTTAATGAATTTGAATTAATTCAGATTATTACTGATTGTTTCAACAAATTGAATATCAATATAATAATAAAAATTAATAACAGGAAAATTCTTTATGGAATTGCTGAAAAAATTGGTTTTCCTAAAAAATTTGTAGAAATTACTGTAGCGTTAGATAAAATTGATAAAATTGGAAAAGAAAAAGTAACAGAAGAATTACTATCAAATGGTCTCACTATAGAAGCGATTGAACACCTCTCCCCTATTTTTGAAGTTTCAAATAATTTTTCTGATAGTATTTTAGTAATTGAAAAATTTCTCGAAAATAGCGAAATCGGGAAAATTGGTGTTGAAGAAATAAAAACTGTGTTCGATTACATACATGTTAATAATATAGAAACGGAAATTGAACTGGATTTAACATTAGCACGCGGATTAAATTATTACACAGGAGCAATTTTTGAAGTAAAAGCAAAAGATGTAGAAATAGGAAGTATTTGCGGAGGCGGACGTTATGACAATTTGACAGAGATTTTCGGATTAAAAAATATTTCCGGTGTAGGAATTTCTTTTGGCGCCGACAGAATTTATGATGTAATGTCACAACTTGATATTTTCCCAAAAGACATTCAAACTACTACAAAAATATTATTTATTAATTCAGGATTGGAAGAAGAAAAAATTTGCATAAAATTAGCTCAAAAATTAAGAAATAATAACATTAGCTGTGAAATTTATCCTGAAAAAGCAAAATTCGACAAACAATTCAAATATGCAAATAATAAAAACATTGCTTTTGTAGTAATAATTGGCGAAGAAGAAATTAAAAATAATAACGTTTCTATTAAAAATATGACTACCGGAGCACAAGAAATTGTTTCTGTTGAAAATTTTATTGATTATTTTTGTCTAAAAAATTAATCTAAATTCAAAATACTTGATTAACAAATTTTGTAATTTTAGAATAACCTTTCATTTCAATCTTTGTTCTTTTTATTTCAGCAAAGTTGCATTATCCGTTTTTGTAAATCCTTCTCAGTGCAAATTTTTGAATTTAACCTCTAACTCCGCTCAATTTAGGTAGTTAAATTACATAAACAACTGTAATACAGAAAATTAGCTAAATTATTTAAGTAACCTAATTAGGTTGTTTGTAATTTAACTTAAATCGTTGTATTACAAATAATTAACACAATAGCCACCCTAATTTTGGCGGAGTTAGGGCTTAAATCATGTTAGAGATTTGTCAGACTTATATTATAAGTTAATTTAAAGAGATATATTTATACGGATACTAAATTCTTAAAAGAATTATGGGTTAAAATAAAAAAAAACTGTCTTAGACTTCTAAAACAGTTTTTCCTGAATTATAAAAGAAATATTATTCTTTTTCTTTCTTTTCTTTTTTTGTTTT
>JAITXI010000186.1 GCA_031284905.1 Bacteroidales bacterium
CCAATATTTAGCTTTTAAAATTTTCTTACAACTTTTATTAATTCTTTCCCAAGATAAATCGCCTCTTGATATAGCATTTTTTATTTCAGGGATAACGATATTGGGTTTTCCGGGGAACAATAAAACATCATTTCCTGCCATAATAGCTTTTACTTCTGCTTCTCCTGATTTTACATGAGCTGCTAATCCTTGCATATTCATTGCATCTGTAAAAACTAATCCTTTAAAGTTCATAGAATTAATTAATAAATCTTCAATTGTAAATTTTGAAATTGTGGAAGGAGTATTTTTTATAGAATCAAGTGAGGGAACAAATAAATGAGAAACCATTATTCCGGAAACGCCATTTCGGATAAGATATTTAAAAGGTACAAGATGCAGAGTATCAAGTGTCTGGAAACTATGAGTAATTTTAGGAAGTGTTTTATGTGAATCTGTTTCCGTATCACCATGTCCCGGAAAATGTTTGGCGACTGCCATTATTTTGTTGTCTTGTAAACCTTTCATAAAAAATAAACCTTTAGCCGAAACGTTGTATTTATCTTCACCAAACGACCTGTCATTTATAACAGGATTGTTAGGATTATTGTTGACATCTACATCCGGAGCAAAGTTCACATGCACTCCGAGCCTTGATAATTGACGTGCATATTCTTTTCCCAATTCATACAAAAAATAATTATCTTTTATCGCTCCGGACATCATGTGAAATGGATACAAAACAGTTGAATCTAAACGCATAGACAATGAACTTTCGGCATCCATTGTTATC
Organism: Bacteroidales bacterium; assembly: GCA_031284905.1. Lineage (GTDB taxonomy): Bacteria > Bacteroidota > Bacteroidia > Bacteroidales > ML635J-15 > Bact-19. The sequence continues at coordinate 773 of JAITXI010000186.1, forward strand.
ATTAAAGGAGTTTTGGACAAGGCTTGATATTCGTTTGTTAATTTAGCTTGACGAACCGGTCCTCCTTGCATAAAAATTAGTCCCCCAATCTTGTAATCTGTAATTAAAGCCTGAATTTCAGCTACATGTGTTTTGTCAAGATTTGAATATGCAGGATATATCAAAAGTTGAGTAATTTTTTCATCATCTGATAATGAATTAAATACAGAATCAACCCATTGGTTTTCACAATTTAAAAATGGCGGAATAATTTCATTAACGTAAGTTTTTAAAATTATGTTTTGAGAACAATTTAAACTAATAATAGTAAATAATGACAATAATATTATTCTATTTATATACAATTCTTGACTTTTTATATTATACAAAAGTACGGAAAAAATTGCAAAAAATGAAATTTCAATTTAACAAAATGCAGGACAATTTTTATTATGTAATTTTCGGTATAGTGACAAAACACAGAACAAACAGCGGAAGTGCACAAAATTTATCACGCGAAATGGAAGGAATTTGTACGTATAGTGAACAACAAAAACAGTTTATGAACAATATAGAGAACTGTGGCAAGTAGAGCGGCTTTTCACATAAAAAAGAGAACGCTGGAACTGCGACTAATGTTTCATTTTTCAAAGAAACGCATTGAGGCGCATGTATTTGTTTTGTTGCTTACAAAGTATATAAAGAAATTGAAAGAATACTGAAAATCAATGATATAAAATTGAGCGTTGATAAAATTTTGGATATTGCTAAAACTATAACTACATTGAAAATCAAGTTGCTTGTCTGTAATGAAACTATGACAAAAACAATGTTGATTACTCAAAAACACAAATCTATTGCTATACTATTTGACGAAATTTTTTGAAATCCGTTTAGGGGTCGCATTGTCAAAGTCAGGAATTGCATTTATTTATTGAATTTAAGTTTTTAAAAAAAGCAAACTCTCATCTGGTTAAAGCCGTTCAATTTGGAATAACTTTGATATTCTTATCAAATAACAAAACAAGGTTAATAATTTTTTGATAAAGAATGCTTATCTTAATATTTTTGTTATAATTTTGTAATGATTATTAAATGTAAAAAACTTAATTGGCTGGTGATAAAATTTAAAATTACTTTCTTTTTTATTTTCATCGTTGGAGGATTATTTGCTCAAACCAATTATTATTGGATTGGTGGAGGCGGAAATTGGAATGACATTTTTCATTGGTCATTGACAATTGGCGGAACAACTTCTGGTGCTGTTCCTGCATATACCGATAATGTCTTTTTTGACGTTTTTTCAGGATTTCATACTACTTCAAACAAACGAGTAAATGTTAATATCATAATATGACTTGGCACAACATGAACGATTTAGAAGCTACAAAAAAACCGGAATTTTGGATTAATCCGAATTTTACTTTAAATATTTATAGTAGTTTAGAATTACAAGAAGGTATGTCTGTTCGCCTTGATGACCCTGCAAATAATACTCAAAATATTGACGGTCTGCTTATTTTTCGTATTGTAGTCGGTGAGAACGTTACAATAAAATCTAATGGTGTTGTAATTACATCTATACAAAGTGTTATAAATGCTGCTTACAGGAGACGTGTACACGTATTATTTACAAGTGGAGGTAGCTATAATTTTCTTGACAACTTTTTTGCACCCCGTACTCGTTTCTATAATGGCAAAATTCATTCAAAAAGACATAATTTAACTTTCGGCAGTTTTTGTAGAGCCGGAAACAATACAAATATTCTTGATATTCAAAATTCTACTATTACAATTACCGGAACTTTTGACTTTACTTCTACATATTTTGGTGGCTGGACAGATGCTAATAATGTTTATACATGGATGGGCTGGCGTTTCCTTGGAAATAATCCGACTCTACAAACTACCGGTTCTCATATAATTATGCAAAATGGAAATTATAACCATTTTTATGCTATGCCTGCTCATCAATATGGAAAAATTAGTTTTATGAATGAAAGTGTTATTCATACAGCTTTAAGTTGTGATACTTTAATTTCTCACTTTAATTTAAGCACAATTCAAGATATTTTCCCAATATGACAAATCCAAAATTTCACACTAACTCCTAATTTATGACTTTCTGTTGGAATATATAATTGCACAATAAATCTTAAATAATTACTCTAATTACAATGCAAACGTATAAAAAAAAAATTCTTCTAAAAAAAATAAAAGACGGTGGTTTTCACATTTTTTTGAAATGCAAACTAAATGGTATTGATTCTCTTGTTATAATTGATACCGGAGCATCATCCACAGTTTTTGATTCAAGTTTAGAATTGATAAATTCTTCACAATTTAAAAAAGTTAAAATTGAATTTCATTCGCTTAATTCTTCTGATAACAATACTTTTATCGGAAGTATCAATTCGTTTAAAATAGGTAAATTTTCAACAAAATTAGATATAGTAGCTTTTTCTTCCCTTGATTATATAAATGATTTATATCAATCAATTGATTTACCAAAAGTTGCAGGAATTATTGGTTCAGACTTCTTAAAAAAATATAAAGCTATTATTAATTATGACGAGAGAAGTTTGGAATTGAAGAAAATATAAAATGAAAATTTCTGTTTTTTGTACCCAACTTGAACAAAATTCCAAAAAAATAAATAAAAAAGGCTAATTCTTCCAAAGTTTAAAAACATAAATAATTGATTATAAAATAATTAAAAAGTTATATTTTTTAAGGACAAAACTTAGATAAAGAAGTATATAGCAGAAATTTATAATGCATTAAATTATCGCCTAAATCCAAAAAATATGACAAAAAAACCGTAATCTCCCCATAATTGATTTCTGAAAAACGCAAGCTACATTATACATACAAGATATTAAACCCTAACTCCGCTAAAATTATGGTGGCTATTATGTTAATTATTTGTGATACAACGGATTAAGTAAAATTACAGACAACCTAATTAGGTTGCTTAAATAATTTTGTTAATTGCTTGTATCCATTCAGTTATATGATTTAACTGTCTAAAATGTGCGGAGTTAGGGTTTAATATCTATAAATTTTATAAGACTTTTAAGTATCTGACTGCAAATACAGTTTGTGCTTTGCGGGTAATCAAGTTGGGTTAAGAAACTTTCTAATACTTAAAATTATCATAATTTTTATCAAAAAATGTGTTAATTTTGCTATAGTAAAAAAATTATGAAAAATATTCAAATCTTATTACTTTTTGCTTTTTGTCCAATGCTTATTTATGGGCAAATTTCTGCACCTGTTGATACTTATTTAAACGAAGATACAATTCTTGGGACTTATCATGTTTATAATGATGACGAAATTGTCGCTGATTATTCCAAAAATATAAATTCAGAAGTAGTTTTAGTTGCACATTTCTGTAACATTCAAATAAAAGGAAACTGTTTTGTTCAATATCCGGGAAATAGGTTTATTATTACTGATATTAACATAACATAGTACAATCTTTAATGTTTTGTTCTATTAATTCATATTCTAAATGAACTTCTTTTTTTACGAAAACCAATATTTGATTACTCCAAAATTAAATTTAGATGAAAATCCTAAAAAAATTAAAATATTAATCATTTTATTATTATTCCAACAATAGCGTGCTTTATCCGGAAAATTTAGAAAATAGAATTAGTTTTGATGTCGTAAGAAATTTAATAAAGAAAAAATGTCTCGGCACTTCGGCTCAGCGTTTAGTTGATGAAATGAATTTCTCAACTGATGTTGAATTAATAAATTGTCAGCTAACTGAAACAGACGAAATGATGACGATTTGTAGCCTGAAAGACGATTTTCCTTCAAGTAGTTATCCTTCTATTGAGAATGTTTGCAGTAAATTAAAAATTGAAAATTTTTGTCTGCAATTATTTGAATTAATTGATATAAATTCTGTTTTAGAAGTATCAAAAGACTTAATATATTTTTTCAAAAAAGACGAAGAAAACAAATTTCCAACTCTGGGGAAAAAATTATCAAAAATCATTTTTCCAAAATATCTTTATGAGCGGTTGAAACAAATAATTTCTAAAACCGGCACAATAAAAGATAGCGCCTCAAATGAATTATTACAAATCCGTAGAGAACTTATTTCTAAAAATTCAACAATTTCGACAAAAATAAATTCAATACTTTTTAAAATTAGAGAAGAAGGTTGGGTAAACACAGATTTATCGGCAACAATAATAAATGATCGTTTGCTTATTCCTATCGAAACAACTTACAAACGAAAAATTCAAGGTCTCGTTCATGCCGAATCTGCAAGCGGGAAAACTACTTACATCGAACCACAGGAAATTGTTGTGATAAACAATGATATCAGAGAATTAACATTAAAAGAAAATCGAGAAATTCAGAAAATTTTGTTTGAACTTACAGAAGAATTTCGTCCTTATCAAGAGGAATTAAAAAGTCTTGCAGTTTTTATTTCCGAAATTGATTTTATTCGTGCAAAAGCACTGTTTTCAATGGAAATTAATGCCATAAAACCCGCTATTGATGAAAAAACAGGATTAGATTTAGTTCGTGCCAAACATCCAATTTTGCTCTTAAATTTGAGAAAAGAAAAAAAAGAAATCATTCCAATTTCTTTACAACTTGATAGGAATAATAGAATTTTAATAATTTCCGGTCCGAATGCCGGCGGGAAAAGTGTTTGTCTAAAAACTACAGCTTTGTTGTGTTATATGGTTCAATGCGGATTACTTGTTCCTGTTGGAGGTTCAAGTGTTTTCGGAATTTTTAACGATATTTTTATTGACATCGGAGACCAGCAATCAATTGAAAATTCTTTGAGCACTTATAGTTCCCATTTACAAAATATGAAATACTTTTTGAAAAATTCCAATTCTAAATCTTTGATTTTAATTGATGAATTCGGTTCAGGAACTGACCCTCAAATTGGCGGAATTTTAGCTCAATCTATTTTAGAAGAATTAAATAATAATGAAACTTTTGGAATCATCACGACTCATTATTCCAATCTAAAAATGTTTGCTGTCAGCACTCCCGGACTTTGCAATGCTGCAATGTTAATTGATTCGCAAAAGATGACACCTACTTTTATCCTCGAAATTGGTACGCCGGGTAGCTCTTATGCAATTGAAATCGCTCAACAAATTGGTCTTCCTCAAAATATTATTGAAAAAACTAAAGTCAATTCCGACAATAAACAATTATCTTTCGATAAACTTTTTCGCAAAGTATTGAGCGACAAACGATATTGGGAAAGAAAACGTTCTCAAATTCGTCAACAAGAAAAAAATCTTGAAGAAATTTATCAAAAACATTTCGATGAATTAGAAAATTTGAAATCAAAAAAAAATGTAATAATTCAAGAAACAAAAAAACAATCCGAACAATTACTGAATGATGTTAATCGGCAGATTGAAAATACTATACGAAAAATAAAAGAAGCCGAAGCCGATAAAAATATTACGAAAGAAGCTAGAAAAGAATTTGACATTTTTAAAAATAATTTTAACTCAAATTTAATAGCAAAAACTGAAAATTTGAATTTAGAATCTGAAAAAATCAAGAAAAAACTAAAAAAAACCCAAAAGATTGAATTTGTTGAAAATATCAACAAAAATGAAATTCATATTGGTAGTAAAGTACGCATTATTGACCAAAATACTATTGGTGAAGTTGTTGATCTAGGTGATAAAAAAGCAGTAATCTCTTATGGAAATATTTTTACTGTAATTGAAATTTTAAATCTTGAAAAAGTTTCTGAAGAAGAATATAAAAAAAACAAAAAAACAACAATTCAAAAAATAGATTATAACACAAAAATTGAAAAATTCAAATCAAGTATCGATTTACGAGGATTAACAGTAGAAGAGGCATTAAAAGAAGTAATGGATTTTATTGATGAAGCTATAATGTTAAATTTCAAATCTTTAAGAATATTACATGGAAAAGGAAATGGAATTTTAAGAGAAAATGTTCGTAATTATTTACGTACAATTTCACAAATTGAAAAAATTTTTGATGAAGACCCTCAATTTGGTGGAAATGGAATAACAATTGTAAAGTTAAAATAATTTTATGAATTTAAAATTAATTGTAATCGGAAAAACTGATGAAAAATTCCTAGAAGAAGGAATTGACAAATATTTTAAAAGAATTAAACATTACATAAATTTTGAATTTATAAAAATAAAAGACATAAAAAACACAAAAAATCTATCTGAAAATAATCAAAAAAATCTTGAATGCGAGAAAATTTTAGAACATCTTAATTCTTCTGATTTTGTAATACTTTTAGACGAAAATGGAGCAGAATATTCTTCTAAAAAATTTGCAGAATATATTTCAAAACAGATGCTTACGGGAATTAAAAACATAATTTTTGTAATAGGTGGTCCTTATGGATTTTCACCCGAATTATATAAAAGAGCAAATCATCAAATTTCAATTTCAAAAATGACTTTCTCACACCAAATAATACGTTTGATTTTTGCAGAACAATTATACCGAGCATTCACAATTATTAATAATGAACCTTATCATCATGAATAGATTTATTTGAGATAATATGAAGGCAAAAAAAGGACTAATTTTAACCTGCGATTCTGCTCAATTCAGGTAATCTAATTGAATTTTGTGAACAAGCGTTGAGTTTTTTGCGTTATTTCAGACAAGTGCCACCGGTTTCTATTTTTAATTTTATAAATAGTTTTTGACTGTTCTATAATGTATTTTGGCGAATATTTTGACAGCAGTTCCACTTGCAACAATCGCAAATATAACTTGTAATAGCAATCATTATCATAAAATTGGCAAATAGCCAACCTTCAAACATATAGCGTTTTGCATGTACGAAACATCTGCATTAAGATAATTTTTGGCGGAGTTAGGGATTAGGATTAATAACTTAGTAGGTGTACAAACGCTAAAAATTATTACAGATTTAACATTGCGAGAAGTTAATTTATTGATTATTTGTCGATAATATTTATATATTACAACTATATAATCTCAAAATCCAAAATCATCAATAATTTTATTGTCTTGTTTCTCTTTTTCAATAGGTTTGGCTTGTACTTGCACAGCGTTTGCTTCCACATGAATTGCTCTGAAAGGTCGAACCGGACATATATATTCACAACCACCGCAACCTACACAAATATCTTTGTTGATTGTTGGAATTGTAAGTCCGTCTTTATAGGGTTTCATTTTTACGGCTTGTGTCGGACAATGTTCAGAACAGGCACCACAACTTGTTCCATTTGTATAAACAACGCAATTTTCAAGTATAAATACAACTTTCCCAACTTGTGTCAAATGCTTTTCTTCTTTTGTGATTTTTTTAATTGCTCCATTCGGACAAACTTCCGAACATAAAGTACAATCAAAATTACAAAACCCTTTATCAAATTTCATTACAGGTTGCATAATTCCTTCAATTCCATATTCTTTAAATGCAGGCTTTAATACTTTTTGCGGACATTTGCTTACACATAAATGGCAAGAAGTACATTTCTTATTAAAATGTTCAATACTACGAGAACCCGGAGGGGTAATAGGTTGTAATAAATTATATTCTTTTTTATTGTCAATCTGATTTACTACGTTTACTAATTTTTTATTTGCAAAAGTTTTTGGAATACTAATTCCGGCAAGTCCTATTGTTACTAGAAAATTTCTTAAATTTGTATTAATATTCTCATTTTCAACATTTTGAGGAGTATTTTCTTCCATAAGTTTTTTTGACGTATTTTTGAAATTATAAGAAATTGCATTTTGTTTGCAAACATTTATACAATTAAAACAATTTACACACCTTGAATGGTCTATTTTTGATTCTTTTGGATTGATGCAGAATGCTTTACATTTTTTTGCACACAAACTACATTTATTGCATTTTTCTTCGTTAATTCTTATTTTTAAAATTGAAATTTTGTTTAAAAATCCTAAAATTGTTCCAACCGGACAAATTGTGTTACACCAAGTTCTGCCATAAAAAAATGACAAAAATCCTATTGTTAAAAAGGTTATTATTCCTGTGATAAAAGCAAAAATACTTGCAATAAATATTGGTTCTTTGTAGAAAGTGTAAATTCCAAAATTAGTAAAAATAGTTTCGAGAAGATTATTTCCGGCAACATAAATTGGTTTGAAAACATTGTAAATTATTCTTCCATAAGCAGAATAAGGGTCTAAAAATTCTAAAAATAATGTATCAATGAAAAACAAACTAATAATTACAAGTCCTAAAATTACGAGTCGCAGAATAGTTTTTTGTTTTCTGTAATTGTATTTTTTCTTTTTGATAATTTTTTTTGAAAACCAATTAGAAATATCTTGAAAAACTCCTAATGGACAAATTATTGAGCAATAAATTCTTCCGAATAAGATAGTTAGTAATAAAATTATTCCTAGAATTATCCAACTTAAAGATAATGCAGCCGGAACGAATTGAATTTTTGCAAGAACACTAAATTCTTTTGGTAGTAAATCAGCAAAATCTAAAAAAATAAATGTAATTAGTGAAAAAAATATTATTGCTAATATTACACGAATTTTTTTTAACATAAGTAAGTATTAAAATTTATTTACTATTTGACCGTTCATCCGTTTCACGTTATATTATAATTTTATTCTTTTGACATTTAAAGATTCCAATTTTGTAGTGCCAAGGTTTAGAGCTTCGCCGTTACCAATGTGTGCAACATGGTCAAGAGGCATTTCTCTAATTTGATTGAAAAAATTAGCAGCAGCTGTATCAACAGCAACAATATCTTGCGACATAAACAAACCTTTTGGATTTACGACATCAGTTTCTGATTTTCCGCGTGGTCCGTTAGTTTTTACAACTCTATAAGCATCAACGATGTTGAGAATTGCTTTTTTATCTAAAGTACACATATCAGCAATACATTGTTGTAAATCATTATTATGAAAATATCTTCTGTCCCAAACTATTCCCATTAAATTTTTCATAGAAATTGTTAGGTTAGCTCCTCCATGATTTTTTAAAACCGGAACATTTATCCAAGCATCACAGTCCAAAATTGCTTCATGAATTTTTGCTTTTTTCATCTTTTTAGCATTTGGTAAAGAAATTTCACGATAATAAGATTCTTCGTGAGCCGGAACCATAATTCCGCCTGCTTTTTTTACAGCAGTTTCAATTCCGCTATTTGTATAACATTTTTTCCAATCATCACAAGTGTTATCAAATACTTTTACTTCTTTTGCACCGGCAGATAAACATTGCTTTACAATTTCGGCAATTAATTTAGGATTTGTGTTTCCTGCTAATTCAGGAACTTTGTCCCAACCGATATTTGGTTTTACAACTATTTTTTGACCTTTTTTTACGAAGACGCTCATTCCACCCAATTCAGCGATTGCTTTTTGAAACATAACTTCTGGTTCACCGCCCATCACTGCAACTAAATCGTATTTTGCACTTGTCGTACCAATTGCATCAGTTGAACTTTTTGAAATCGTTTGTGAAAACAAATCCATATTTCCGCCAACATTTTTTATTGTAAATGCAGCACCTGTGATTGCTATTGCTTTTAAAAATTCTCTTCTGTCCATGATATTTATGATTTACAATTTATTTTATTATAATTTTAGTTATTTTAGTTATACCGTTATTAAAATATGTTTTAATAAGATAGATTCCTGCTTCTAAATTTTTTAAGTTAATTTTTATTGGCTCTTTTGTAAGATAGTCTGTTTTTAATAATTGTCCCATTGTTGTAAGGATCTCATTTTTAACTATTTGATTTTCAGGATTTAAGTTTATTATTTCTACACTCTCGTTTGCAGGATTCGGATAAATATATAAACTGTTTGTGTTATTTTTATTTTCCGAATTTTCTCCTTTTT
>JAITXI010000002.1 GCA_031284905.1 Bacteroidales bacterium
GCACCAATACGGCGTTGAAAATGCACCGATACCGACAAATAAACGAATGGAAATAGATAAACAGGAACGAATACGCAAAATAGAAGTACTTACACAAGCAGAAATAAAAACGCTTTTTAGCTGTATATCTGATACATATCCAAGTTTTGGTTTTGCAGAACGGCAGGCAAAACAATACGAATTAAAGTTGATTTTTGCGTTGTATTACGGTTGCGGTTTAAGGCGTTCAGAGGGCTACAACTTGCAAATTAAAGACATTAATTTTGACAAAAAAACGATATTTGTACATCAGGGCAAAAATTATAAAGACCGTATCGTGCCAATGAGTGATGGCGTTTATAAAGAAGTGCAGGATTACGTTTATAACTTCCGCCACAAATTAAACTTAAATCATAACAGGCTGTTTATCAGTGATGAGCAAACAATGCGATTGCGTTTAAAATATCTGCAAAACTTTTGTAACGACCCAAACATAAAAGCAAAAAATCTGACTTTGCACAATCTCCGCCACTCGATAGCAACGCACTTGTTACAAAATGGAATGAGTATTGAAAATATCGCCCTATTTTTGGGGCATTCTACGCTCGACAGTACGCAAATTTACACACATTTAATCTAAAAATAATACTGAAAAATAAGAAAAAGAGAGCAAAAAAAATGTTCTCTTTTTTTGTGTTTATATCTGAATAATTTTTTGTAACTTTGTTCTTTGATAAAAAGAAAAATGCAAGTCAATTACAAATATAGTATAAATAGTTTTTTTACGGTTAATCTGACCTATGAATTTTGCAGTAAAAATGCACGTAGATATTTAGTGTATGGCAAAGAGTTTGTAAATCAACGTAGTACTACTTTTGACGCTCAGTACAAGTTCAGCGGAAAAGAGCGAGATTTAGAAACAAATTACGGATATCACTCAAACCGTTATTTTTCAAGTGATTTGGGAATATGGATTTCTGTTGACCCTCTGGCTTGTATGTCCCCGGAATTAACACCTTACAACTATTGTGGAAATTCGCCAATAGTGTATAACGACCCGGACGGACTGTTTCGCACAAAATTTGGAGCTTGGTTGTATAAAATTTTTATAGGAGGAGGAAATATTGCATATTCAGAGATAAGAGGAGAATGGTATGTAAGCAAAGATAGAAATTATTATGATTCAAAAGGTAATGTTACTTGTAGCTCTACTGTAACTTTTAACTGGATAAAAAGAGGCTCTTCGGGAAGTAGCAGTAAAGTTCCTCATAGCGGAGGCGGTATGATTATGTATTCGGACGAAGGACAAGGAAACGAACGAAGAGTTTCAACCAACCCTTCTAATTTATCTCCTTCAATAAATATTGATGTATTATTGCCCGGACATGGTTTTATTCCGGTGAATTTCCCAAGTTTTCTTTTGCCAAAATATACAAATCCTTCTGCTACAAATAATGACGTAGAACAAACAGATGCACAACAAGTTGCTGACGAAAAATCTACCCCACCTGACATGATTCTTCATTATGATGGTGAAAGATATATTCAAGTAGATAATGGTAAATATTTCCCTGATGGTACTCATAGAGGTCATTATCAATTAGGGGAAAAAGGGACTAAACTAAGGAGAGTTAGCGATAGAAATCCAATTTATGATACAATGCCATAAAAAAACAATTTTATGAACTACAAAATAATTATATATTTGATGGTAATTTCAGGAATACTTATTTGTTGTAATAACGAGAAAGAGGTTTTTGAAAGAATAGAATACTATGAAAATGGTAATATTAAAAATAAAAAAGTATATGCCAATCAAACAGAATACGACTTAAATGAAAATTTTATTCTCTATTTATATTATCCAAATAAAAAGATAAAAGAAATTTGTGAATTTAAGAACAATAAAATTGATGGTAATTGTTTTGTATATACAAAAACTGGCGAGTTGGATTATTCTTATCAAAATAGAAAAGGATTTCATCATGGTATATTTCGAAAATATAAAAAAAACGGAAATGTTTCACAAGAAATTTTGTATCTTCATGATCAACCGATTATTACAAAAATAAAAACACAATTTGAAGAAGATAATTCGTTAGGGTATGCTATATGTCAGATTAATGATGACAGTACAGTAGTACAAAAATGGAGTTATACTATAGATGAATATAATAACCCAATAGATAGCCTAGGTTGGTGGTATGTAATTAACTCAGAAAAAGATACAATAAATTTTGGAGAAAAATATGTGTTTTATATTCAAATGTTATTAGTAGGAGAGGATACTAAATATTGTCAATATTTATTGGGAGAATTTGACGAGAATTTAGAAGATTGTACTGTAATAGATACAAGCTCTTTTAAACACGAAATAGGAAAAAAAACAAAACATTTCATAAAAAAATATGAAGAAGGAAATAATTTTGTTTATGGGGTAATTCAGATAGGAAAGGATACAATAATTGAGAACAATCATAGTATTGATTATTATGATAGATTTATTTTTTATAAAGATTTTTATGTAAAGAAAAAAAATGAATGAAGTAGCTTTTACAATTTATCAAAAAGAGATTATGAACTCTTATTTAATAGATAATAATGAAAAGAATTTGTATATTATTTTTAATAGTAATGTTTCTGATTTCGTGCGGAAATCCACAAAATAAAACACATAAAATAAAAAATGGGTTTTATACAAGAACTTTTTATATACATT
>JAITXI010000018.1 GCA_031284905.1 Bacteroidales bacterium
AATAAAACTCATAGTGTAAATATTATACACTATAAAATTACAAAAAAAATATCAAAATACCAAATTTATTTGACATTTTTTCTTGTAGTGTATATTTTATAGGGGAAAGTTAGGAAATTTAAAGCTGTTTTTTGTAAGAAACAAATTTATTTTTGCATTTTTTTGAAAAAAATATTCGTTATTATCTCCAAACGGACAATTTTTTGAACAAATTGTTCTTTTATTACGACATTTCTTTGTTTAAACCCTAATTCCCTAAATTTTTACGTAATATGATTTATATTTTGCTGAATATCATAAATTTATAAAAAACAAAAAACATGCCATATTACGTATTTTTTTTGGGAGTTAGGGTTTAAAAATTCATGTTGAGGTATAAAAAAAGAGACGCAACAAATTACGTCTCTATTAAACTATATTGTTTAATTTTTTTTACCCTAAGAAGCTCAACAATAAACCTGCTGCAATTGCAGAACCTATAACTCCTGCAACATTTGGGCCCATTGCGTGCATTAAAAGAAAATTGCCAGGGTCGGCTTTTTGTCCTTCTATTTGAGAAACACGAGCTGCCATTGGTACAGCAGATACTCCGGCAGAACCAATAAGTGGATTGATTTTTTCTTTAAAAAATAAATTCATAAATTTTGCAATTAAAACTCCACCACAAGTACTAAATCCGAAAGCAACTACACCTAAAAATATTATGGATAAAGTTTGAGTAGTTAAAAATGTATTTGCAGTTGCGGTAGCACCAACAGAAATTCCCAGAAAAACTGTAACAATATTAATAAGTTCGTTTTGTACAGTCTTACTCAAACGTTCAGTTACTCCGCATTCTCTAAATAAATTTCCTAACATTAAACTTCCAATCAAAACAGTAGCAGATGGTACTAAAAAAGCTGTAACAATAGTAACAATAATAGGAAATATTATTTTTTCACGTTTAGATACGGTTCTTAATTGTTTCATAACAATTACTCTTTCTTTTTTAGTTGTAAGTAATTTCATAATTGGAGGCTGAATTACAGGAATTAAGGCCATGTATGAATAAGCTGCAATTGCAACAGCTCCCAAAATATCCGGAGCCAAACGTGTTGTTACATAAATTGCAGTAGGACCATCTGCTCCACCAATAATACCTATAGAAGCAGATTCTTGTGGAGTAAATCCTAATGCTGTTGCAGCAGCAAAAGTAATAAAAATACCAAATTGTGCTCCTGCTCCAAGCATTAAACTTTTAGGATTAGAAATAAGCGGACCAAAATCGGTCATTGCTCCTATTCCTACAAAGATAAGGCAAGGATAAATCCCTAATTTTACACCTAAATATAAGTAATCAATTAACCCTCCTTTTGCAACAAATATATCCCAGTGAACATGTCCATCTGAAAACAATTCCGTATGGAACATATCGCTACCCGGTAGATTTGCCAATAACATTCCAAAAGCAATCGGTAACAATAATAATGGTTCAAATTGTTTCACAATTGCCAAATATAGCAAAATACAACTAATTAACAACATTATTACTACTTTCCAATTTTGCGTAATTAAAAAGAAACCTGTGTCTTTTAAAAAACCTATAATGCTATCTCCAACATTAAAAGACATTTGAGCTACTTCATTTTGCTTTTGTGTATTTTCTTCGGATTGTAATTCCGTATTTATTTGTGTTTCAGCTACGTTAACGTTATTTTCCTGAGCAAATGAAATTTGTGGAATTAATAGAGCTATTAATACAGCGAATAACAGTAAATATTTTTTTATCATGATTAAAATTTTATTAAATTAAAATACTTACTTATTCAATTTCTAAAAGTGGATCGTCCATCATTACAGTTTTGCCGGCTTGTGTCAATACTGCTTTTACAACACCATCTTTATCTGCCATAATATTGTTTTCCATTTTCATAGCTTCAAGTACAACTAGAACATCGCCTCGTTTTACTTTAGTACCTACGGAAACCAAAATATTAACAATAGAACCCGGAAGTGGCGATTTTATAATGTTTGCCTTCGGTTTAGTCGGAGCTGACGATTCTATAACATTTGTTTGATACGTTTTTGCAGGTTTTGGTACAACTGATGTTTTTGTTACGACTTCATCTGATTTTTCAATTTTAACATTAAAGAGTTTTCCATTTACAGTAACTTCTGCAATATCCTGTTCTACATTTACTTCTACATCAAAATGTTTATCTTCTATTGAAAGACTATATTTCTTCATTTCGTTTATTTTTAAAATTTTATTAATTTATATAATTATTTTATTGCATTCCACGGAGATTGTATTTGCGGATTATTTTTGATAGTAAGAATCAAAGATTCTTCATCATGATTTACGTCAAAATACAAATTAATGGCTGTTGCTATTGCTACATATTCTAAATCTGTTACTTCTAATTTTGTATTATTTTGAGGTTCAATTTTTGTGTTAGCTTTATCTTTTTTTAATTTGTTTGACTTGGAGATAACACCCATAATTTTCAATATTCCGACAAAAAGGAACATTATTGATATTACTAAACTAAAAGATACAATTACCAACGTTAAAGTACTACTCCAATTTATATCTAATATTAAATTATTCATGTTTCAAGTTTTTAAAGAGGAATATTATTATGTTTTTTATTTGGTCTTGTTTCTTTTTTTGTAGCTAATGCAGCTAATGCTCGAATAATTCTAAATCTTGTATTACGAGGTTCAATTATGTCATCTACAAAACCATATTTTGCTGCTTGATAAGGATTTGCAAATTTTTCACGATATTCGTTTTCTTTTTCAGCAATATATTTTGCTAATTCTTCAGGGTCTTTGATAGTTGCTGTTTCTTTAGCATTTAATATTTCTATTGCTCCGGCTGCTCCCATAACTGCAATCTCTGCACTTGGCCAAGCATAATTTATATCGCTTTTTAATTGTTTACTACTCATTACATCGTGAGCACCTCCATAAGATTTTCTTAATGTAATTGTAATTTTTGGAATTGTTGCTTCTCCAAAAGCATATAATATTTTTGCTCCGTTTGAAATAATTCCTCCATATTCTTGATTACAACCAGGCATAAATCCCGGAACATCAACTAATGTTACTAATGGAATATTAAAACAATCACAAAAACGAACAAAGCGGGCACCTTTACGAGAAGCCTCAATATCTAAAACTCCCGCCAAATAATTCGGCTGATTTGCAATAATTCCTACCGATTGTCCATTAAATCTTGCAAAACCTACTACGATATTTTTTGCATAATATTTATGAACTTCTTCAAACACTCCATTATCAGCGATTATGTTTATTATATCCAAAACGTTATATGGTTTATTCGGATTATCCGGAATGATAGTATTTAAAACATCATCTACTCTATCAATCGGATCTGTACAATGAACAATAGGAGCTGTTTCCATATAATTTTGAGGCATATATGACAAAATCCTTTTTATTGTAGCTATTGTTTCTTCTTCATCTTTTGCAACAAAATGAGCAACTCCTGACTTAGAGGCATGGATCATTGCTCCGCCTAATTCTTCAGTCGTTACATTTTCACCGGTAACACTTTTGGTTACTTTTGGACCTGTTACAAACATATAACTTGTATCTTCGGTCATGATGATATAATCGGTTAATGCCGGAGAATAAACTGCTCCACCTGCACATGGACCTAAAATAGCAGAAATTTGTGGTACTACTCCTGATGCCTCAATATTACGTTGAAATATTTCTGCATATCCGGATAAACTTAATACGCCTTCTTGAATTCTTGCTCCTCCGCTATCATTTAATCCAATTACCGGAACTCCTAACTTCATTGCCATATCCATTACTTTGCAAATTTTCTTTGCATTAGTTTCAGATAAAGAACCTCCAAAAACGGTAAAATCTTGCGAATAAACATATACCATTCTTCCGTCAATAGTACCATAACCTGTTACACAACCGTCTCCAAGATATTGTTCTTTTTCAAGACCAAAATCGTGGCAACGATGATTTACAAACATATCAATTTCTTCAAAACTACATTTATCCAATAGTACATCAATACGTTCTCTGGCGGTTAATTTTCCTTTTGAATGTTGAGAATCAATTCTTTTTTGACCTCCTCCTAAACGTGCCTCAGCACGTTTATCCACTAATTTTTTAATTTTGTCTTCGATTTCCATTTTTTTATTTTTATTTTTTTTTATTTTTCTTTATATTCACACAATTCTGTGAGTACTCCAAATGTCGATTTTGGATGTAAAAATGCTATATCTAATCCTTCTGCTCCTTTACGTGATGTTTTATCAATTAAATTAATTCCTTTGCTTTCAATTTCTTTCAATTCGTTTTCTATGCCTGATGTTGCAAATGCTATATGGTGAATACCTTCGCCTTTTTTCTCAATAAATTTTGCTATAGTACTTTCTTCTGATGTTGGCTCTAATAATTCGATTTTTGTTTGTCCAACTTGAAAAAATGCAGTTTTTACTTTCTGGTCTTCAACAACTTCGCTTGCATAACATGTCAAACCTAAAATTTCTTCATAATATTTTTTTGCTTCTTCTATAGATTTTACAGCAATTCCAATGTGCTCGATGTGTGAGATATTCATTTTTATTTTTATTAATTTCTTTTACAAAATTAACATTTTTTTTCGGTAAAGAAAATGTTTATGAACATAATTATATTATGTTTTTGAGCATAAGTATTACACAACAATTAATATAATAATTATTAAAACATTTGGGGTTTTGCAATTTTTATTGTACATTTATTTCATAATCAACAAAATAACAGTAGTTTTTATGAGACGACTAGTTTTAACAATATTGAGATGGAAAAACCGACAAGCATCCGAAAAAACGGCAAAATTTCGCCGAAACGAAATCGCTGTATGTGTTTGCTCTTATTCAATCAGGGATATTCAATGAGCGAAGTTCCCAATTGATGAACATTGACAGAATGGCAGTCGTTCGATTAATTGATGCTTGGCAAAAGGCAGATGCGAATAAACGCTTTTTGGTTTTGTATCGGGAAGCAAATCAAGGTGCTGATACTAAAACGCTATAAAATTAGCAAATAATATTATTTTAAAAATCATGTATATAAAAAAGCGACTATCTTTAAATAAAGACAGCCACTTTCTTTTGAAATTAATTAATATAATCGAGGCTATTAATTCTTAATAAATTGTTTGGTTATGATATTGTTTGTGCTGTATATTTTTACAGTATAACTGCCGGATTTGAAATGTGAAATATTTATTCCAATTTCATTATCATTATATTTTGATTGATAAACAATTTGTCCGACAATATTAAATATTTCGATATTTGTTATTTTTGCAGGAGTAGAAAAATTTAATAAATCGTTTGCAGGATTTGGAAAAACAGAAACAACATCTGATTTATTGATAACAGCTACAGTTGCTGTACCGTTTGTTTGCCAAATAAAAACAGGGTAAGCGTTATTAATAAAAGGTGCTTCATCCATAGCATAAACTATATCTGTTGCATTTAGCAAATCTACAAACTCTTGTGTTTTCATAAATACTTCTGTCTTGAAAATACCACCTTGCGTTGCTCCACAAGAAAGCAAATAATAACTGTTTATAACAGTATCCTCTGCTATTCCATATTTATTATCGCCTGTTATGCTACCGACATTATAACAATTACTGATTGTTGACCATGAACCACCTGCTATTCCGCCTGCATAAGAAGAAGAAGAAACATTGCCCGTATTATAACAATTACTGATTGTTGATCCTGAATCACCTGCTATTCCGCCTGAAAAAGAATAATAATTATCAGAAGAAGAAGAAACATTGCCTGTATTATAACAATTATTGATTGCTCCATTTGAACTACCTGCAATTCCTCCTGCATAAGAAGAAGAAGAAACATTGCCCGTATTATAACAATTACTGATTGTTGACCATGAACGACCTGCTATTCCTCCTGCATTAGAATAAGCAAAAGAAGAAGAAGAAGAAACATCGCCCATATTATAACAATTACTGATTGTTGATGCTGAATAACCTGCTATTCCACCTGCATAAACAGCAAGCTGAACACTTTGACGTGTAACAGAACCACTAATAATACCAACATTACTAATAGAGCCGCCATCGGTATAACCAAATAAGCCTATCATTTGCAAAGTAGCAGTATTAATAAACAAATTTGCAACAGTATGATTGTCGCCATCAAAATGTCCGCCAAAAATATAAAAATCATATCCGGAATTATAGTAGCCTATAGGTGTCCATTGGAAAGTTTCGCTACCGTTCAGGTCAATATTAACAGTCATTTTCCAATATGTATCAGTACCGACAGTATGATCTGTACCTGCTCCTGTACCATTATTCACAATAAAAGCCAAATGAGCCAACTGTTCGGCATTTTCAATAAGGTAAGGGTCGCTTTGTGTGCCGGAACCGTTTGTCCAAGTTGTATGAGTGCCGTCCCATACGTCTGTTTGTGTGCTAGCTTTTTGGGCTGCCAACAATGCAATTGTTATAATTGCTACCGATAAAAACTTTTTCATAATGTTTAGCTTATTTTTGTTAATTTTTTTCTAACTCTTACGGTTTCATAGCCCTTGCCACTTCTCTCAAAAAGGGATATTGGTTTTCTCAAAAAGGACTATTCCTTTTACCCAAAACCGTTAACCCTTTTAGTCAAAAGGGTTATCCCTTTTTAAAGCCTTGCTATTACGCTTTCTCGAACTTCAAATTGTTCAACATTTCTTTTAAATCCACTCCGGGTCGAAAGGTTACTTTCTTTGTCCTTATTAAAGAAGTTGAAAATTTCGCTTCGGTTTCTGCTCCTTCGCTACCAATGCTCACTTGAAACGAGCCAAAGTCGCCAAAACGAACTATTTTACCTTCTGCCAAACGTTCGGTTAAAACTTGTGTTAATGCCTCTATCACTGCCAGCGTATCGGCATGGTTCACTGTACTGCGCTGTGTAATTTCCTTACCCAAAGCTTTTAGGGTTATTTCACCATCGCTTTTTGAATTTGCATACCATTTTTTGGGTTCTGTAGGGTTCATCGGGTTACTCTTTTCTGATAATACGTACTTAACTGCCATAATTTATTTAGATTTATGATTTATTATTCAGCGGGTGGGTGAAGTGCTATGCTGGTGTATTACACTTTTTTTTGTATTTTCCAAATTAATTGTAAAATTATTTGTAGAGGCGTATAATAATCCGTCTATACAATTATATTTTATATTATTACAATTTGGAAAATTTAACATTTTTTTTATTTTCAGACAGCGAAGATATATATTATTTTTATCATTACAAAAAATATTTTGTCTGAATTATTATTTATTTTCTAATTAAATTATCCCGAACTGCAAATTTGTCTGATTATTATGATTTTATTAACGCTTTCAGCAAGTCAAAACAGCAAAAATCATTTTAAAATCAAAGTTCGGACAATAATTCGGACAAACAGGCTGCACTTAAACCTTATTTAAACATTTCAAATAATACGGAATTGCTTCTTCAAAATTTACTCCGAAACGAATATCTGTTTTTGCTATAAAAGTTTTTTCAATACTATTTGCTGTAAAATCTACTGCTATTTGTGCGGCATCATTAAGATTAAATCCATTTAAAATTGCTCCTACCAAAGCACTACCAAACACATCACCTGTACCATGATACATTCCTTCAATTCTATCGGCAAAAGCATATCCGATTTTATTAGTTTTCTTGTCGAAAGTAGCTACTCCTAATTGAAAATTATCAAAATATACACCTGTTAAAACTATTTTTTCAGGGCCTAAACCTGTTAATTTATTAAGAATTTCAATAATATACTCTTCTGTATATGGTCCTTCTTTGTATTCTTGATGCAGCATTAAAGTAGCTTCTGTAAGATTTGGAATAATAATATCAGCTTTACTGCATAGTTTTGCCATACCATCAATAAATTCAGGAGGGAAAATTGAATATAATTTTCCGTAATCAGCCATAACCGGATCAACTAAAATTATATTTTTTTCTGTTTTGAACATCTCAAAAATTTCAGTAACAATATCTATTTGTTCAAAAGAGCCTAAA
>JAITXI010000142.1 GCA_031284905.1 Bacteroidales bacterium
CTTTTTAAAAAGCGGGTGGGTGGGGTATTAGGCTGGTGTGTGTGTGTGTGTGTGTGTTACACAATTTTTTGTATTTTCCAAATTAATTGTGAAATAATTTGTAGAGGCGTATAATAATCTGTCTATACAATTATATTTTATATTATTACAATTTGGAAAATTTAACATTCTTTTATTTTCAGAATGACAAAAGTAAACCTTTTTTTTATTATTACAAAAAATATTTTTTGTGGATTAGAAATGTATTATATTGTCTTCACATAAGAAGCAAATCGGCATAAACTATATTTACAAATTCAACTCTTTTTTCAAAATTTGGAAGACTTCCTTTCATCCTTTTTCGTAGAGTTTTGTCATCATAACTTTTTTATTTCAAAATCACATTGCAAAAATAATATTTTTTCTAAAAGCATACAAATCAATAAAGAAAAGAATTATTGAAAAATTTAATATTCATCTGTTTACCATTTTTTGCAATTCAACTGTTATTATTGTAAAGGTTTTCAATCCGACTTTATGGGAAGGGCAGAAAAATACTCAAAATACTCTTTGTTTACAAATTTCCTTTCTACACCTAAAATTTTTGAATAAAAATTGTGTTTTTGCTGAACCTCATCTTTTTTATTAAATAAATATGAACATTGAATTTATGTTCCTCTATTGTTACTTTAACAGATTTATGTAATAAAATTTCTTTATTATATTCAAAAATATTACTCATATTTATTAGGTTCTATTTAGGTTGAAAATCAGAATTTAAAGTGTTAAAGACATTACATGACGAGCTAAAAAATAAAATTTTAATAGGATTACGACAATTTGAAATTATTGAATAGTGAAAAAATGAAAAGACAAATAGTTTCTCTACAAGTAAAGACGTTGCGTTACATCTCTTGTATCTTTTTACTCATTACTCATTTTTTACCAAGTTCCATCAAAAACTGTCCAAATGTAATCGCCTGTATCCCAAGCAGTTTTAACAGCTTTATCTCCGGCATCATTAGAATATTTTGTTAGATATTTTATTGCATCATCTTTATTTCCTTGCTTAATTAATTCAATTGCGTGATTTTCAACTTCTTGCTGTTTGTCGAAAAAGTCTTTTTGCATAGGTTTCCAAACTTCATCGGTAACTTTAGACATATCGCCCCAACGTTTTGCAACAAGCGTTCCTAATCTGTTAAATGCCCACCAAGCGGCTTTGTTACTAAATCCGGTTTCTCGTCCGCAAGTTTTATAAGTTTCCGGAAAATCAGTAATTGAGCCATAAAACGGAACATAAACAGATGATGCTACATTATCTAAAGCAAACCAACATAGTCCGCCGACTTCATCCGGCATAAAATCTCGACATTGTAATATTGTAGCATAGATTGTAAAATAAACAGCAATGTTACGTTCACCTCTCCAATGCCAACCTCCATTAATTTTCAAAAGTTTTTGTTCATCTGATTTCATAAATGGATTTGCTATTGGTGAAATTACCATTTTTCCGTCTTTGTCGGCTACGGTTAAATTTTTTCTCATATCAAATTCAGTTCCTTCATAATAATCTTTGAAAACTCGAACCATGTCGTCCAATTTTATTAAAGAATCCGGTTTTACAGAAAATGGATAATTTTCGTTATTCGGGTCTAATTTTAAAGAATGAGCCAACAAGTCAAAAACTCTCCATTCTCTTCTTCTGCAAGCCAACATTGTACGGGTTTCGGGTGCATAAGCATAAGCAAAACGAAAAGTTTCTTTTTTCTTATCATACCAACCATTTTCTTCTGCTAACTTAAATACATTATCAGAAGCCATGAAAATATCTTTGTCTTTTAAATTTATTTCTAAAATTCTTGAAGAATTTGCATTTACACTAATATGGTCATCAGGAACTCTTTGGGCAGCCCACACAGCACCAATTTTATTTTTCCCTTCGCCCATAATTTCTAAATGCCAAACTTCGTTTTTATCTGCAATTGTCAGGCATTCACCGGAATCGTTCCAGCCATATTTTTTTAAAAGTTCTCCTGCCATGGAAATTGCTTGTCGTGCTGTACTACAACGTTCTAACATCAACATACACAAGCAAGTACAGTCAATTAGACCTTTGTCTGATTTTAATTCATCTCTTCCTCCAAATGTTGATTCTCCTATTGCTAATTGTTTTTCATTCAAACATGGATAAGCAGAATTAAAATATTTGAAAGTATGTTCTACTTCAGGGATTTCACCAGTTTCTACAAATTCGTATTTTGGCATTTTCCCTTTAATATTTTGAGCAGCTTGTCGTTTATAAAGTTTTTTCATTGTTCCTTTCGGGAAATTTTTTGCAGGTTCAATCGTAATATTTGTACGAGTACGTCCGCTATCATCACTGTGAGAAGTCATTACCGAACCATCTGCAGATGCCTTTTTCCCTATCGTTACAGAAGTACATTCCATTCCATTTATTTCATCGGAATAATCATATTGTGCTTGCGAAACTGAAAAAATAAATAACATTAAAATTAAAAGTGATTGTTTCATTTATTTTAAATTTGTGATTTTTACAAAATTAACAATTTTTTCAGAATTTACAAATGAGAATATTAGATTTTTCTGATATCGCATATAATATTACGTAAATTCAACTAATAAATGTTTTTTGATAGAAAACTGAAGAAAATAAAGCTGTTTTTTAATGACTTTATTATTTTAAAAAATGCAAATTATTGAACAATAATATTTTGAACTTTATCTCCAATTTTAACTAAATAAATTCCTTTATTTAATTTAGAAATATTAATATTATTTTCTAAACTATTTAAATGAGTTTCAAAAACTTTTGAACCTATAATATCAAAAATTTCCAATAATAAATTTTCATTTTCTGTTCTAATATTTATGTTGTTTGAAGTAGGGTTTGGATAAATTGAGATTTTTTCATTTTCAAAATTATTTAAAGAAATTGCTTCAGTTTCCCATTGATTTTTGAAAAATTTTATTATTTCATTAAAATAATCAATTGGAGTCATATACCAATTATGTACTCCATTTATAACTTTTATAAACGCAGTTCTTGATTCATTATCTCCTTCTAAATAATAATATCTTTCAAAAGTTAAGTTATTTGAAGATTCAGAAGGATACGTGTAAGTGATTGGAGTTGCATCACAGTTATTAAAAGCTCTCCAATATTCAACAGTTTCTTCTGCGGTTTTTCCGAAATTGCTATTAATTTGGTTCCCCATAACGTTAAATGTAACGTTTCCTGTATTATAATTTATTACTTCATCTGAAGTCCCGTGAATGTGTAAAGCTAAAAGATTATCAGTTGGTAGTGCTGTCAAATCTTTTCCAATGGTTCCCGAAACCGATGCAATTCCTGTAATTCTATCACTATGTTCAAGCGCCATTCTGTTTGTCATGAAACCTCCAAGAGAAAATCCTGAAAAGAAAACAGAGTCTGTATCAATGTTATAATTATTTTCTAAAGAATCTAAAATTTTCATTAAAAAACCAGAATCGTCAATATCCGGATTAACAGGGTAATTGCCTAGTCCTGTTACCGAAATAGTTCCACCCATATTCCAAGCAGTTCCTATCTGGACTGTACCAATTAGAGGAACACCGGTTATTGTAAAATCTTTTGCTTGTGGTACAATATAAATCCATTCCGGTCTTTCATTGCGAATTACTGTTGCCATATTTTCTTTTGTGTCTCCCAAACCATGTAATAAAAACATAACCGGTAACGGTGTTGAAACGTCGGCAGGTGCGATTTCAATATATGTTCTTTCTACTCCGCCCCAAGTAATTGTTCTCGCAATTTGATTTTGTGAAAATACACTTACTGATAAAAATGCGATAAAAATAATAAGTAAAAACTTTTTCATAATATATTTAATTTAGATTTTTTTTGTTTTTTATTTTACGTCTTATAATCCTAATATTTTTTGATAATTTTTGAGCTCTTCTAGCACATTCGATCTTACAGAAATAAAGTTTGTTATTCCTTCTTTTTCTAAACTAGGACGGCATTCGGGATTTCCTGCAATTGCTATTATTTTTTCTGTTTGTTTTTTTAGTTCTATCCCAAATTGTTCGTATTCTCCATCGGAACTACATAAAACAATAATATCTGCTTTTTTGTTTTTGGCTTCTGTTAATCCTTCTTTTATGGTTTCAAAACCATTATTATCAATTACTTCAAAACCGGCACAGCCAAAAAAGTTGCAAGCAAATTGTGCTCGTGCTTTTCTCATGCTTAAATTTCCTATTGTTAGCATAAAAACGACAGGGCGTTTTGCTTGTTTATCGGTCAGCTGTCGCATTTCTTCAAATTCTTCTGATGCTCTATATAATTTTATCGGTTTTGCAACTTTGTATTCTAAATTTTCATTACAACATTTTTCGATTTGTAGATTTGAAATTTGTTCTGTAAAATTTGGATATTGATTTGTTCCTAATAAAATTTCTTTACGAATAGCAATGTTTTTATCTCTTAATTTTGCTGTTTTTTCAATTAAGTTTTGGATAAATTCTTTTTTGAATGCTGTAGAAAATCCTCCTTTTTCTTGAACTTCAAGGAATAAATCCCAAGCATTTTCTATTAATGAATTTGTAAGATTTTCAATATAATAAGAACCTGCTCCCGGATCAATTATTTTCCCAAAATGTGCTTCTTCTTTCAAAATTAACTGAACATTTCGAGCAATTCGATAAGAAAAATCAGTTGGTTCTTCAAAAATAATATCAAATGGTAAAACATTTAGCGAATTTGTTCCCCCTAAAATTGCTGACATTGCTTCGGTTGTAACTCGTAACATATTTACATAAGGGTCGTAAACTGTTTTATTCCAACGAGATGTTTCGCAATGAATATCTATTTTTGCAGAATTTAGATTGTTTGGTTTGTATGCTTCAACAATTTTTGCCCATAAATATCTTGCTGCTCTAATTTTTGCTATTTCCAAGAAATAATTGGAACCTACGGCAAAATTAAATCTTAAAAATTTAGAAATTTCATCAACGTTTTTGCCTGCTTCTATAAGTTTATCAAGATATTCAGCTCCCATTGCCATTCCAAATGCTAATTCTTGAACAATTGTTGCTCCTGCATTATTGAAATGTTTTGCATTAATTGTCAGCAATTTATAATTTGGCAATAAATTCTCATTTTCTAAAATCATTTCTTGTGCACATTTGCAATTAATCTCGCCACAAGGAGTTGTTCCTGTTAATAATAAATATGACAAAGTATCATATTCGTTGGAACCATGGACTTTTGCCAAATCCAATTTTCTATTGATTGCAATATTTCTTAAAAATTTAACATATTTTACAGATAATGAAAGGCTTATGAAATTTATTTCAATATTTTCAATATCAATTTCTTGTAATAAAGATTTAATATCTTCTTCCGAAAAATCATCTTTTCCAAAAATAAATCCTAAAGAATTTACTCCATTTTTTATTAGATTTTTTGCAAATATATTACTCTCTTTTACGTCATTCACAATAATATCTTGACGAATTTTCCAGTCGTTATCCGAATTATTACTTCTTAAAAATGGAAATTCTGATGGATTATTTTTTGTTATGTAATCTAAATCTACTAAATTTTCTGCTCTGTAATATGGTTTTACACAAAATCCCTCTAATGTCTCCCACATTAATTTTTTATTATAATCTGCACCTTTTAAGTCTTTTAGGATTATTTCTTCCCATGCTTTGGTTGTAATTGGAGGAAATTCATTAAATAATTTATTATCCATTTTTTAAGTTTATTTTGTACAAAAATAATAAAATATTTTATATTTTAAAAGAAAAGAAATTTAAAAATCTGTTTTTTTGACGTATTCGTCTATTTTCCGTTTACGTTAACCCACATTGAGCAAAATTATCAATATCAAAAAACTTGATTTTTTTAATAAAAAAAGGAAAATAGCCTTCAAAATACTGATAATTCGTTGAATATTATAAAAATATGATAAACAAATTGTTTTATCTGGTAGAAAAAGGTGACCCTATTGTAAACCAATTTGTGATTCAAATCAATTAATGCTATATTTGTTTTAAATGGATAATGATATCCCTGCTTGATTGCAATATTGCCTACCCGCAAAAGTTCTGACAAGTAATTCGAGCAAAAACGACAATTTCCGAATAACTGGCTATCGTGGTTATGGATACCGGATGGCAAGCAAAGAAAATCTTACCATGATGAAAGAAAATAATTTTGATTATCTTTGTGTAAGTCGTTTAACATTAAAAAATTATACAGAAGTTGAAAGTTCTTAAATTGTTTGTGTTGAAGATAAAAAACATCAAAAAATACTCTGAATAGTGTTCAATATGGGTTAAAGTAAACGGGAAAAATATTCGATACGTTTTATATTAACCACAAAAATATAATAGCAAAGTAGTAATAAATCAACCAATCTCTTTGCATTAAATCGCTGATAATAAATAGACTAACAAAACGAACCCTAATTAAATCCACATATTTGAAGGATTTATATAATATCTTTCTCATCCCGTTCCTAATATTTTGTAAATCATAAATCATTGAGAATTTCTAAAAAAATATTAACTTTGTTCAAATTTTATTAATGAAAAAAACTATTTCTTTTTGTTGTTTAATATTAATTTTAATAATTTCCTGTACGCAAAAAAAGACACTGGACCCAAATATTATTGCTTTTGTTCAAGGCGATAATCTATACAGGTCTGATATAGTTAAGATATTACCCAATAATCTTACAAAAGAAGATAGCATTAGAATAGTTGAAAATTTTGTAAATAATTGGAAATTTGACCGACTTATTTATGAAAAAGCCTTAAAAAATATTGGCGATACTACCGAAATTTATGAAGCCATAAAAGATTATAGACGACAATTATATGTTCAATATTATTTAAAAGAATTAATTGAAAAAGAAATAAATGTTGATGTTGATTCGTCTGAAATTTTAAATTATTATCAATCTCATTTAAACGATTATATTCTTAATAATTCATTTGTAAAAGCCCATTATCTTATTATGAGTTCAAAAATTACTTCTTATTTTAACGTTGTCGAAAAAATTACAAATTCCGGTCTTGACGATGAAGAAAGTTTGCAAAAATTTTGTATTGGAACCAATAGAACGGTACATTTTTTAAAAGAATGGACTGATATTAACGATTTTTTAGTTTCAATACAATGTCCAAATAATATTTCTGAAACAGAATTGCCTTATACAAAAGTTTTTGAATTTATTGTTAAAGATAAAAGATATATCGTTAAAATTGATGATTTTATTCTTAAAGGACAAGCAGCCTCAATAGACTTTATCAATAATGAAATTGCACAAATTATTATTAATGAAAGAAAGAAAAGTAAATATATTGAAATAAAAAATAATTTGCTTGAATTAAACGTTACTAATTAATTATATTCAAAATGAAAAAAATATTTATTTGCTTATTTGCCTTTTTACTAATCACTTTTTCTTTAAAATCTCAAACAATTGTAGATAGAATTATAGCAACTATTGGTAACGAAATAATATTAGAGTCGGAAGTGGAAAATCAATATATTCAACTTCTTAGTCAAAAATCTTACAGTGATGATGGCGATTTAAAATGTGATATTTTAGAAGAATTAATGTTTAATAAATTATTATTGCTTCAGGCAGATATTGATAGTGTTACAGTTACAGATAAAGACGTTTCTAACGAACTTGACAGACGTTTGGATATTTATATTGCTCAATTGGGCTCAGAAAAGAAATTGGAAGAATATCTCGGAAAATCAATTTCTGAAATTAAAAATGATTTTGTAAAAATTATTCACGACCAAATGCTAACTCAAAAAGTGCAATCAGCTCTTACCGATAAAGTAAAAATTAGTCCTTCTGACGTGAGAAAAAGTTTTGAATCAATTCCAAAAGACAGTCTTCCTGTGATAAGTGCTTATACAGAATTAGCTGAAATTGTGATAAAACCACAAATCGGAAAAACTGAAAAAGATGAAACAATTAAGAAGTTAAATGAAATTCGAGATAGAATTTTAATGGGAGAAAAATTTGCAACTTTGGCGGTTTTATATTCAGAAGACCCTGGTTCGGCGGTTAAAGGTGGTGAATTGGGTTTTGTTAGTCGTAACGACCTTGTGCCGGAATTTGCTTCAGTCGGTTTCTCTCTCTCAAATACAACAGATATTTCAAGAGTTGTAGAAACAGAATATGGTTTTCATATTATTCAATTAATCGAAAAACGTGGTAATATCATGAATTTTCGCCATATTCTTTTAACTCCGAAAGTAAGCATTGCTCAAATTGAACTTTCAGAACAAAAAGCTGACAGTATCTATTCTTTGATTGAAAAAAAAGAAATCAATTTTGATGATGCGGTAATGAAATATAGCGATTCTGAAACTAAATTTAACGGTGGAAAAGTAACTAATGCCTATATAGGAAGCTCAAAATTAACTGACGAAGTTATAGACCCTGCTACTCGTAGAGCAATTGCAGAATTAACTGTAGGAGAATATTCAAAACCTTATCTTACAACTGATACTAAAGGTGTGAAAATTTTTAAAATAATAAAAGTAACTAATAAAGTTGATGAGCATGTTGCTAATTTAAAAGATGATTATCAAGATATTCAAGAATTTGCAAAACAAAAAGAAAATCAAAAAGTTATCGAAAATTGGATAAAACAAAAAATTGATAATACTTTTATAAAAATTGATAACACTTATAGAAATTGTAACTTTAAATTTGCTAATTGGACAAAAAATCAAAAATAAAAATGAAAAAAGCAGAAATACGTACAGAATTTGGTACAATGACAGTCGAATTTTATTGTGAAGATGCACCGAACACTGTTGAAAATTTTATTAAATTAGCAGAATCCGGTTTTTATAACGGATTGAGATTCCATCGAGTAATTTCAAATTTTGTTGTTCAAGCTGGCTGTCCATTTTCTAAAGATTTGAACGACAGACGAGTAGGAACAGGCGACCCTGGTTATAAAATTAATTGCGAAACTTCCGGAAATAATCAATATCACGATAGAGGAGTCCTTTCGATGGCTCATGCAGGAAAAAATACAGGCGGTTCACAATTCTTCATTTGTCTTTCCAGAGAAAAAACACAACATCTTGATAGACAACATACTTGTTTCGGAAAAGTTGTTAATGGGTTGGATATTCTTGATAAAATTAAACAAGGAACAATTATTAACGAAATTATTATTATTGAAGAAAATTAAAAAATTTAACCCAACTTGAATAAAATTCCACAAAAAACAATTAAAAAAAGCAAATTTTTATGTAGTGAACATATATATCACGATAATTAAAGGGCAAGATTAAATAGGCACTTTTTAAACTTAAACAAAATCAATAAATTAGCATTATTTGTTATTATTTTATATGGAGATTTTAGGAGTAAAAATCATTAAAACTATTGAAAAAGTGGCGTTTTATGGAGGTTTATATGAGGCAGTAAATCTCCACAAGAATTTTGCCAAAGTCATTAAAAAACTGCAAAAATAAAACTTTCAATTAAAGCATTTTACTAATAATATGGGAAATTCTATAAGCAGGCAAAATATAATTCTCCAAGTTACTCTAAATGCCTATTTGATTTTTCGATGCCTTGGCGTTATCATCAACGTTTTTATCCCATTTATAAGTTTTCATTATTGCTTTTTTTTACAATAATACTTATGTTTATTACCACAACATTTTTTTAGCTTTTTTGCCGGAACCACAACTGCACGAATCATATATTTTGTTTTTCACTGTATTAATATTACGGAATTCATGTTGATCATAAATAAAAGTTTTTCCAAATTACAATTATAAATTATGTTTTTAAAGTCATTTGTTTTTTTGTTGTTTATGTTAAATTTTTATTGTAATTTTGTAGTGAAGCTGATTATCAAATTGGATTGTACTTCCAATGTGTTCATTTTAATTAGTTTTAAAGGTTATAGTGAAGCTGATTATCAAATTGGACTGTAGTTCCAATCTCTGTTAATCAGTTTTTTGTTTTATATATTTTAAAATATTACTATAGTTCATTGGCTTGATTATTCCGTTTAACAGTGCGTATTTCACCTGTAAAAAGAAGTTCCACGCCCAAAAATCACAATAAAACCGTCTTTTTTCAGAACACGTTTTGCCTGTTCAAAAAACAGTTGCTCGTCAAATTTTCTATCTAATTTTTGATTTTTCAGATATAAATACGGCGGGTCTGTTAATATACAATCAATGGAATTGTCCTCAATTTTTTGCATGCCAATCAGGCAATCTTCATTTTATATTTGATATTTAAAATTATTTTTCATTATTTTAATTTTTTTGTTGTTTATGTTAAAAATTTATATTACTTTTGTAGTGTTCTTCCTGCGGGACGAGCACCCACGAATAAAGAGGCTTTTGGTCTCTTTATTTTATTTTATAGGTTTTCAAATCTTTATTAGCAAGTAATTTAACAGTTAAATGTTTATTTTGATAGCTCTCTTTTTTAAGTTCTCCAATTACCGCCCTATTTATTTCTGTTGCAATATTATCCGCGTTGATGTACAATATAACTTCATTAGCTTGTTGCACACCTTTTGCGATTCCGTGCTGAACAGAAGCATAACTGCCGTTTATGTTTTTTATATCGACAGGCTTTCCGTTTAAAAGGATATCCGGACTTTTGTTTGGAAATTGACTTAAATATTCTTTGGATAGGTATAGTTTTTTTGCAGCCATATCTTTTTCATTTAATATAGGTAATAGCTTTATGTTTGCTTTTGGTTTTTTGTCCAAATATGCATTTACAGCCTTTAAATTTTCTGTCAACTCGTTTTTTCCATGTAATGGGTGAACTAAAACTACATATTTTCCAATGTTAAATTCTTGATAAACATTTTTTGGAGGCAAATAAGCAATCGCTCTGCGTAATTCTGATTTTGGTATTCCACTATAATAAGCACTCCCTTTCGGAAAAATCAAGCCTGTTTTGGCAAGATTAGTACGGAACATTTCCGGTATATGTATTTCAGGCGTTTCGCTTGGAGGGGTAACATAACCGAGGCTGTTTGGGATTTGTATAGCTTCACAACGACAGTTCCAGCCGTTTGGCGGATAGTTACTGTCCCAAAAACTATCGTTCATTGGCTTGATTATTCCGTTTAACAAAGCGTGTTCCATACGCACAAAGTCGTCTCCTGCCGTTTGGTATTCGAGATTTGGCATAATATCGGAGTTTTTTTCAAAATCAGACCAGCGTGCCGCCGATGTAGCTCCTGAAATTGCTTGGTTATATTCAGTTCGCAACCAATCTTTATTAAACTTGTCGTTGATTTTAGAGGCGACTTCCTGAAAGTCCGAAAACGAACGAATTTTACCGTTTTCGTCTTTCAAAGCAGAAGTTAAGTCTTTTAATTCGTGATAATTTTTAGCTGCCGAAAACCGCCAAACATCGCTTGTTAATCGCTCCAACATTCCATAATCAGGAGTTTTAAAGTCTATTTGAAAATTTTTATTTACAGTTTCTGCAAGCAGTTTGCCTTGCGTAGCTAATATTTGATTGTTTTTTGAAATATCAGCTTCTCCTGTTTTGTAAATTGAATTTAAAACCTCTTTAAAATCTTTGTCAAGTTGCGACAAATAGTCTTCCGGCAACTCGTCTGCTTTAGATTTACAATGCGGACAAGTTTCGGAATATAAATGCGGTTTATGATTATGTTTTGCTGTGATAGTCGGACGTTGAGCGAAGTCGAAACGCCGACCTACTGAAAATTTGCAGAAAACCCGCCGCCTCCCATCGGAAAGTTATTTTCTTTTTTACCAACAATTCATCTATAATAAATTTGGTGATTTTGCTCAATGTAGGTTAAAAGGGAAAGAACGATTTGTATTAAATAATAATTTTCAGGCTATTTTGAAAACATAATTTGTATATATTAAATATTATATACGATATTCATTTAATATTTATTTTTACCAATATTATTTGTAATTTTGTAGTATTAAAATTCATTAAATGGAAAAAGGTAGTAAATATGGAACTCATAGAGTTATAGAACCAAAAGGAACGTTGCCACAACCAGCTTTAAAGTTGGATAACACTATGAAAATTTATGATAATGAAGTTTTAATTAAAGTTAAAACTTTAAATATTGATTCTGCAAGCTATACACAAATTAAAAAATCTTGTGATGGTAATTCTGCGAAAATGAAAAATATGATTCTTTCAATTGTTGCCGAACGTGGGAAAATGCAAAATCCGGTTACAGGTTCCGGTGGAATGCTTCTCGGAACTGTGAAACAAATTGGCGAGAATTTCCCAGATAAAAAATTGAAAATTGGTGATAAAATAGCTACTTTAGTTTCATTGTCTTTAACTCCGCTGAAAATTCATGAAATAATAAATTTAGATGTAGATAGTGATCAAGTAGATGTAGAAGCAGAAGCAATTTTATTTGAAAGTGGAATTTTTGCGATTTTGCCAACTGATTTGCCGGAGAAATTAGCTTTGGCAGCCCTTGACGTTGCAGGTGCACCGGCTCAAGTCGATAGAATTGTGAAAGAAGGAGATACTGTTTGTATTATTGGCGGCGGTGGAAAATCCGGAATTTTGTGTTGTTATCAGGCTAAAAAAAATGTAACTTCGACAGGAAAAGTTATTGTTGTTGAATTTTCTGAAGAAAATGCAAAACGAATAATTGATTTAAAACTTGCTGATAACGTGATTGTTGCAGATGCTACGAATGTGATGGACGTTTATAATAAAGTTATAGCCATTACAGGAGAGCGTGGTTGCGATGTTACAATCAATAATGTTAATGTTCCGAATACAGAAATGACTTCAATATTAATTACGAAAGGACAGGGACTAATTTATTTTTTCTCAATGGCTACAAGTTTTACAAAAGCTGCTCTCGGAGCTGAAGGTGTAGGTAAAGATATTAACTTAATCGTTGGAAATGGTTATGCCAAAGGACATGCTGATTTAACACTAAATATTTTACGGGAATCGAAAGAAATTAGAACTTTGTTTGAAAAATTATACGTATAACAAAAAGACGGACAGATAACTGATAAAAGAAAAAAGTAAAAAACGCAATCGTGGTTGAAAAAAACAAATTTATAATTAAATTATTCAACTTTCACAAACGGCTTAAATGGAAGTTGCGGAAGTTGAATTACATTTAATAGTGAAAAGTTATGGAATAAAATAATTTTTAACGAATTACGTATATTTATAGACAATAACTCAAAAATTTATTATGATTAGTTTTTTACAAGCCGAAAATATTTCAAAAAATTATGGAGAAAAAATTCTCTTCGATGATATAAATATTTATATTTCGGAAGGAGACCATATTGCTGTTGTTGCAAAAAATGGAACCGGTAAATCTACTCTTCTAAATATTATTGCCGGAAAAGATCCCTGCGATTCAGGGAAAATTAGTTATAAAAACGACCTTAAAATTGCATATTTATTACAAGATATTAATTTAGACCCCAATAAAAATGTAATTGATGCAGTTTTCTCCCAACAAAATGAAATTTCTGAAATTTTAAAAAAATATAATGAAATAATTTTTCAAGAAACAGAAAATTCTGATTTACAAAGTCTTTTAGATAAAATAGAAGCATTAAATCTTTGGGATTTTGAAGCAAAAATTAAGCAAATCTTAGGAATTTTAAAAATTACAGATTTCGATAAAAAAATTAGTGAATTAAGCGGTGGACAACAAAAACGAGTGGCTTTAGCTTCTGTTTTAATTACTGAACCGGATTTGTTTATTCTTGACGAACCAACCAATCATTTAGATTTAGCAATGATTGAATGGCTTGAAGATTATTTACAAAAATCAAAATCCGCAATTTTTATGGTTACGCATGATAGATATTTTCTTGACCGTATTTGCAATAATATTCTTGAACTGGAAAATGGAAAAATCTATTCATATTCCGGAAATTATTCCTATTATATTGAAAAACGGGCAGAGCGATTAGAAAACATAAACGCAAATCTTGAACGCAGTCAAAATTTATTGCGAAAAGAGCAAGAATGGATTAAGAGAATGCCTAAAGCAAGAACCCACAAATCTAAAGCAAGAATTGAAGATTTTGATAAAATTAAAGAAAAAGCTACTCAATTTGTTAATAATAAAGTACTTCAAATTGGAATTGAAACTTCTCATTTAGGCAATAAAGTTATCAATATTTTTAATATTAACAAGTCTTATGGAGATGAATGTTTGATAAAAGATTTTTCTTATAAAATTGCAAAATATGAAAAGATCGGCATCGTCGGAAATAACGGTTCAGGGAAAACTACTTTTTTAAATATTTTAACCGGAACTATAAAACAAGATACAGGTAGAATTGAAATCGGAAGTACCGTAAAAATTGCCTATTATAAACAAACAGGAATTCACTTTCACGAAGACGACAAACCGATAGATATTATAAAAAGAGTTGCCGAAACAATAAAATTAAAAAATGGCAAAACATTTAATGCATCCGGATTTTTAAATTATTTTTTATTTTCTCCGCTAATGCAGACAACTTTTGTTCGTAAATTAAGTGGCGGAGAAAAACGCAGACTTTATCTTTGTTCAATTTTAATGCAACAACCAAATGTTTTAATTTTAGACGAACCTACAAACGATCTTGATATTGTTACCTTGCAAGTACTTGAAGAATTTTTAATGGAAATTGATGCTTCTATAATAATTGTTTCGCATGACAGATTTTTTATGGATAAAATTGTGGAACATATTTTTATTTTCAATGGAAAGGGAGAAATAAAAGATTTTCCGGGAAATTATAGCCAATACAGAAATTCAGATTTTTTTATTGAACAACAAAATATTGATAATCAGAAAGAAACCAAAATAAAAAAAGAAAAACCAAAAGCGGAAATCCAAAATTCAAAACAACGTAAACTTTCTTTCAACGAACAATTTGAATTAAAAAATATAGAATGTGAAATTGTAGAATTGGAAGAAAGAAAAGCTCTGTTAGAAATTGAAATTAATTCCGGAAATTTACCAAATAACGAATTAATTG
The DNA here is from genome assembly GCA_031284905.1 of Bacteroidales bacterium. GTDB lineage: Bacteria > Bacteroidota > Bacteroidia > Bacteroidales > ML635J-15 > Bact-19. The sequence goes on from JAITXI010000142.1 coordinate 15,041, forward strand.
ATAAATCACAAGAATTTTCTGAGATACTGAAATTATTGCAAAATAAAGAATTTAGATGGATAGAATTAAGTGAGGAATAAGAAAAATTGTACAAAAAAATCTAACCCTCATTAAGCAAATAAAACAATTAAATTTTTTTTCGTGTTGTTGATTATACTATTTATAAATTTATTTCATTCTGAAAGTTATTTGTTATTCAGTACTGAATAACAAATAACTTTGTACTGATTTGTATGTGTAAATGGTATTATTTAGTATTAGAAGTGTCCTATAATTTGAACAAGACATAATAAACAATATTAGACCATAATTAAAAATTGATTTGGTATAAAAAAAACAAAAACTATCTCAACTAATGAGACAGCCTTTGTTTTTTAAATTTTTATAACTATTAATAATTCGTCTTTTTAACTTCAAAATAAGATTGTGGATGTTTGCAAGCCGGACAAATATTTGGAGCTTTTTTACCTTTGTGAACATATCCGCAATTACGACACATCCATTCAACTTCTTCTTCTTTTTCAAATACTTGATTTTTTTCAAGATTTTCTAAAAATTTCAAATAACGTTTTTCGTGATGTTCTTCAACTTTTAAAATCATTCGGTAGCTAATAGCAATTTCTTTAAATCCTTCTTCTTCAGCGATATCGGCAAATAATGGATAAAGTTCTGTCCATTCTTCATTTTCACCCATAGCAGCAGCTTTTAAATTTTCGGTTGTTGTTCCAATTTTACCTGCCGGAAATGAAGCTGTAATTTCTAACGGATTACCGGTTTCAAGATATTTGAAGAAAACTTCCGCATGTTCAAATTCTTGTTCGGCTGTTTCCATAAAATTTGCGGCAATTTGTTCATAACCTTCTTTCTTTGCAACTTTTGCAAATAGTGTATAACGACCACGAGCTTGAGATTCTCCGGCAAATGATTTTAATAAATTTTTTTCTGTTTTTGTTCCTTTAATACTATTCATAATTGAAAATTTTTATTTTTTATTAATTTTATTCAAAGTTACAAAAAAAAATTGTAATTAACAAAAAAAAATCTTATATTTGAAAAAATATTTTAACGCTATGAAATTAATCGAATTTGATAAAGAACAGCTAATAAATTTGGAATTTTCTTTAAACAGAGAACTCTTACGAACAAACCGTGCAGGGACTTATGCCAGCACAACAATTATTGGTTGTAATACCAGAAAATATCATGGGCTTTTAGTTTGTCCGATGGAAAATATTGATAATGATAATCATGTTTTGCTTTCCGGAGTAGATGTTAGTGTTATTCAACACGATGCAACCTTTCATTTAGGCGTTAGAAAATATTCGGGCGGAGTTTATGATCCAAAAGGACATAAATATGCAAGAAATTTTGTAGTTGATAAAATGCCAAAATTAACTTATAGAGTTGGCGATGTAGTTCTTGAAATGGAAAGAATTTTAAGTCAAGATGACAGAATTTTAATTAAATATACTTTAGTTGAAGCTCATTCGCCAACAAAACTTCAATTAAATCCATTTCTTGCATTTAGAAATGTTCATAAATTAAGCAAAGCAAATTCTTTTGTTGATAAAACTTTTAAAAAAATTGAAAATGGAATAACAGTAAATATGTATGATGGATATAAACCATTATATATGCAATTTAATAAAGAAGTTGATTATTTTCATGTTCCGGATTGGTATTATAATGTTGAATATGAAGAAGAACAAAAACGAGGTTATGATTTTAAAGAAGATTTATATGTGCCTGGATATTTTGAATTTATGATTAAAAAAGGAGAATCTGTAGTTTTCACAGCTTCTCTGATTGAAGTAAATCCAAAAGAAATTATTAAAAAATTTGACACTGAAATTGAGAAGCGAACTGTTAGAACAACATATCTTGATTGTTTGAAAAGTGCTGCTCAACAATTTATTTGCAGGCGAAATCATAAAACAGAAATAATTGCAGGTTTTCCATGGTTTGGTCGTTGGGGTAGAGACACCTTTATTTCACTTCCCGGCATTACTTTGTATAACGATGCAGATGAAAAAACTTGTAAAGATGTTATTGATACAATGTTGTCGGAATTAAATCATGGACTTTTTCCAAATATAGGTTCCGGAAATCAGGCTGCGTTAAATTCTGTTGATGCTCCACTTTGGTTTTTCTGGACTTTACAACAATATTCTTATTTTGTAAAAGATAAAAAAACGCTTTGGAAAGAATACGGAGAAAAAATAAAACAAATTTTGAATTGTTATCGACAAGGTACTTCATTTAATATTAAAATGCATGACAATGGGTTAGTTTGGAGTGGTGTACCTGATAAAGCTTTAACATGGATGGATGCTATGGTTGATAATAAAGCCGTTACACCACGAATGGGTTTCTGTGTCGAAATTAATGCACTTTGGTATAATGCTGTAATGTTTTCTCTTGAGCTTGCAAAATTAAATAACGATTTAACGTTCTTAGATGAATGGACAAACATTTCAGAACTTACAAAAGAAAATTTTATCAAATTTTTCTGGGATACTAATTCTGAATGTCTTTTTGATTATGTAACTTATGATTATAAAGACAAATCTATACGTCCAAATCAAATTTTTGCTTGTTCTCTTCCCTATTCTTTAATTGAAGAAGAATTTCAACAAAAAATAATTGAATTTGTAAGAAAAAATCTTTTAACTATTAAAGGAATACGAACTCTTTCACCAAAAGACCCCCGTTATAAAGGAATTTATGAAGGAAATCAACTTGATAGGGATTTAGCTTATCATCAGGGAACTGTATGGGTTTGGCTTTTGGGCGCTTTTTGTGAAAGTTATTTAAAAATTTATGGAAAGAGCGGTTTATCATTTGTTGAAAAAATTTTTAACGGATTTGAAGAAGACATGACAACTTATGGAATTGCAACAATATCAGAAATTTATGATGGAGATCCTCCACATTATCCAAAAGGTGCGGTATCACAGGCTTGGAGTGTTGGCGAATTATTACGTATTTATAGTTTAATTGAGAAATATAGAAAATTATGAAGGTATTAATGTTTGGTTGGGAATTTCCTCCCCATATTTCCGGAGGGCTTGGAACTGCATGTTTTGGACTAACTAAAGCACTTTCTAAAATGGGTATTGAAATTCAATTTATCGTCCCGAAAATGTTTGGAGATGAAGATAGAAGCTTTATGCAAATTCAAGGTGCAGGTGACGTAATAATAAAACAAAATACTCATTTTTCAAGATATAAAGAATTTTGGGAAAAGTTTACTTATATCGAAGTTGGCTCAACTTTAATACCTTATTTATATCCGGAAGATTATGAAAAATTAATTAATAGCCAAACTCTTAAATTTGGTACAGAAGATATCCAAAGAGAGATTTTTAAAGAAGATTTTTTATTTTCCGGTACTTATGGAAAAGATTTATATAAAGAAGTAGCCAGATATGCTTTCGTAGCAGGGTTAATCGCCTCAAAACGAGATTTTGATATTATTCATGCTCATGATTGGCTAACTTATCCTGCCGGTATTGCGGCTAAGGAAGTTTCCGGAAAACAGTTGATTGTTCACGTCCATGCAACTGAATATGACCGTAGCGGAGAAAATATTAACCAAACGGTTTATGATATTGAAAAACAAGGAATGGATATTGCCGACAAGGTAATTACAGTAAGTCATTTAACAAGAAATACCGTAATCGAAAAATATCATATTAATCCTGACAAAGTTTTTACAGTTCATAATTCGGTTGAACCAATAAATTTACCTTATGATTTTCAATTAAAATCTGCTTTTAAAGAAAAGATTGTAACTTTTTTAGGAAGGGTAACTTTTCAAAAAGGTC
>JAITXI010000152.1 GCA_031284905.1 Bacteroidales bacterium
GTTATTGTTTTTGTATTAGAGCCGGCACTTGAACTTACAGTAAGACTTACATAATAAGTTCCGGCAGTATTATAAGTTACAGTTGGATTTGTAGCTGTAGAGGTTCCGGGTGTTCCACCTGCAAAAATCCAAGAGCGAGTAATTCCTGTTCCTTGTATTATTGAATTATCTGTAAATTGAACAGTGCCGCCAACATTTACTGTGGTAGGTGTTCCTGAAAAATTTGCTGTAACACTATTTGGATCATAATATGGGCAAGTATTTGCTCCTGTACTATTTGGGTCTAACCAAGGTTGCAGTTTTGCTCCATTTCCACTTCCATTGACAGAATTACTCCAGTGTTCGGAAAATTTTCCATATAAATCATTTTTGTTTGATGTGGAAGTAGTACACGAAGAACTTCCACCGGATAACGTTCCAACAACTAATCCGTTATTATTAAAAAGTGGTGAACCGGAAGATCCTCCTTCTGTTACACCATAGTTGGTTTGAGTTTGAACCCAATTTGCAAGCCAATGTTTGTTAGAAGAACTACTATTGAAAGTACTTGTAGTTAATGTGGATGTATAAGTAGATATTTTTTTATTATCTCCGGCAGGATGATGAATGCTTACTCCGTTTGGACTTGCGGTTCCACTTTTATCCCAACCATTATAAACTAAATTGGCGTTTTTTATTTGTAAAGCTGTAGCATTATTTAATTGAACCAATAAAAAATCTGTTCCTCCACTAACAGCTCCGGTAGATTTTTTTGTACAACCAGTAAATGTTGTTTGTGGTGCTACATAAGAATTAGAACAGCCCGGACTTTCATAATTAAAAAAGAAAACACATTGATTAAATTTTGAAGCACTTATATTTCCACCACAATGATTTGCTGATAAAACATAAGGAGTACCATCGTTTGAAGTATTATTTACCAAAGTTCCTGAACATATTCCGTTATCTATATAATATTTACAAACTCCTTTTTTTTGTGTTTGCCAATTTGCTCCTTCAGGACAATTTATATTTACTTCACAATTTTCTGAATTATTGTATTCATTAGCTTTTGCGTTTTCGTCAAACATAGCTTCTCCACGAAAAAAATAATCATAAGAAGAAATTTTAAAATGTGGTCGAATAGATTTTGCATTTTGAGAATTTACATAATATTCAATATAAACATCTTGACTTGGAATAATACCAATGGCATATTCTTCTCCACTCGGATTATTTTCAAAAGTATAAGGTCCTAAAACAATATCGGAATTATCGCAATAAACAAACATTTTAGCTTTATCAGGCAAATCGAACCAATCAAATAATAATACGGCAGCTTTTGCTCCTTCACTTGAAAGTTTTATTCTCCAAATTTTTGCACCATTTTCTAAATAATCCCATGAACCGGAATTTTCTGTCGTTAAATCAACTGAAAGTGAGCTTGCAACTTTATAAGCTGTTCCATCTTTTTCATTTTGAGAAGTTATATTGCTAATATATGATTTTGCTAAAGGCTGAATCGTAATTTTATCAATAGAATTTTTTTCTAATGAATACATTCTACTTGGCAAATTTTCCTTTGTTGTAGTTTTGTTTTGCCCTATTGCTAAATTATTTACAAAAAATAGTATAAGAATTGTAGAGAAAATTAATAAGAATTTTTTCATTTTATTATTATTTTAACTTAAAATTACAAATTTACTTAAAAAAAATATGATAAAAAAATTTTTTTTTTCATAATAAAATTGTATCTTTGCAGTCCGAAAAATAACAAAAATAGATACTAAAAAGTAAAGATATATGGCACATCACAAGTCAGCAAAGAAAAGAATAGTTCAGAATGAAGTAAAACGTTTGCATAACAAATATTATGCAAGAACAACAAGGAATGCTGTTAGAGATTTAAGAAATTTAACAAATAAAGAAGAAGCTTTAGTTTTATTACCAAAGGTTGCTTCTATGTTAGATAAATTAGCTAAAATTAATGTTATTCATTCCAATAAAGCTGCTAATTTAAAATCTTCATTGGCAAAACACGTAAATCAATTAGCATAATTGATTTTTTTTCATTTGATTATGGACTATTCTGAATCAGAGTAGTTCCTTTTTTTGTTATGGAGGATAAATTAAAAAAAATTTCGGAATGGTCAGAAGATGATAGACCACGAGAAAAGTTAATGTTAAAAGGTGTTAAAGCTCTTTCCGATTCGGAGCTTTTGGCAATTTTAATTAATTCGGGTTCAACAGAAAAAACAGCGGTCGATTTAGCAAGAGAAATTTTGAAATTTTGTGATAACGATTTGAATAAGTTATCAAAATTATCTTACCTTGACATAAAAAATATTGAAAATCTCAAAGGAATAGGAGATGCAAAAGCTATTACAATAGTTGCAGCTTTGGAACTTGGAAGGAGGCGACCTAATCCTGAACAAAATATTAAAATAAAAACCAGCCGAGATATTTTTGATGCAATCAAACCTTTGTTTCAGGATTTGAATCACGAAGAATTTTATGCAATTTATTTAAGTAGAAATAATTCTATTATCAACAAAATAAAAATTAGTCAAGGAGGAACATCCAAAACTGTGGTTGATAATAAACTTATATTAAGAGAAGCGCTTTTAAATCATGCAAGCTCAATAATAGTTGCACACAATCATCCTTCCGGAAATTTAAAACCCAGTAAAGAAGATGTTAATACTACTATAAAATTAAAAGAAGCAGCTAAAAATTTTGACATTGATATTCTAGACCATATAATTATTGGAAACAATGAATATTATAGCTTTGCAGAAAATTTAAAACTATAATATTTATTAACCGAATTATTTGTATAAACAAGTCAAAATACAATTTGTTGAAAATAAATAAATTGAAAAAACACATGATTATTTTTTCAATTTATCTTTAAAGAATAAAAAATAATTCATTTATCTAATAATTAATGTTATATTTGTAAAACATTAAAAAGGCAAAAAATGACAGAAACATTATGGACTTTTCAAAGAGAAGTATCTCAAGAAAAAATTAATAATCTGGCTGATGTTTTAAATATTGACAAAAATCTTGCTAAGCTTTTGGTAATGCGTGGCATCGAATCTTTTGAGGAAGCTAGAAAATTTTTTCGTCCACAATTAGACGATTTATATAATCCATTTTTAATGAAAAATATGGATTTTGCGACCGATCGTCTGAAAAAAGCTGTTGAAAATAACGAAAAGATATTAATTTTCGGCGATTATGATGTTGACGGAACAACAGCAACTGCCTTGTTATATTTGTTTTTGAAAGAAAAAAGTGAAAATGTTTCATTTTATATTCCGGATAGATATTCAGAAGGATATGGCGTTTCTATGAAAGGAATAGATTATGCAATTGAAAACAATATAAATCTCATAATTACAGTTGATTGTGGAATTAAAGCCAACAAACAAATTGAAAAAGCCCAAAATGCAAATATTGATTGTATAGTTTGTGACCATCACGAACCCGGATTTGAAATTCCTCCTGCAATAGCTGTCCTTGATGCAAAACAAAAAGATTGTAAATATCCTTATAAAGAACTTTCGGGTTGTGGCGTTGCTTTTAAACTTTTACAAGGTTTTTGTTCAAAAACAAATTTAGACCCAAATATTTATTTATTTAATTTGCTTGATATTGTGGTAGTTAGTATTGCTTCTGATATTGTCCCAATTACTGATGAAAACCGTACTCTTGCCTACTATGGCTTACAACTTTTAAACGGTTCGCCATCTGTTGGCTTAAAAAATTTAAAAAAATTCACTCAAATTCAAGATAAAGAACTTCAAATAAATGACATTGTTTTTAAAATTGCACCTCGAATAAATGCAGCCGGTAGAATGGATTCCGGAGAAAAAGCTGTTAAACTTTTAATTTCAGAAAATGATGATGAAGCCGAAAAAATCTGCATGGAGATAGAAAAATTTAATAATGATAGAAAAAATATAGAAGAAATAATTACTCAGCAAGCGATTGAAATGATAAATTCTGATGATAAATTTATGAAAGCTTCATCAACTGTTGTTTATTCAGAAGAATGGAGTAAAGGTGTTGTCGGAATTGTTGCTTCTCGTTTGATAGAATCATTTTATCGTCCCACTATCGTTTTTGCAAAATCAGGGGATAAAATTTCAGGTTCTGCTCGTTCCATAAAGGGATTTAACTTGTATAAAGCAATTGAATATTGTGAAGATTTATTGGAAAATTTCGGCGGACATTTTTATGCAGCAGGAATTACTATAAAAGAAGAAAATCTTGAAAAATTCAAAATTCGTTTTGAAGAATATGTAAAAAATAATATTCTCGAAGAACAACTAAACCCATCACTTTCTATAGATACGGAAATAAATTTTCAAGATATTACTCCAAAATTCTGTCGTTTGTTAAAACAATTGGCTCCTTTCGGACCAGAAAACATGTCTCCGCTTTTCGTTTCTAATAACGTTAAAGATAATACTTTTGGAAAAATTATCGGAAAAAATAACGAACATCTAAAATTGCAACTTATGCAAAATGATAATCATAATCTTTGTTTTGATGCAATAGCTTTTGGATATGGAGAATTTTTTGAAAAGATTAATAAATCACAAAAATTTTCCGTATGTTATCATATTGCAGAAAATGAATTTTTAAATCAAATTTCTATTCAACTATTAATTAAAGATATACATTTTAATTAACTTATAAATTTTATTATTATGGAAGAAAACATGAAGACTTTGGTAATTTATCGTTTCGATTACAGAGCCGAAATTTTAAGAAACAAATTAGAAGAAATTGGTATTAATTGTATGGTAAGCCAAGATAGTGCTTTTGGAGATGCAGTGGGCGTACAAGTCTCTGTATTTGAAAAAGATTTTGAAAAAGCTATGGAAGTTTATCAAGAACTTGAAAAAAATTATGAACAAGAAAAATAGTGAAATAAAAACTTGGCAAAATTTATATAAAGAGATTTAAGGAAAGCAAGGCAAATAAAGAGATATTCCATTATATCAACTCATTGTATTAAAAAAATCGTAATAGATGAAACTTCTCTAAAAAAGGGTCATGAATATATCAAAAATATTGTTGATTTAGATTAGAGAATAGTTATATTTGTAACCAAAAGAAAGAGGTTGAAACTATTGAAAAATTTACAGAAGAATTAGAAAAGATATCCAGTAAAAATAAAATATTGAGTTAATATGGATATGTCCCCAGCGTTTGTAAGTAAAGTGATTACATATCTCCTTAATGCTAAATTAGTCTTTGATAAATTCCATTGGCTATGTTTTAGAAAGTTGTAGAAATTATTTTTTGATATAGCACCTCTAATACTAAATTGCTATCACCGTAGGTAAGATTAAACAATATTTTTCAACAATAACATGTCTAAATGCCATATTGTCGATTTTTTAAAATAATATTATTTACTAATTTGATAGCGCTTTAGTACAAGAATCAATTAACTCCCTTTTCAAAGCATAGGCTTATATTCTTAGTTTACACGACAAAAACGAAAAAAAACACAAAGTTCTCAAAAATCTTTGTGTTTTTTATATATAATTTAATATAATTTAATATAATTTATAAGTTCAATTAAGAAAATTACAAAAAAATTTATTTTTATTGAAAAAAAATATTATCTTTGCAGACTGAAAAAATAGTAAAAATAATATAATAAAATTTAAAAAAATGGCTGCATTACAGACGATTAGAAAGCATGGAGTTTTAATGTTGATAATAATAGGATTTTCATTAGTCTTATTTATCATTCCAAATTCTTTTTGGGATTGGTTAAAAACGATGAATAGAACTACAATAGCAGAAATTGATGGTAAAAAAATTGACTATAACGAATTTCAAAAATATGAAACATATCATGAAACATATTTAAAAATTGCACAAAATATCTCAAGTTTATCTCCTGAAGAAAGTGAACAAGTTAGGCAATATGCGTGGAATGAAATTCTTCAAAACAACTTATTTTTCAAAAAAATTGAAAAAACAGGTCTTACAATAAGTGATGAAGAACTTGAAGATATGTTATTTGGGACAAATATTCACCAAGTGATATTGCAAAATTTTACAAATCCAAATACAGGTCAGTTAGATACTGCTCAAATAAAACAGTTTTTCAACAATAGTGAATCTGACCAAAGAATGGCAGTGATTGCAGATTATTTTAAGACAATTATCAGAAACGATGCACTTACTAATAAATATAATACTATGATTGCAAAAGCATTTTATACTCCTACCGCAATTGCTAAAATGGATTATATTGAAAGAAATACTCAAATTACATTTGAGTTATTAAGTAAATCTTATGGAACTATTGTCGACGACAGCATTCCGGTAAATGATGATGAAATTAAAAAATATTACGAAAGTCATAAATATCAGTTTTTACAAGAAAAAGAAAGCAGAGATATTGAATATGTAAATTTCAATATATTACCTTCTTCAAGTGATACCGTAGCTGTTTTTGAAGAAATCAATACTTTATACGAAGAATTTAATAAATTAGAAACCGGTTTTGCTGAATTTGCTGTAAGTAATGATGACAATAGAGAAAATATTCGATTCATTAGTGAAAAAAACATGCCAAGAGGATTACCTGAAGGCTTTTTTGAACAGCCGGATGGAACAACTTCAGAAATATTATTAAGTAAAAACGGTTTTTTCTTCACAAAAATTTTAGAATCAGACATCCGTCCCGATTCTGTTCAATTACAATATATTGCTTTAGTACCAAACGATACGACAACTTTGGAACAATGCAAACATAATGCTGATAGTTTACGAGCATTAGCAGCATCGAACCAAATGGATTTTCAACTTTTAGCATATTTTAATTCTGCTGATACAGAATCAAAACAAAAAGGTGGTGACTTAGGCTGGTTCCAAGACGGAACAATGAGAACAGATTTAAACGACTTTGCTTTTAAAGGAAATATTGGAGATCTTACAATTTTAGATATGCAAAATAGCCAAGGAGGAAATTTTGTGGGGCTTTTTAAAGTTTCAAACATGACCGAAAAAAGTAAAAAAGTAAAGATAGCCACAGTAAATAAAGAAATTAACCCTTCAAATGATACTCGCAACAATATCTATGGCATCGCGAGTAATTTTATGATAAAAAGCACTAATGGCGAAAAATTTGATTCAATTGTTGCAGCAGACCAATTAATAAAAAGACTTTCTACAATTGGAGAATTAGATAATAAATTTTCAAATATTAATAACGCCAGAGAAATCGTAAGATGGGCTTATAATAAAGAAAATAAAGTTGGAACAGTTTCAGAAGTACAAGAATTTATCGACAAATTTATTGTTGTAAAAATTGCATCTATTAAACCAAAAGGAACATTACCATTAACAGAGGTTACTGAAAAAATCAAATCTGAAATCATTAAAAACAAAAAAGCAGAAAAGTTAATGTCGGAAATGAAAAATGATTTGGCACAAAAAGGTGAACTTTTACAATTGGCACAAAATCCAGGATATAGATACGACACAATTTCTCAACAAAATTTTGCTTCATTTGGACTTCCAGGCTACGGAACAGAACCAAAAGTAAACGGAGTGTATTACGCAATTCCTGAAAACACAAAATCTCAACTGATACAAGGAAATAATGGTATTTATGTATTAAAAGTAATATCAAAAACAGCAGCACCGGAAAAAGAAGAATTTAGTACAGAGCAATTAAATATTATGCAACAGAATGCAAATCAAATATATAGAATTCAACAAACAATTGAAAAATCGGCAAAAATTAACGATTATAGAGCAAAATTCTTTTAAAAATTAAAGTTTCCATATAATCAATAAAAAAGCACAAATTTGTTTTGTGCTTTTTTATTGATGGAAAAAAGTAATATATAAAACGAACTTTTATTAACCCAACTTGAACCAAATCGGTAGCAATAATGAATGGCGGGATTGTTACTAAATAAAATTAAAATATCTATGCAACAACAAATACGACTACAAAATCCACAAAATATAATACAAAATCCGTAGTCTCGCATAATCAGCGAGTTCGCAAACTATCCTGCCTTCATTATTTAACATTTTCATTAGTCGAATTTACTCCGTCTGTTTTAAACTCGTTTAATAATTGGCATTCTACCGGCAGTATTGGTAAATTAAGCGAGAAATCTCCATTATTTACAGCAATATTTACAATCTCAACCAAATCGACATACATTCCATCGCCATCAGGGTCTTTGTACATTAACAATTTTACGTTATCAATTTCGTCTCCTATTGCAACTCCAGCTAAACTATAAATTTTTGCATTAATATTTGTAACGGCGGAAGTATTATTATTGTTTCCATTGTTGTTGTTATTTCCGTTAGTGTCATCATCACCATCTTTTTTATCGCAACCTACTGCGAAAATAAGGCATAAAACCAATAAGGTTTTTCCAAAAATATTAATCATCTTTTTTATATAAAAATTTTTTATAAAAGTATAACTAAATATTGATTATTGTTGTAGTGAATTTTATAGTTTTTTGTGGTAAAAATTTACCACAAAGTTAAATATTTATGTGTGGTGTTATGTTTGTTATCGTATGTTACAATAATCAGCTTAATCAGGCATTTGTTTAAATCCTTATTTTTTGGCTTAAAAATTAATAACTGATTTCTCATGTAATTACAATTTGCCAAAAACGATAAATGAATAAGTTTAATTTTATAAACATCTATATTTCAATCCATTATAATCAGCGAAATAATTACATTAATTTAATTTTTTTATTAACTACTCAAATAATACCAAAAAATAAAATTTTATCATTTTTTGGTATTAAAATTGTAGTTAATGAAAAAAATTTTTATAACTTTGTATCATGAAATTTTTGGCAATATTATTGTCGGTTTATATTTTAGTTGTAACAGTATTCCAATGTTGTTGCGACTGCAATGAAAAAGACTTTATTAACCAAAAAAGACATCATGAAACAAGTTCTCTTCCACATGATGATTGCAATGGAGTTTGTTCGCCATTCTGTTTGTGCAATAATTGTGCGGGATTTACAATCGAACTTATTTTTAACAACTATCAAAAAAAGATACAAAAAACATCTGAAAACATAATTGTTTTTACACAACAAATTTATTCAACTCCTTCATTAAAAGATATTTGGAGACCTCCAAAAAATTTTGAATTATAAATTAACAGAAAATCTTTTTTATTTATTAAAATTCTTTTTTTTATTCAAAATTAAATTAATATGTTTCAAAAAATAATAAAATTCTCTATTGAGAATAAATTGACGATAGGTATTTTCACAATTGCATTAATTGTATGGGGTATTTATTCATTAATAAAGTTGCCGTTTGATGCAACGCCTGATATTACTAATAATCAGGTACAAGTTATCACACAAGCACCTTCGTTGGGAGCACAGGAAGTTGAACAATTTATTACTACTCCAATTGAAATGTCGTTTGCTAATATTCCGCAAGTTGTTGAAAGGAGAAGTATTAGTAGGAGCGGATTATCGGTTATCACAGTTGTTTTTGAAGACGATGTTGATATTTATTGGGCACGTCAGCAAATCAGTCAGCAATTGAAAGAAGCAGAAGAAGTGATTCCGCAGGGAATTGGAGTAATTGGGCTTGGGCCTGTCTCTACAGGATTGGGCGAAATTTTTCACTATGTTATTCATACAGAAAAAGGTTACGAAGAAAAATATAGTTTAACAGATTTACGAACAGTTCAAGATTGGATAGTACGAAAACAATTTGCCGGAACAGAAGGAATTGCAGAAGTAAGTGGTTGGGGAGGTTTTGTAAAACAATATGAGATTGCTATAAGTAGCAATAAGTTAAATGCTATGAATATTACAATTCCTGAAATTTTTAACGCACTTGAAAACAATAATGAAAATACAGGCGGAAGTTATATCGAACAATATAGTAATCAGTATTTTATACGAGGAATAGGTCTTGTAACTTCATTAGAAGACATTGGAAATATATTAGTTAAATCCGTAAATGGAATTCCAATTTTGATACAAGATGTTGCAACAGTCAGATATGGAACATCAACACGTTATGGAGCGGTAACACGAAATGGCGAAGGTGAAGTAGTTGCCGGAATAACATTAATGTTAAAAGGCGAAAATTTTCAGGAAGTTAGTAAAAACGTAAAAGAACGAATTTTGCAAATTCAAAAAAGTTTACCGGAAGGTGTTATTATAGAGCCTTTTATAGACCGTACAGAATTAGTAAATCGAACAATGAGTACTATTGGAAAAAATCTTGTTGAAGGAGGTTTAATTGTAATTTTCATACTTGTATTATTATTAGGGAATTTTCGTGCAGGATTAGTAGTTGCTTCTGTCATTCCATTATCATTATTGTTTGCTTTGGCAATGATGAAAACTTTTGGCATTAGTGGTAATCTTATGAGTTTAGGAGCAATAGATTTCGGATTGATTGTAGATGGAGCTGTAATTATAGTTGAAGCAATTTGTAATCGAATAGGAACAAATGAAAAACGATACGACACAACAGTTCTAACTCGAAAACAAATGGATATAGAAGTTTACGAATCAGCTTCAAAAATAAGAAATAGTGCAGCTTTTGGCGAAATTATTATTTTAATAGTATATCTTCCTTTATTTACTCTCATAGGAATTGAAGGAAAAATGTTCCGTCCGATGGCACAAACGGTATTTTTTGCTATTTTAGGTGCTTTCATACTTTCACTAACTTATGTACCAATGGCAAGTGCTTTATTTTTAAGCAGAAAAACTATTCACAAAAAAAACTTATCCGATAAAATTATTGAAAAATTACAAAATTTTTATAAACCATTGATAACAAGAAGTTTAAATTGGAGTAAGACCATTGTTTTTTCAATGCTCATTTTATTTGTTGTAAGTCTTTTTGTTTTTAATCGAATGGGAGGTGAGTTTATTCCAACGTTAGAAGAAGGCGATTTTGCTGTAGAAATTAGTATGGCTCAAGGTACATCGCTAACGCAAGTAACTAAAAGTTTTTCACAAGCTGAAAAAATTTTGAAAGATAATTTTCCGGAAGTAAAACAAGCTGTTACTCGTATAGGAAGTGCTGAAATTCCTACCGACCCAATGCCTGTTGAAAGAGGCGATATGATGGTATCATTAATTCCAAAAAAAGAATGGACTTCTGCAAAAACAAAAGAAAAACTTATGGAACTTATGGAAGAAGCATTAAGCGTTTTACCGGGCGTAAACGTTGAAATGTCGCAACCTATGCAAATGCGTTTCAATGAACTTATAACAGGTATAAAACAAGATATTGCAATAAAAATTTACGGTAACAATCTTGATACTCTTTCACAGCAAGCAAATAAAATAGCTGCGTTGATAAAAAATATTGAAGGCGTAACAGAACCGTTTGTAGAAAAAGTAAATGGATTACCACAAATACAAGTAATTTATAATCGAGACCAATTTGCAAAATACGGAATCAATATTAAGGATGCAAATTTAATTTTAAAAACAGCTTTTGCCGGAAGTGAAGCAGGCGTTGTTTATGAAGAAGACCGCAGATTTGATATTGTTCTACGTTTAGAAAATGAAATTAGAAATGATATAAGTAGTTTGCAAGACCTGCGTTTACCTATTGCTTCCGGAAATACTGTTCCTTTGTCGCAAGTTGCTGAAATTAAATATATTGATGCACCTGCACAAGTTAGTCATGAAGACGGACAACGCCGAATTTATGTTGGTTTTAATGTTAAAGGAAGAGATATGCAAAGCGTTGTTGAAGACGTTGAAAATCAATTGAATTCATCGTTAAAACTACCTGTTGGATATTATTATACTTATGGCGGTCAATTTAAAAATTTAGAACAAGCTAAATCCCGACTTATAATTGCAGTTCCATTAGCTTTATTATTAATTTTAATATTGCTCTATATTACATTAAAAAGTATTCGTGAATCACTTTTAGTTTTTTCGGCAATCCCTCTTTCTGCAATTGGCGGCGTATTGGCATTATGGTTGCGAAACATGCCTTTTAGTATTTCAGCAGGAGTAGGATTTATTGCATTATTTGGAGTTTCGGTTTTAAATGGAATTGTATTAATTGCACAATTTAATCAATTAGAAAAAGATGGAATTACTGACGTAAAAGAACGAATCATAAAAGGAACATTAGTAAGATTACGACCTGTTATTATGACGGCTTTAGTTGCTTCATTAGGATTTTTGCCAATGGCACTTTCTACAAGTGATGGTGCAGAAGTACAACGACCACTTGCCACAGTTGTCATCGGAGGTTTAATAACTGCAACAATTTTGACTTTATTTGTGTTGCCATCACTTTATAAATTATTTAATTCAAAAAAAGGACAGAAATGAAAACAACAAAAATTATCTTAATATTCATAATAATAACATGTTTTTACAATAAATTATTATCTCAAAATAATGTAGAAATTCAACATGTTAAGTCGTTACAGGAATGTATTCAACAAGCATTAAATAATAACCTTACGCTAAAATCGGAAAGATTATCTGTTGAAAAAACAAAAGATTTACAAATTACAGCTTTTAATATTGAAAAAATGAATTTTTCGTTAAGTCAAGACCCTACTTCTGGAGGAAGTCCCGATAATAGTTTTTCAATAAGTCAAAATTTTGAATTTCCAACAATTTATGTTACTCGTCGTAATTTACTGAAAGCAGAAACAGAAGTTGAAAAAAGCCGATTACAAGTTTCTGAAAATGAAATAATTAAAGAAATTTCAATTATTTATTACAATCTTCTGTTTGTTAAAGAAAAAATCAAGATATTACAACAACAAAATAATATTTACGAAAAATTTCTTTTTTTAGCTTCCTCAAAATTGAAATCCGGAGAAACAGGAAAATTAGAACAAATAAATGCCGAAAAATTATATAATGAAAATAAAATCGCTATTCAAAATACAGAAAAAAATTATCAAAACTTGCAATTACTTTTGCAAAATCTATTAAACTCTAACGAAATAATTGCACCTAAAGAAGATTCGCTTACAATAATTTCGGAATATCATAAAAAAGATAATTGGGACGTTTCACAAACACCTCAAAACAAAATATTTGAAAGTCAGATTTTAGTTGGTGAGAAAAATTTATCTTTGCAACGACAGGGATTTATTCCGGATATTAATTTCTCGTTACGAAGTCAGTTGTTGATAAATAGTTTCAATCCATATAACATTCCGAGAAATTATTTTGATAAAGGAAATTTCATGGGTTTTGAAGTTGGGATAAGTATTCCGCTATTTTTCGGAGAACAACAAGCCAAAGCTAAAACAGCAAAAAAAGAAGTTGAAATTATTCGACTACGACAGCAAAACGCATTACAATCAATTCAAAAAAGCTATGAAACAGCTCTAAACGAATATGAAACAGCCAAAACAAATTTAGATTATTTTCAACAAATCGGCAACAATCAAGCAAAAGAAATTACAAAAATTTCACAATTATTGTATGAAAATGGAGAAATAGGATATATTGAATACATTCAAAATTTAAAAACAGCAGTAGAAATGAACTTAGAGTATACAAATGCAATAAATGAATACAATCAAACAATTATCGTTTTGAATTATTTGGAAAGTAATGAATAAAAAATAAGAGATTGTCGATAAAAGATCTGTGTTCGGGATAATATAGACCAAAATACAGGGAAACAAAATTTTACAAATAATCGCACAAAGTATTACCCTTCAAATACAAGGTTAATTAAATTGGCAGAAAGGAATTTAGGTTTTAATAAAACAACAATAATTCTTGAAGTTTCGGTTCTTTTCTTTCAAACTTTATAGCCGGTTTTTTTATCCATATTATCCCGAACTCAGGTTACTAACATTAAATAAGCCACGTTTTTAATTTTAATATTTTTAGTGATTTCCTTATTCGATTGGAAAAATAAAAATCATATTTTTGTACATTACACCAATAAATCATAAAATATAATCCACAAAAAATATTTTTTGTAATAATAAAAAAAAGGTTTACTTTTGTCATTCTGAAAATAAAAGAATGTTAAATTTTCCAAATTGTAATAATATAAAATATAATTGTATAGACGGATTATTATACGCCTCTACAAATTATTTCACAATTAATTTGGAAAATACAAAAAATTGTGTAACACACACACACACACACACACCAGCCTAATACCCCACCCACCCGCTTTTTAAAAAG
>JAITXI010000185.1 GCA_031284905.1 Bacteroidales bacterium
ACTTCCGAAAAAGAAAACTTCTCTTGGAATAAAATCGTTACTTTAACTAAAAATCAAAAAAAAATTATTGAGGTTTTAGATTGTAGTGTATAATTTGTAGGGAAAAGTTAGGTAATAAAATCACGGTTAGACAAATGAAATCGCTGTTGGATAATCAAAATTTGATGAAAAGATTGAAATAAAATATTAAAAATCCATAATATTCTTTTTTTCAATATTTTCCAATTCTTTTTTTAATTCTGTAAGCAGTTGTTTTTCAGATGGTAAGTAGAGTTGATATTGAGATGCTAAAATAGTTTTATTTTCTTCAGGAAGAGAATATTTGACCATCGCATCGTTTTTGTTGGCACAAAGCAATATTCCTATGGTAGGATTTTCGTCAGGAAGTTTTTCTTTGCGGTCATAGTAGTTTACATACATTTGTAATTGTCCAATATCTTCGTGTGTAATTTTGTGAGTTTTTATTTCAATCACAACAAAACAACGTAATAATCGGTTATAAAAGACCAAATCCGCAAAAAATTCATCATCTTCGAGCAACAATCTTTTTTGACGAGCAACAAACGAAAACCCATTTCCAAGTTCAAGTAAAAATGCTTGTAAATTGGAAATCAAAGCATTTTCCAAATCTTTTTCATAATAGCTTGCATCTGGTTTAAGGTCAAGAAATTCAAGAAACATGGGGTCTTTAATAATTTCTTGCGGTGATTGTGGTATTCGTTGTTTTCGGGCAACTTCAAGCACAGATTTTTTATCGTTGCTCATAAGCAGTCGCTCGTAAAGTCCTGAATTTATTTGTCGTTCGAGTTCGCGACCGTTCCAACAATTATTCAAAGTTTCAAATTCGTAATATTCGCGTTTATCGGGGTCTGAAATATGTATAAGTTGCTTATACTGAAACCAATTAAATTCCGTCCGCAGTGCGGACACAATTTGGTAAGTCTTATAAAATTGTCTTGCTCGTTCAAGTTGTCTAATAGAAAACCCGCTGCCAAATTCAGGTTCTATTTGTTTAGCAAGGTTTTGCAATAAAAAACTGCCATATTCAGCCCGTTCCTTACCATTTTGTTCTTCAACCATAATTCGTTCGCCTAAATTCCAATACATTAGAACACGAGAAAAATCTACACTACGAATAGCCGTTTCTTTTGCAGACACAATAATTTGCCTAACATCAGCAACAAAATTGGAATTAAGTCTCATTTTATTTTCTTCCATTTTACAAAAATACTATTTATTTTTCATTTTCAATATATAATTTATCCGATAAAATTTACCAAACAAAATATTTTTCAAAAAAAACTTTTTTATTGGAATTTATAAAAAATAATTATAATTTTACAATTAATTAAAAACGAAAATAAAATATGGTATAAAAATAAAAAAGCGTAGTTAATACGCACAAAATTAGACATATAAAATAGCGTTAGCTACATTCTTGCTTCCTGAAATCTGAGAAATTTCTACATTATGACAAGAACAGGTTAGTAAACGCTCGCAGAAATGCGGGCTTAACTTATTTGTCATAAGTGGTTGTCTCAGAGCCTAAGGAAGCGGATATTTAAGTCCGCTTTTTTTATATAAATTTTTGAAAAAAAATGATGATTTAGAAATAATTTAAAATATGGCAATACCTGCGAAGCCGTAAGAACAGGGAAAAATTTTAAATAATATGATAAATAGGTTATTAATTTTAACTGTAATTTTAATTAGCTTTGTGCTTTTTTTTAATTCGTGCATTACTTGCAAAGATTGTACTCAACTCAAAGCCGATTACATAGCTTTTTCCGACAATGTTTATCCGAGCTATAAAACAAACAAAACTGCACCATTTAATTTGGAAACTGAAAAAGGAAAGTTCAAAATTGGTTTAATGAAACTTAACACCGGTGAAAAAACATCTGCTTATTATGCTCTTGATAAAGGTTTGGATAGAGTAAAAAATGTGAGAAAAAAATATATGGGCAGATCTCCAAAATCAAGATATTACATTATTACGCTAACAGATGGTTTGGATAATAATTCTACAACCTTGGCAAAAATTAAAGGTGGAAATAAACAGGAAAGAGATTTGAAATACGAAGAAAAATTGAAAAAAGAATTAAGCAAAGTAATGGGTAGCAAAAAAAATCGTTTTCAATCGTATGTGATGTATTATGATGCAAAAGACTCTTATGTCCTTAATGAAAAAGGGGAAAAAGAATATTATACCGAACAAGAAATTAAAGACAAATTGAGAGTTTTTTCATACGGTAATAATGTTGCTACTCCTGAAGTAATTTATATTCAAAATGGAGAAATTAAGGAACTTGCGACAAAATTTAATGAAGAATTTAAAACTCAAGCTTTTTCTTTTATAATTTCAAAAGGATACGTTGGAGAACGAATAAAAATGAATTTAAAAAATGCAGAAAACAAAGAAATTGAAATAGAAGGCACTTTTATGCAAGCGGGAAACAAATATTACTTAACAGATATTAAAACTTCAACCGGTGTAACTTTCGATCAATCACAATCCGGGAAGATAATGATGTCTGAATTTAATGAAAAGAGCAGTACCGATGTTTTATTTGATGTTTTGTCATTAAGATATATGGGAAATCTGTTCAAAGTTGTAGGAGATGAGCAACATCAAAAACAACTAATTTTAACAAATGGGAAGTGGTCTCCAAATGTGGAATATAGAGCAGCAACAATCCAAATAACAGATGCTTATATTTTGGTAATTCTTGATGTAAGTAAATCATTTACAGTGCTTAATGAAGCAAAACAACAGATTAACAATATTATTGATGAAATTACTAAAAAATAAAATTTATGAAAAAACTAATCATTACACTAATAGCATTCTTGTTTTTTTCGTTGTCTGCGTATTGTCAGCAGTATATAATTTTACCTCAACAAGGGAACGCTATTGAAGCACAAAAAATATTTAAAAATGACAATATTATTAAATACATAAAGATTAACGGAGATGATGGAACTATTGCTATTGATAAAATAATTCAAATAATGGATCTTAATGGCAATGATGTAAATATAGATAATTTGCCAAGTGAAAAAGGCAATAATGAGGTAGAAAATAAACGTAAAACAGTAGAAGAAATTTCAAAAGAGCAACAACGTTTGGCAGAACAACGAGAGATGGAAAACCAAGAACAACAGCGTTTGTCGAATCTTCAACAACAGCAAACACAACAACAAAAAGCACATATTTCAGAAACGACAAAATCAGAAACGAACAAATATGATTTGATTGTTACAAAAGATGCACAAAGCATAAAAGCGGTTGTTCAAAAGATTAATGATACTGAAGTAGAATACAAAAAATTTGACAACCAAAGCGGTCCAATTTATACAATAAAACGATATGATGTTCAATCTATTGTGTATTCAAATGGAGAAGTTGAGGTCTTTGTGGGAGAAAAGAAAAGAGAAAGCGTTGCAGAAGATATATGTATTTTTAAAACAAATTGCGGATATGAAGTAATGTGTCAAGATTTACCGAGACAAATGACATGGGTAGAAGCACAAACAGGCTGTCCATCTGGTTTTCATTTACCTTCTTTTGACGAATTGGAGTGTATTTGTAAAGAGCATAGTCCAAGGTATGACGATAACAACAAAAAAGTACAAGGAGCTTTAATAGGAAAAGAATATTGGACAAGTAGTACAGACCGAAAAAATCGTCCATTAACAATAACAACTAATGATTGTGAATCAGAAACAAACGATTCGTCAAGCAAATTTTCTGTTCGCTGTATAAAAAAATAGTAATTTTATTAATATCTATACATAATATGTAAAAAAACTGTCAGGGTCAACTAAAATTAGGACTTTAAGTCAAAAACCTATACTCCCGTTCGTTTGTAATACTAAAATTAAACGGAATAAATATGAGTGTTGATAAAGTTTTGGATATTGCTAAAACTATAACTATATATTGAAAATCAAGTTATCAATCAGCAATGATACGATGACAAAAACGATGTTGCTAACCTCAAAATATAAATCTGTTGCTATACTTTTTGACGAAAATTTTTGTAAATCCGCTTAGGGTGCCTAGTGGCGAAGTCAGGGAAAACAATGTTGTTAACTCAAAACACAAACAATTATACTAACCGCTATAAAGTTTGAAAGAAAAGAACCGAAACCACAAGAATTATTATTGTTTTATTAAAATCTAAATATCGTACTCTCGGATTTGTAATCCGAGAGTTTTTATTATTAAGGATTTGTAACGACAAAGTCATCGCGTAAGCAATCTTCACTAAAAAAATCTCTACTTTTCAAAAGTTTTGCAATTTGCAATTTGTTCCAAAAAATTGTCTAAACCACGATTTATACAAGATAAAATTAATCTATAAATCTTAATAGAATCACGGTTTACACAAATGAAATCGCTGTTGGATAATCAAAATTTGATGAAAAGATTGAAATAAAATACAAAAAAATGTTTTGACGGCAAAACAAAAT
>JAITXI010000212.1 GCA_031284905.1 Bacteroidales bacterium
TTTCTGTTTGTGTAAAATATTCTGTTCCTATCCGTGATGTTTTTATTAAAAGCGAGAGATAAAAGTCATCAGAATCTGACAAACAAATGTAGATACCGCCACGTACTTTTTTGTGTAAATATAATTTTCCGAAATTATTTTTTTGTTCTGGTGCATGATGTATATTTTTATCTCTAAAGTTTTGTTTTTCATTATCATAATATGTTTCGACCTGTAAAGGTTCAACAACTATATCATTTATCTTTATATCATAATTTTCAAGAAATATTTTATTTATTTCTTGCAAACATTGAATTATTTGTTCTGTGGTATTGCAAGCTGATAATTCGGTGATTTTTTCACGAAGTTCTTCTTCGTCAAATTTTGTATCTTGATTTATTTTTTTCATTTATTTTTTTGTTTATAATATAAAACGATTTTGTTTCAAAATTTTTAAGTAACAATATTTCTACAAAATGAGACTAACTTATCCGGATTTTTTATGTTGCTATTTCATTTTTTTATCATTTTCCTCAATCATTTTCCTCAATCATTTTCTGAATTTTCTGATATTCAAATCCTCGGTTCAATGCAAAATTTATTAAAGTTTGTTTGTAATTTTCTTTATTATTTAATTGTTTGATTTTATTTTCAATTATTGATTTTAAAATAATTTCGTATTCTTGTTCATCTATTTCATTAAGGTATTTATATATAATTTTTTCGTCAAAATTTCTTGCTTTTAGTTCAAAATGGATTTTAATTTTTCCCCATTTGTTAAATTTTAATTTATCTTTTATAAACGCATTTATATATCTTTCAGAGTTAATAAAATTATTTTCTTCCAAATTTACAATTAAATCTGATATTTCTTTTTCTAACAAATCTTCTTTCAACAAATATTTTCTAACATCAAATTCGCATTTTTCTCTTTTACTACAATAATTGTACAATTTTAATTGAATTTTTTTTAAATCGTGTTCTTCCATATTACAAAATGTTTATTTATATGATTTTATTAGATTTCATTTTGTCGTCTAATTGATTCATCGTGGATTAAATTTAGAAATTTGATTAAAAAATCTTCTCTTAGTTTTTCATTTTCAATATATTTTGTTCTTGAATTTAAAATTGCATTCCATCTGTCAATTTGAAGCGTAGAAACGCTATTATTTTTTTTCAACTTTCCTATTTCGTCAGTTAGATTAAAACGATTAATTAATTTTTCAATAATTTGATAATCAACATCGTCAATTTGTTTTCTTAAATTTTCTATTTTCATATTAAAACCTTGATTATCTGTAAAAGTGTTTTTTGGATTTAAATTTTCAATAATTTGAGAAAGCTGATTTGGTGTAACTTGTTGATTATTATCGCTTAATGCAATTTTCGGATTAAAATGAGATTCTATCATCAAACCGTCGAAGTTTAAATTTATCGCTTGTTGGGAAATTTCTTCGATATAGTTTGAATCTCCAGTGATATGACTTGGGTCGCAAATTATTTTCAAATTAGGAAATCGGCGTTTCAATTCAATCGGAATTTCCCAAAGAGGAACATTACGTAGTTTTGTTTTTTCATAAGGATAAAATCCGCGATGAACAGGAATAATATTTTCAAAACCTTCAATTAGAAATCTTTCAATAATTCCTGTCCACAAATCAATATCCGGAAATATTGGATTTTTTATAAAAATTTTTGTATTTTTATTTTTTGTTGCCTCAATGATTTCTTTTATAGAAAAAGGATTACTTACGGTTCTTGCACCAATCCAATATGCTGAAAAATTCTGATTTTCAATAATTTCTATGTGTTTTGCACAAGCCACTTCTGTAATTACGGGCATTTCAAATGTTGTTTCAATTTTTTTCAACAAAAAAACACCACTTTTACCTAATCCTTCAAAAGTATGTGGATTTGTTCGCGGTTTCCATAATCCTGCTCGAAAAAAATCAGGATTTATTAATTGTTTTATTAATTTTGCAGTTTCAAAAAGTTGAAATTCTGACTCTGCTGCACATGGACCACAAATTAAAATTTTATTTTTTGGAAACATTTAATTTAATTTTTTTTCGAGAAAATAATAATTCATCTATTGAAAATTTTCCTGCTCCAAGTAATAAAATTATTATATTTAAAATAATATAGATAAAAGGTAATTCTATAGATAAAAATGAATTGGGATTATTGATTACGGACGCAGCAACTATCATTCCAAAAATTTGAGGTATTGTAGCTAATCTTGTAAAGAATCCTAAAATAATCAAAAATGAACAAACGACTTCTGCAAAAATAATTAAAGATAAAGAAATGTTGGTGCTGATGTGTAAAGGATCCGGAAAAGTAGAAGATATGGTTTCAAAATTATTAATTTTAGTAAAACCGTGAATTAGCATAAATCCGCCTGCAAATATTCGTAAAAATAAAAGCGTAAAATTGAAAATGTTAGTATTATATTTTGTTGAAAAAATTGAAATAAATTTCATAAATAAATATTCTGAACGATGAAATTCTTAACATAGTTAAAAATCAGGTGAACTGTACTGGACTCGAACCAGTGACCTCTGCCCTGTCAAGGCAGCGTTCTAAACCAACTGAACTAACAATTCTTATTTTGCAAAGATACAAATTTTTTTTGATTTATTTGTATAAAAATATTGACATATACAAACTAAAATTTAACTTATTTCTCCTCGCAACGATTGTTGTAATAATTTTTTTATTTCATTATTTGAGAAATTGTTGCCAAATAAATACATCATTTTGGTTAATGCAGCTTCTGTCGTAATATCTTTTCCGCTTACAACGCCAATATTCGCTAAATTTTCTCCAACAGCATATATGTTTTCAACTTTTCCGTTCATACATTGGGTTACATTAAAAATAATTATTCCATTATCAATTGCAATTTTAAGGAAATCTAAAATGTCTTCTGGGGCATTTCCCGCACCAAAAGTTTCAAGGATAATACCTTTTAATTCCGGAATTTCAGTAATTGCTTTAACAGTGTTTCGAGAAATTCCGGGGAATAATTTAAGTATTACAATATCTGACGAAAAATTTTTATGAATTTTAATATTTTCTTTTTCCGGATAAAGTAAATTTTCTACTTTAATGTCTATTTTTGTTCCAACTTTTGCCAAAAGTGGAAAATTTGGAGAAAAAAAAGCATCAAATTTTTCGGCACTGTATTTTGTTGTTCTGTTACCTCGAAACAATTTACTTTCGAAATAAATACATACTTCTTGAATGAGAGCTTTTTCATCATTTTTCGTTTTGCAAGCTAATTCTAATGAAGCTATTAAATTTTCCCGTCCATCTGTCCGGATTAATCCGATTGGAAGTTGTGAACCTGTTAATATTACCGGTTTGGTCAGATTTGCGAACATAAAACTTAAAGCAGAGGCAGTATATGCCATAGTATCAGACCCGTGAAGAATTATAAAACCATCGTAATTTTCATAATTTATGGAAATTATGTCAACAATTTTTATCCAAAAATCTATATTAGCATTAGAAGAATCAATCGGCTTATCTAAACTAACAGTGAAAATCTCAGCAGGAAATTCACTTAATAAGGGAATTTTTGATAATAAATTTTCAATATTAAAAGGAACTAATACACCGTTTTGTTTTATCATTCCGATAGTTCCTCCTGTATAAATAATTAATATTTTTTGCATTTTATTATTGTAAAAAAATTGTTTTTCTTTTCAACGACATTTTCATTAGGAATGTTTCTCTTGTTATATATATGCACAACCATTTACATTTCTGCAAACAGAATGTATCAGCCATAGGTATGCAATCATTTTTTTATATTGAAATTTTTAATTTTCATTATTTTGAACCATTATTTGTTTTTTTTGACGAGGAATTTTAATTTTTTTTATTTTCTTTATCCAAACTTGTTTTTCTACATTAAAACGAGGCATATTTACAGAATCAATTGGTTCTGCGGGTGGAGGATCAAATGAAAGCGGGTCAATTTTTTGTCCGTTTTCATGAACTTCATAGTGTAAATGACATCCTGTTGACCAGCCGGTACTCCCTACATACCCAATAATTTCTCCTTGTAAAACATATTGTCCAATATTGAAATTCCCAAAAGATGACATGTGCATATAAACAGTTGAATAAACACTATTATGTCGAATAGAAACAAAATTTCCTCCACCTGTATCCCAACCCCTTCTAGTGATAGTTCCATCGGAAGCTGCATAAATTGGTGTTCCGCAAGGTGCAGCAAAATCAACAGCTCTGTGTTCCGATGGTCTGTTAAATATCGGATGCATTCTTGCAGTTGAATATCTAGAACTTACTCTCGTATATTGTAAAGGTGCTTTTAGGAAGGTTTTTCTCATACTGTTTCCAAGTGTGTCATAAAATGAAATTCCTGAAGAATCATTTTGTTGAAACGGCACAGACCATAATTCTCTACCTCCATGATAAAAAACTCCAGCCCTAATTATTGGTGAATCAATTGTTTGTCCGTCAACAACCAGATCGTCGTAAACAACTTTAAACCAATCGTCTTTCTGTAGAGCATAAAAATCGACTGTCCAAGCAAAAGTTTGCGACAGTGCAATTGCTATATTCCATGAATAACCGTTATTTACCAAAGCATTCCATAAAGAACTTTCAATTTTTCCTGATGCTATATTTTCAATTGTATCAATTTTTTTAGTAAATCTTTCAATAATAATTGTATCCTTGTTTGTGAAATTATACTTTGTATATTTTGTTCTTGAATTTTCATAAACGAAATATTTAGTTTGTGGAACGTTGTCAATTAATGTATCATAAAAAATCGAATATGCTTGTCCAACGTTAATAAAAGTTGTTCTGAAAGTGTCGGATGATTGTTTTGAAATTTTATCTATTTGTGTTGCATTAATTCCAAATTTATTTAAAATTGAACCTAATAATTCACCTGTTTTAACAGTATCGGTAATTATTTTATAATTATCAACTAATAATCCATATTTTTCAATTTTTGGTTTTTTAGGATTAATCGGAATAATTGGGACATCTTTCGTCTGAGTTACAAAAAATAGAGTTATTGATAAAATTACTATACATAAAATTAAAGATATTATTATTAGTTTTTTCATTTATTTGTAAAATTTTTCTTTTAAATTTCTACCCAATCGTTATTTTCTTTTATAACTTTTTTTAACATTTCTACGGCATCTTTTTCATTGATATTTTTAAGAATCGGCGTTTGACCCTTATAAATAGAAACCAATTCTGCTCCAGCTCCAACACAACCATAATCAGCATCACTCATTTCGCCCGGACCATTTACAATACAACCCATTACTGCAATTTTGAGACCTTTTAAATGAGAAAATTCTTCTTTTACCTGTTTTGCTATTTTTTCAAGATTATATGAAGTTCTTCCACAACAAGGACAAGAAACAAATTCAGCTCTATATTTCTTTATTCCCGTATCTTGAAGTAATTCTTTAATTATAAGATTGTTAAATTTACAATTTGAGGTATTTACAGTTAACCAAATTCCCGAACAAAGATTGTCAATTAAAGCCACTCCGGGGAAAATTCCAATTTCTGAAATTAATTGCTGTTCTTCAATATTTACTGAATCATATTTAATAATTAAACCCATATTTGTAGATTCCCCAATTTTACTATAAAAATATCTTACAGCTCCTATCGGAAAATCAATATTACAATTAAAAACAGGATAAATGTTTGATGATTTAAACAATGTTATAGCTTCTTTTTTATTAACATCTGATTTTTCAAATTCTACAAAATAATTAATATCATTTTGCAATTTTAAAGTTAATGTATCTGTAAAATTTAATAAAGGAAAAATATTTTTGTATAAATTTAATGATTTCCATAATTTAAAATTAGCTAAATATTTCTTATCTTCTTTAATGACTTCAGGTTTTTCTTTAATATAATAGAAATCAGCTATTGATTTTAAATCATTTGAAATAATAAGTATTTGTTTGCCGGAATTAATTTTATGTGAATATTTTTCTACTCTTTTAAACGGATTGTAGCTATTTGTTGGTTTGCTAATGTTTTGAAATTTAATAATTCTTTCGGAAAAATTTTGAAGAATATTTTTAGCAAAAATAATTTCATTTTCCGGATTTTCGGATAGAGAAACCCTTAATGTATCACCAATTCCATCTATTAGCAGAGAGCCAATTCCTACAGATGATTTCATTCTTCCATCAATTCCTTCGCCGGATTCAGTTACGCCAAGATGTTGAGGAAAAACACAAGAATTTTCTATCATTCTAGCGTTTAACAAACGACATGCATATACCATTAAACGAGTATCGCTGGCTTTCATTGACACCACTAAATTATAAAATTGTTCATAAAGAAAAATGTCAATAAATTCCATTGCGGATTCAACCATTCCTTCAACAGTATTACCATATCTTGTTAATATTCTATTAGATAATGATCCGTGATTACTTCCAATTCTGATAGCAGTTCCGTGTTGTTGGCATATTTTTATCAGAGGAAAAATTTTTTCATGAATTTTTTCTAATTCAATTTTATATTCAAAATCAGAAATTTTTCCTGTAAAATTTAGTTTATTATCTATATAATTTCCCGGATTAATTCTTACTTTTTCTACTATTTTAGCCGCTTCTTCTGCAACTTCAGAACTAAAATGAACATCTGCAATTAATGGTTTTTTATATCCGGTTTTATTTAATATTTCTTTAATTTGTTTTAAATTTCCAACATCAATTAATCTTGGAACAGCAAGTCGAACAAAATCAGCTCCTGTATCAAAAAGCAGTTTGCATTGATTTACAGATGCATCTATTTCGCTAATAGGAACATTTGTCATGCTTTGAATCCGAATTGGATTTAATCCTCCAACAACAATATCTCCAACTTTTACAATCCGAGATGGAAATCTTTCAAAATTATTTACATCAATACAATATTTATTTAGTGATTCTTCCATTATTTTAATTTACGATTTTTCACTTTTAGTTTTCCCATTTGTTAGTAATTTATATAATTTATCGCCTCGTCGAACAATTTCTTCTGTTTTTATCGAAAATAAACTTGATTGAGTTACATTATTAACTGATTTTAAATCTTCTCGAATTTCTATTATCGTTTGCTCAACAACTCCTGTAGTAGGTCCAATTATAAAAATTTCATCATTAACCGATAATATTTCATCAGTTTCAAATTTTATTTCTGCCACGCCAATATTTGAAAAATAATTGACTATTTTACCAATAAATACTTTTATTTTTGTAGCTTTTGAACCATAAACTTCCGACCATTCGCCAAGTCTTTGCCCTAAATAATACCCATTCCAAAATCCACGATTAAAAACCGTTGATAATTGAGTTTGCCAATTCTCAATTTTTTCTTGTGAATATGTTCCTGCAAAATATGATTTTATTGCTTCATCATAACAACGTGTAACTGTTTTTACATATTCTGCCGACCGCGCCCTTCCTTCAATTTTAAAAACGGAAACTCCTGCTTCAATTATTTTATCGATAAAAGCTATTGTGGAAAGATCTTTTGGCGACATAATATATTCATTTTCAATATTTAACTCATCGTCTGTTTCAATGTCGGTAACACGATAGCCTCTTCTGCAAGTTTGAAAACAGGCTCCTCTATTTGCCGAAGAATTATACTGATGTAAACTCAAATAACATTTTCCGGACACAGCCATACAAAGTGCTCCATGACAAAAAATTTCTATTTTTACCAAATTCCCTTTTGGTCCTTTTATTTGTTTTTCTTTAATTTGACCTGTGATTTCTGCTACTTGTGTTAAAGATAATTCTCGAGCAGTAACTATTACATCACAAAATTTTGAGAAAAATTCCACACTTTCAATATTTGAAACGTTTAGCTGTGTAGAAGCGTGAACTTCAACATTTTTCTTCTTTGCATAATTTATTACAGCCATATCGGAAGCAATAATTGCAGAAACTCTATTTTCAGCAGCTGCATCAACGACTTTGTGCATTTTTTCTATTTCATTGTCATAAATTATTGTATTAACTGTCAAATATGTTTTAATTTTTGCCTGATTGCATATTTCTACAATATTTTTTAAGTCATCAAATGAAAAATTGTTAGAAGAATGTGCACGCATGTTTAATTGTTCAATTCCAAAATAAACGGAATTTGCTCCTGCGTGTATTGCCGCTGTCAACGATTCATAAGAACCCACCGGCGACATTATGTCTATTTCGTCTCTACTGTGCATTTATTGAAAAAAGATGTAAAGATACAAAAAAATTACGAATTATGAAATATGAATTTTTATAAATGCTTTACTCATTCAAATTTGTTTTTTTTGTCATGTATTAAGAAATTTTTGATTATTAAATTCACTATCAAATAATCATAAATATTCACTTTTTATATTTCATTAATATTCAAAGAGTTAATTTATAGAAGTCCCTTAAATATTATACATAAACGTAAAATAATTTACGGACATTTATTAATTTCACATTTTATGTACATTTTTATGCAATAAAATGTTACATTTGTTGTAAAAAAAATATATGAAAACAAAATTCTTTTATATTACAATATTATTACTAACATTATTCAATATGAATAATTTTGCACAAAATGATAAATACAAAAAATTATGGAACGAGGTTCAAAAATTAGACGACACAAAACTTCCCAAATCTGCGTTAGAAAAAACTGAAGAAATTTTTGTATTAGCTTTGAAAGAAAATAACGAAGAACAAATTACAAAATCTTTAATTTATAAATTAATGTATAGTAATCAATTAGAGGAAGACGGCATCGTATCTTCAATACAAATAAATGAAAAAAATATTGAAAATTATACAGGTATTGCTAAATCATTCTTGTATCTTTTACAGTCGTATCTTTACAAAGAATATTATAATAATAATTCATATAAAATTAACCTGCGTTCGGTTACTGATAATTTTGACAATAATAATTTTGAAACTTGGGATAAAACAAAATTTCAGGATAAAATTATTAAATTGGCGTTTTTGGCGCTACATGATGATTTGAAAACTAAAAAAATTGAAAATTATTCAGAACTAATTTCAAATGCAAAGTTACTTCCTGAAACTCATCCAACACTTTACGATTTTGTTGCATATTTTATTGTGAATAATTTATTAAATGTTAAATTTAATTATTATGACAGAAATACAGAGAACAAATTAGCTGATAATCAGATGTTTGCAAATGTGAATGAATTTATAAAATTATCATTGAAAACAGATACGGTTTCGTATAATGAAAATGTTGTTTTAGTTTATCAGAAATGGTTAAAATTCAGATTAGAAAATCCCGAACAAAGAGAAGCGCTTATCCATATTGATATTGAAAGATTAAATTTTGTAAAAGAAAATTCGGGAAGAATCGACAAAGATCAATTGTGGTTGGAAAGTATGCAGATGCTAAAAATTTATTTTCAAAATTATCCCGAAGTTGTTTCTATTAATAATACATTAGCGTATTATTACGATGAATTGGGAAATTCATATAATTTTGAAACGAATCCCAACCATGATGCAATGGAAGCCAAAGTTCATGCTATTAAAATATTAAATGAATCATTGGCAAAATATCCGGATGCAAAATATTCAGATGTTTCATTATATTGTAAAACAGAAATCGAAAAATCCGCCTTTTCGTTTAAAGTTGAAAATATTGTTAATATAAACAAAACTTTTCCAATACGTATTGAATATAAAAATATTGACACATTATTTTTGTCGATTTTTGAATGTTCGTATCTTGATTATCAAAATATTAATCTCGCTTCACTATCAGCTGACAAATGTCAAAATACTTTAAAAAATTTAAAAACAATAATTAAATCCGAACAAATTATTTTGCCAAATCCTCATGATTATAACACGCATTATACAAAATTTTTACAAAATCCTTTAAAAGCAGGTTCTTACGTTATTGTTCTTCATACAAACAGAAACCTTGATGGGGATAAATTTATCTTGACCGAACAATTTGTTCAAGTTGCTGACATTATTTTAATCTTACAAAAAGACAATTATTATTCCAACAAATTTTTTGTATTCAATAGTATAACCGGAAAACAAATTGAAAATACGACAATTAATATTTATGAAAACGAATATAAAAATGATGGAGGAATTAATTTTAAAAACAAATCGGAATTTCATACAGATAAAAACGGTTTTGTAGATGTTTCTATAAAAAAGAATAATCAATATTGGAATAATTATATTTTTGAAATAATTTATCAAAATCAGAAAATTTATTTAGAAAATAGAATTTCAGAAAATTATAGTTACGAAGGCATTAAAACTGAAAATAAGATTGTTAATATTTTTACAGACCGAGCAATTTATCGTCCCGGACAAACAGTAAATTTTAAATTAATTTCATATTCCCAAAAAGGAGAAAATTTTCAAATTCTGAAAAATCATAAAATAATTGTTGATTTTAGTGATGTTAATTATCAGAAAATAAGTAGTTTAGAACTTCAAACTAATGATTTTGGCAGTGCATGGGGTAGTTTTGAAATTCCGACAAATGTTTTAACCGGAAATTTTTCTATTAGTACAGATGGAGGACAAAATTACTTTAAAGTTGAAGAATACAAACGACCGAATTTTGAAATATCAATGGAGAAAGTCGAAGGAGAATTTAAGTTTAACGATGAAATTACTGTTAAAGGAAATGCAAAATCATATTCGGGAGTAGCGTTATCAGATGCAAAAATTTCTTATACAGTAACAAGAAATCCTTTGTATTTTCGTTGGTGGTGGGGTTTGTTAAAAGAAAATCCTATAGAAGTTGCTTTCGGAGAAATCAAAACTGACGAAAATGGAGAATTTAAAATAAATTTTAAAGCTCTTGTCGATGACCATAGTTTGAATAATAAAAATCTGTATTATAATTTTGTTGTAAATGTTAGTGTTACAGATATTAATGGCGAAACCCAACAAAATAAAACATCTGTTCTCGTGTCAAATATTTCTTTGAAATTGTCTTCGGACATTTCGGAAACTATGGTAAAAGAAAAATTTAAAGAGCTGAAAATTAATTCTTTAAACATTGCCGATCAATTTGTTCCTTGTGAAGTGGAAATAAAAATTATGAAATTATTTTCTCCAATCAGTCCTCTCAAACAAGATAATTTAGGTAAAATAGACACGTATCTTTATAAACAATATGAATGGTATGAAAACTATCCGGGTAACGAATATCTGGCGGAAACGCAAATTGAAAATTTTTCTGCCGAAAAGATTATTTTACAGAAAAAAATAAATACAGCAGACACAAAAATAATTTCGCTCGAAAATATTGAAAAATGGCAGACCGGAGCTTATCGAATTGAATTATTGACAAAAGATAAATTTGGGAATACAGTTTCTAATTTAGAAGATTTTGTTTTGTTATCGGAAAAAGATAAAAAAATGCCTTATCCTAAAACATATTTTTATTATTGTGATAAAAAATCGGCTCAACCCGGAGAAACTTTAAAAATAAAAATTGGCTCATCATATAAAGATGTTACACTTTTTTATAATCTTATTCACAAAGGAAAAATTATAAAATCAGAAAACCTAAAATTAAGTGATGAAATTTTAAATATTGAAATTCCAATTACAGAAGAGTATAGAGGAGGAATTTCTTTTAATCTAATGTTTTTGCGAGAAAATAAAATTTATAATTTTACAGAAAATATCAAAGTTGAATATGAAAATAAGAAATTACAATTTAAAAACCTAACAATCAGAGATTTAACTGTACAGCCCGGTCAAGAAATTATTGGACAAGTGGCAATCTTAAAAGATTCTGTAAATCCTGCTGATGCTGAATTTATGGCGACTTTATATGATGCTTCTTTAGATGTTTTTGCAAAAAATAATTGGAATTTTTGGATGTACCCTTCTTATTCTTCAAATATGGGTTGGAAAAATTATTCTTTAATTTTAGAAAATCATTATCCAATTATTAATAATTTTTATAAACAAACTAAAATAACTTCTACTTACAATGTTCCGAATTTGTCTTTTTTTGATTCGTTTAAGACTATAATCAGATTTAGGACTATGATAAAAACTGACAGCAGATGGACAGATGCTGATATGACTACAACAGCAATTGCTAATAATAAAGCGTATGAATCAGAAGATATTGAAGTAGTTATGGATACTAAAGAGAAAACTAATAGTTTAGCTCAAACAGAAAGTGAAGATTTTTCAAAAAATAATAATTTTAAAG
Source organism: Bacteroidales bacterium (assembly GCA_031284905.1). Lineage (GTDB taxonomy): Bacteria > Bacteroidota > Bacteroidia > Bacteroidales > ML635J-15 > Bact-19. The sequence goes on from JAITXI010000212.1 coordinate 12,235, forward strand.
CACGAAGCAATTTTGCAGAAACAGCTTTTTTCTTTCCAAATTTAACTACAAATTCTAACGGTGAAATTTTCTTTACTTTTACTATGCCCGATGCTCTTACACGTTGGAATTTTATGGGTTTAGCTCATACAAAAAATCTCGAAATCGGTCAAATAGAAACTTCTATGATTACTCAAAAAGAACTTATGGTAACTCCAAATTTGCCAAGATTTTTACGTGAAAATGACAAAATCACTATTTCTGCAAAAATTGCAAATATTAGCGATAAAGAAATTTCCGGAAAAGCAAAAATAGAACTTTATAATCCGGAAACTCTTGAAAATTTGACAGAAAAATTTTTAGATAAAAAGAAAATTTTTGTAAATTTTGATGCTAAATCAGGTGGAAATACAACAGTTTCATGGGACTTAGCAATTTCTGAAGGATTTTCAGCCCTTGGAATAAAAATTCTTGCCGAAGGTGAAAATCATATTGACGGGGAAGATAGAATTTTGCCTATTCTTACAAATAAAATGCTTGTTACAGAATCAATTACCCTTCCCATAAGAAAATCCGGAACTACAAATTTCTCTTTTAATAGTTTGAAAAATAATAATTCTTCAACTTTACGTAACGAAAATTTCACACTCGAATTTACTGCAAATCCGGCTTGGTATGCCGTTCAGGCACTACCTTATTTAATGGAATATCCTTATGAATGTAACGAACAAACTTTTTCAAGATATTATTCAAACGCCTTAGCTTCTCATATCGCAAATAGCGACCCAAAAATCAAACGAATTTTTGAACTCTGGAAAAATATTCCCGATAGCAAAGCATTATTTTCAAATCTCGAAAAAAATCAAGAGTTAAAATCACTTATGCTTGAAGAAACGCCTTGGTTATTAAATGGTAAAAATGAAACCGAACGTAAACAAAAAATTGGAATACTTTTCGACCTAAATCGTTTAAATAACGAAAATTCTTCCGCATTAAAAAAATTACAACAAAATCAAAATTATGATGGTGGTTGGTCGTGGTTTAAAGGTGATAACAACTCGTCTGTTTATATTACTCAGCATATTATTGCAGGATTTGCTCATCTTGATAAACTTGGCGTAAAAGATTTGAAAAATAATAATTCTACATGGACTATGGTTAAAAATGCTATAAAATTTATTGATAATGAATTTGAAAAATCATATTCGGAATTAAAAAAACATTGTGACCAAAAATGTTTAGCGAACAATCATTTATCGCAAATACAAATCCATTATTTATATACGCGTTCGTTTTTTGTTAATGATATTCCTTTTTCAAATTCTACAAATGAAGCCTTTGAATATTATAAAAATCAAGCTGCAAAATATTGGATTTCTTGCAGTTATTATGAAAAAGGCATGATTGCTTTAGCTTTAAATCGTTATGGAAATTCAAAAACTCCGAACGATATTATTGCGTCTTTAAAAGAAAATGCAATGCACAACGAAGAAATGGGAACATATTGGAAATATAATCCGGGATATTATTGGTATCAAGCTCCAATTGAAACACAGGCTTTGTTGATTGAAGTTTTCAGCGAAATTGTAAATGATCAACAAATGATTGAAGAAATGAAAGTTTGGCTTTTGAAACAAAAACAAATTCAAGATTGGAAAACCACAAAAGCCACAACAGAAGCAATTTATGCACTTTTGCTACAAGGAACAAATTTACTTTCAGAAACAGATTTTCCAATAATAACAATTGGAAATCAGAAAATTGACCCCGAAAACGATACAGAAATTTCTACAGAAACAGGAAGCGGATATTTTAAAAAATCGTGGAAAAGTAGTGAAATAAACTCTACGTTTGGAGATATTAGTGTAACAAAAAAACAAAATACAGTAGCTTGGGGAGGTGTTTATTGGCAATATTTTGAAGAATTAGATAAAATTAAAAATTTCAAAGAAACTCCATTAAAAATTAATAAAAAATTATTTGTAGAACGTAGAAGTGGAGATAAATTAGTAATTGTTCCAATAGAAAAAGATAAATTGAAAGTTGGCGACCAAATAAAAGTTCGTATAGAAATAAAAGTTGATAGAGATATGGAATATGTACATCTGAAAGATATGCGAGCAAGTTGTTTTGAGCCAGTTGATTATCTTTCGGGATATAGATATTCAGCAGGGTTAGGATATTATCAAACAATAAAAGATGCTTCAATGAATTTTTTTATAAGTTATTTATATAAAGGAACTTATGTTTTTGAATATAATTTAGTAGTTTCTCAAACAGGAGATTTTTCAAATGGAATTACGACAATGCAAAGTATGTATGCACCTGAATTTTCTACTCATTCGGAAGGAATTCGGGTAGTGATTAATTAATAGATATACAGTTGCTACATCTTATAAGAGTTTCTATAATTAATTGTATTTACGTAAAATTACTTATATCTTTGTAAAATATTATAATTTTTTTGACTTATGCTAAAATTTAAAATATTTTTATTTATGTTCCTAATAAACGGAACTTTATTAATAGCCCAAAATGAGCAGAATATATCGGAAATTAATGTAGATAATATTACCGATGAAGATGATGATTACATACTTCCAAAAAATGTTTATTTTATAGGCATTAATGCAAATTTTGGAGTTGTTGAGCCGTCTTTAAATGAAGACATAAAACTTCGACAAAATTTAGGAAATAATCCAAATTCAGTTCATATAAGTGGAATTCACTTTGCTTTTGGTGCAAATTTTGAATACAGAGCCTTTAGACGATTTGGATTGTTATTGGGAATACAATATTATGGAATGTCTTTAAAAGTTTCTGACAATAATAGTGATTTTTTTTATTTACAATATAAACAAGAAAATAATACAGTTTATTATGCAAAAACAAAAGAAATAAAAGAATTAGCAAATTTTGTAGGAATTCCTATATCAATAAAATATTTGG
>JAITXI010000232.1 GCA_031284905.1 Bacteroidales bacterium
ATATTTCTCCGGTAGAAGCAACTATATAAAGATGCCCACCGGCTTGATTGTCATATCCAATGGCAACATTTGTTGTTCCAAGTTGTTTAACTGCAACTAAATAATAACCTGCTGCAGGAACAGTATAATAAGGAATATTGAAATTGGTTATTGTACCTGCCATAGCAGATGTTCTGGTAACATTAGGACTTGTGTAAACATTTGTAGCCATTCCCGTATTAATATTTACACTATAAATAGCAAATTGAAAAACTAATTCGGTAGTAGCTGCTGATGAAAATCCCAAATCTATAGAAGAAATAATTTCTGAATTTGTAAAATAGAAAATATTCCCTAAAGTAATAGCTCCCGTGTTACTTCCTACTCCTCCGGTATTGGTTCCATTATCAATCTGATAAAGGTCTTGAGTAACTTCAAAAGCACGGGAACTCGAATTGTTTGCAAGATTATCATCAGATAAAGAAGAAGTGAAGGAAACGTTATAATTACCTAAATTTGTCGGAATATATAAGGATGTTGCTGAAACAGCAACTGTTTCTCCAAATGCAATGTCTGGAATTATTACATTTTCACTATATGTTTCAGCACCGGTAATGTTCATAGAAATAGTTTCTGTTCCTTGAACATAATCTGCTCCATTGTTAGTAACATTTGCACTTAATTGATAAAATGCTTGTGATAATGGAATTTTAGAAAATAACCAATTTGTAGTTATTGATAAATCTGTTGGCGAAACAACAACATCTTCGCGGTTAACACCGTAAACATTGTCTAAAGCAAGGACAAAGCCACCATAATCGCTAATTGCTCTAAAACGGATTTTTACAGTCCCGCCATTATAAGCAGATAAATCAACTGTTAAATTATGAGCAACGGCATTATCAGTTGCTGTGTTATATCCTGTAAATGCTGCTAAAATGTTAGTTGTTGAAGTAGTCCATGAACTTCCACCATCAGTAGAAAATTCGATATACAATTGCATACCGGCATCAATAAAAATTTGATTTAGCAATACTTCCATAACAGTATAGTGTAAAGTACTATTACCTAAGACAGGATAGAGAGTTGGAGTAATCAACGATTGAGTTGCATTGTTCTCCCATAAATAAGCATCAAACACAGCAAAACTACCATCTAATAAGGCAGTAGGAACTGCAGGGTTAGTGGAAGTTTCTGTCAAATGTATCCAAGAATTTGGGGAAATACCGTCAGATATTCCTGTTTGTACCGATCTATTCCAACCCAATGGCGGAAAAGTAGTCGAAAGAAAACTTTCGTTGAGGGCTTGCGTTTGCGACCATCCCGCTATCGCGAGCATGACCGCTAAAATTAGTAATGTGAATTTTTTCATAAAAATGTGTTTTTAATATTTTTGTTTAAATTAAAATTTATTTTACAAAGATAGTACAAAAAAATGTAAATTACACTAAAAAAATTGAAAATTGAGAATTGAAAGTTTAGATATGATACCATTTTGCTTTTCTCCATTATTAATAAAAAATTGAAAATTGAGAATTGAGAATTGAGAATTGAAAATTTAGATATGATACCATTTTGCTTTTCTCCATTATTAATAAAAAATTGATAATTGATAATTGATAATTGAAAATTGATAATTTAGATATGATACCATTTCTTCCCTTCGCCATTTTCCATTTTCAATTTTTCATTTTCAATTAACAAATCGTAAATTGGAAAAAAAGTATTACTTTTGCAAAAATTATTCATATTAAGTAAGTTAATTGTTGTAATTTTTGTTAATTAAATAAAGTTAGTTTGTTAATTTTGTATATATGAAAGTAAGTTATAAAGATTTGATAGAGCAATCTTTTGATTTTCCAAGCGAAGAATTTAAAGAGATTGATAATGAATTATATTATTATGATATTCCTTTGATGGATTTAATAGAACAATATGGAACTCCGTTGAAGTTTTCATATTTACCCAAGATTTCCGATAATATTAAAAAAGCACGAACAATGTTCAACGTTGCTATCGCCAAAGCAAATTATAATGGGAAATATTTTCCGTGTTATTGTACTAAAAGTTCGCATTTTTCTTTTGTTCTCGAAGAAGTCCTGAAAAATAATATCAACTTGGAAACGAGTTCAAGTTTCGATATCGATATTATCAGAGCACTTAAAGAAATAGGACAAATTGATGAAAATATAAAAATTGTTTGTAATGGCTATAAACTTCCGGTTTATATAAATAATATAGCACGGTTGATAAATGAAGGTTTCACCAATGTTATTCCTATTTTGGATAATGTCGGCGAATTAGACCAATTATTAGAACAAGTTGAAGGAAATATTAACATCGGCATCAGAATCGCTTCGGAAGAAGAACCTAAATTTGAATTTTATACTTCTCGTTTGGGAATAGGCTACAAAGATATTGTTGATTATTATCGTACTAAAATAGAAACAAATCCACGAGTAACACTTAAAATGTTACACTTCTTTATTAATACCGGAATAAAAGATTCTTCATACTTTTGGAATGAATTGAATAAATGCCTGAATTTATATTGCCAATTAAAACATTTTTGTGCCGAACTTGATTCACTGAATATTGGCGGCGGATTTCCAATAAAATACAGCTTGTCTTTTAACTATGATTATGAATATATGGCTGAAGAAATTGTAAATCAAATTAAACTTGTTTGCGAATCGGCAGAAGTCGTGGAACCAGATATTTATACGGAATTTGGCTCTTTTACTGTTGGAGAAAGTGGTGGCGTGATTTATTCCGTTGTCTATCAGAAACAACAAAATGATAGGGAAAAATGGAATATGATAGATTCTTCTTTTATTACAACTTTGCCCGATTCCTGGTCTATTAACAGGAGATTTATTTTATTCGCTATAAATCATTGGGATAAAGTTAATGAGAGAGTGTTCTTGGGCGGATTAACTTGCGATAGCGATGATTATTATAATTCGGAACAGCATGTAAATGCCATTTATTTGCCTGAATACGACCCACAAGAACCTCTCTATATCGGTTTTTTTAATACCGGTGCTTATCAAGAAGCTATTGGCGGTTACGGTGGTATTCAACACTGTTTAATTCCGGCTCCTAAACACATAATAATCACCAGAGATGAAGACGATAAAATTATTACAAAATTATTTTCACGTGAACAAAGTTATAAATCAATGTTGAAAATTTTAGGATATTTGTAAAAACTAATACAAAACCACAAACAAATTTTTATAATTGAGAATTGAAAATTGAAAACGGCGAAGGAAGACGAAATGGTCTTTTTTCACCATTCGACCCACTTCGGGGTCGTGGTCTGTGGAGGAGCTTCTTTTTGAGAATTGAAAATTGAAAATTGATAATGGCGAATGGAAAACGAAATGGTCTTTTTTCATAATTCGACCCACTTCGGGGTCGTGGTCTGTGGAGGAGCTTCTTTTTGAGAATTGAAAATTGAGAATTGAAAATTGATAATGGCGAATGGAAAACGAAATGGTCTTTTTTCAACTTTTAACTTTCAATTATCAATTTTCAATTATCCATTATCAAACCGTCCTGTTTGTTCCATATTTTGATTTTGGTTATATATATTTTCAATAATTAATCCTGCAAGAGTAAATCCGAAAATAGCTGTAATATGTGCGATTGTCCCGTTGATAATAGCTTTTGAACTGCACCATTCATGTTCGGCGATGTCTGAATTTGTTCCCGTTATTTTCGGACAAAGACACTGAGCAGTGCCACAAGTATTATTTTCTGCTCTATTTTCTAAAATTTCTTCACCATAAACACATAAAAATTTTTTGGAAGGAAATCCGAATTTTCTAAAACGTTTTCTTAAAAGTGCAGACAGCGGACAACCGTTAATTTTCCAAAATTCAGCAACTTTTATCTTATCAGGAGAGATTTTTAAAGCAGCTCCCATTGCAGAAAATAAAACCGCAGAAGTTTTCGTAGCAGTTTGAATTAAATGAACTTTATTTTTAATACTATCAATAGCATCAATAATATAATCATATTTTTCAAGTTCAAAAAAACCACTGTTTTCTTCACTATAAATCATTTGAAGTGCATTAATTTTTGCATTAGGATTTATCAAAAGTAAATGATTTTTTAGAGCTTCTGTTTTTATTTGTCCTATTGTTTTAGAGTTTGCCATAACTTGCCGGTTTACATTTGTAATACAAACCCTGTCAGAATCAACAATTGTAAGATTTTCAACGCCACTACGAATTAAACTTTCAGCACACCAAGAACCAACCCCTCCAACCCCAAAAATAATTACTTTTGTAGAAATTAATTTTTCACTTATATCCTTTCCTAAAAGTAACTCTGTCCTATGGAAAAATCTATCCATCTTAGTTATTATATAATACAAAATTACTAAAAAATACAGATTATAAAAAAAATATTTTATTTTTATTTTTTCTTAAAAAATGTATTTATTAGTTAAATATACGGTTTAATTTGTTAATAATAAAAAATAATATTAACTTTGTGGAAATAATTAAATTAATTAATAAATAAATAAATAATCATGGCAAAGAAAAATGTAATAATTATTGGAGCTGCCGGAAGAGATTTCCACAATTTCAACACCTATTTCAGACACAATGCAAATTACAATGTAGTAGCTTTTACAGCAGAACAAATTCCCGGGATTGATAACAGAATTTATCCGAAAGAATTAGCAGGAGAAGATTTATATCCAAAAGGAATACAAATTTATCCGGAACATGAATTACCTGCATTAATTGCAAAATTCAACGTTGATGAATGTGTTTTTGCATATAGTGATAAACCTTATAGTTATGTAATGGGTATCAGCGCAATAGTAAACGCTGCGGGTGCAGATTTTAAATTAATGGGTCCAAATTATACTCAACTAAAATCTACGAAACCAGTTATTGCAGTAGGTGCAACTCGTACAGGTTGTGGGAAATCACAAACTTCAAGAAAAATTATTGAATATTTAGTAGCAAAAGGTTTAAGAGTAGTTGCTGTTCGTCACCCAATGCCTTATGACCAAGATTTGAACAAACAAAAAGTTCAACGTTTTGCAACCGTAGAAGATTTGAAGAAACACAATTGTACAATCGAAGAAATGGAAGAATACGAACCACATGTTGTAACAAAACGTAACGTAATTTATGCTGGCGTTGATTATGAAGCAATACTTCGTGAAGCTGAAAAAGATCCGGATGGTTGCGATATAGTTTTATGGGACGGTGGAAATAATGATTTTCCTTTCTACAAACCGGATTTATTTGTTGGAGTTGCAGACCCACTACGTCCGGGTGCAGAAGTAAGTTACTATCCCGGTGAAGTTGTTGCCCGTATGGCTAACGTTATCGTTATCAATAAAATTGACTCGGCTTCTTTGGAAAATATAAACATAGTAAGACAAAATTTGGCAAAAATAAATCCAAGCGCTGCTGTTGTTGACGCTGCTTCTATTCTAACAATAGATAAACCTGAATTAATAAAAGGTAAAAAAGTTTTAGTAGTTGAAGATGGTCCAACTTTAACCCACGGAGAAATGAAAATAGGAGCAGGAACTGTCGCAGCAATGAAATATGGTGCCTCAGAATTAATTGACCCAAGACCATTTTTAGCCGGTTCTTTAAAAGGAACTTTTGAAACTTATCCAAATATCGGCACTTTATTACCTGCAATGGGATATGGCGACCAACAAATGAAAGATTTGGAAAATACAATAGCAAATACTCCTTGTGATGCCGTTGTTATCGGTACTCCAATTGATTTGCCAAGATTTATTAAAATCAAACAACCGGTGGTGAAAATTGGTTATGAATTACAAGAAATTGGACAACCAACCCTCGAAGTATTCATAGACGAATTTATAAAAAAATACGTAAAAAAATAGTTTCCATACATAATTATATTATTAAAAAGGCTATCGTAAAAAGGTAGCCTTTTTAATAATACCTTAAACCCACAAAAAATTCACAATTATTTAAGATTCAATTATATATGTGAATAATTTTTTATTAAAATTAACGAATTTTTTTGCTTATGTCGTTGAATATGAACATATTATGATTTTATTTTAAGGATTTAAGGATAATATCTTGGAGTTTCGTATAATCAATTAATACTAAATACTATTTATAAATTTGTAAAAAACAAAAATGAACAACTTTAATTCTCGCGTAAAAAAACAACAAATAGCAGTATTATTTGTATTTGTTTGTATTATATTTTCTTCGTGTTTTCACGCCCCGGATTATTATGACCCAATTCCGGTAGAATTACAAACAAAATGGTATAATTCTGAAGCTGACGCAATAATACAAGGCAATAATTGGGTATATAATTTTACCGGTGAACACGAACTTTTATGGAATTTGGACAGTTATATTTCAAAAGAAGATGCTGCTATCAGACAAAAAGATAGATGTTTGATATATAGAGATGTTGGAACAGGTGCATGGATAATATTATGGAAAAAATACCAAATAACAGAAAATAGACTTGATGTTATCAATTTATTTGACAAATCTGAAATACTTTATAAAAATTAATTTATAATTAAAAAATTGTAAATCTTTTTATCTCATGTTTATCAGTCTCATATCTCAAAATCTGTTTTGTTAATTATGAAAAATATGTTAATTTTGTAAAAATTTAATTTACAAACAAAAATAAAGAAATCGTAAATCAAAAATCAAAATGATATTACCTATTTATTTATACGGAAATTCAACTTTACGAAAAAAATCCGAAAATATTACGAAAGATTATCCCGGCTTACAAGAATTAATTATAAATATGTTTGAAACTATGTATAAAGCCGAAGGAGTTGGTTTAGCTGCACCACAAATCGGGAAAAATATTAATGTTATAGTTATAGATGGCTCTTGTATTAAAAATGAAGACGAACCTGAATTGGAAAATTTCAAACGTATATTTATCAATCCGAAATTTACAATAAATTCTGAAAATAAAAGAAATTCAGAAGAAGGCTGTTTGAGCATTCCGGATATTCATGAAAATGTTTTACGATATACAGACATTACAGTTGAATATTTTAATGAAGATTTTGAACAAATAACCGAAAGACTGACATTAACACAAGCAAAAATTTTTCAACACGAATACGATCATTTACAAGGAATTGTTTTCACTGATAAAATAAATCCACTACGCAAACAAATGCTCAACTTTCGATTAAATTCAATTTCTAAAGGAAAATCTAAAACTAACTATAAAACTAAAACGCTATAAAACTATGAAAAATATCACAAGAATTTTATCCTTGTTATTAATTTCTATTACTATTTTTTCGTGTAATTCAAATATAGAAAAAGAAAATCTCGTTGAAGAAATAAAAAAAATTGACGAAAAATTATTTTCTCAAAAAGAAGAAGCTATAAATGCCGAATTAGCCAATGATGCCTTAAAAAAATATGAAGAATACGTAAATACATTTCCCGAAGATAGTCTTTCTCCCGAACTTTTATATAAAGCATCTTTAATAGCTTATGGAATGGATGATTTTACAAAAGCTACTTCATTTTTAGAAAGAATTGAAAATAAATATACTTCTTATCAAAAATATGGCACTGTTCTATTTCAACACGCATTTATTTTAGAAAATGGTATTCACGATAAAAACTCAGCGAAACAATATTACCAAAAATTTATCAACACTTTCCCAAACCATGTTTTAACAGAAGATGCTAAAAATGCTTTGATTTATATCGACTTAACGGACGAAGAACTTTTAAAACTTTTTGAATCAAACAATAAATAATTTCTGATTTTTTTTCAAAAAAAATTTATGGATTTTTCAATTATTGATGAATTAAGAAAATTTCCGTATATTCGTTTAACTATCCCACTAATTATCGGAATTTTAGTAGGGTTAAATTTTCAAATTTCATTATATTTTTCAATACTCTTATTTAGCATTGCGTTAATTTTTTTTATTTTTATAAATTTTAAGAAGAAAAAACAATATACAATTTTAGTAGGTATAAGTATAAATGTAATGATTTTAGCTTTGGGCTTATTTTTAGTACAAAATTCGCTAACTTCCGGAAAAATAGATAAAATAGAAGAACTTAACAAAGAAAATGGATTATTATTAGGTGAAATTTCTGATTCACCAAAAGTAAAAGAAAAAATTATTACACTAAACATTAATATAATAGCAATCAGGAGTGATAAAAATTGGCTATCATCATCAGGAAAAACAATATTATATATAGTAAAAGATTCCTTATCAGAAAAATTATCTTTAGGAAATATTATTGCATTTAATCCAAAACTTCAAGAAATAGAAAATTCGGGAAATCCGGAAGAATTTGACTATAAAAAATATTTAAGTTATAATTTCATAAACACAAGCGCATATTTAGAAACTAATGATTGGCATTTAGTTGATAATCAAAATAATACGACAAAAAAATATGAGATATTAAAATTCAGAAATAAATTAATAAATTTATTAGCGAAATCAGGTTTAGAAAACGACGAATTAGCTGTAATGTCGGCTTTAGCATTGGGTTATAGTAATGATTTGAGTGCAGAAATAAAACATAATTATTCGTCGGCAGGAGCGATGCACATCTTAGCAGTATCAGGTATGCACGTAGGAATTATTTTCGGAATTATTACATTTATATTTTCATTTATAAAACATAAAAAATTTCAACCAATAATAACTATTCTATCAATCACAATTATCTGGTTTTATGCACTTTTAACAGGATTATCGCCTTCAGTAGCAAGGTCTGCTTTAATGTTTCTTATTATTGCACTAGGAAAATTTCAAAAAAATAAGACGCAAACACTTAACGCTGTAGCATTTTCCGCATTTATTCTTTTAATAATCAACCCGCTGAATATTACAAATATAGGTTTTCAATTATCTTATATTGCTGTTATTGGAATTTTAATTTTCCAACAACCATTTCAGAATCTATATACACCAAAAACAAAATTTGGAAACTGGATTTGGTCATTGACATGTGTTTCGATAGCTGCACAAATAGCTACTGCTCCTATTTGCATCTATTATTTTCATCAATTTTCAAATTATTTTTTACTCACAAATTATATTTTAATACCTGTTTCAACAATTGCAATTTGGCTCTGCGTAATAGTTTATACTTTTAGTTGGTGGAATTGGGCAACTTTATTATTAGGTAAAATTTTATCTTTCGTTATCAAAGTTATGAATTATTCAACAAATTTTATTGATAATATGCCATTTTCAGTAACAGAAAATATTTATATTAATCTTTCACAAACAATAATATTATATCTCATTATTATAACAATTTTTATGTTTTTTTTCATCACTAAGAAATACAAACATTTGATTATAAGTGTTATAGGAATGATTTTGTTTTTTGCTATAAATTTATTTCAAACATTAACGACAAAAGACCAAAAATATATGATTGTTTATAATATAAATAAGGTAACGGCAATAAATTTAATCGACAATCAAAATAATATTTTATTTGCTAATTTTGAAAATTTAGACAAAAATAAAATTGAATATTCAGTAAAGAACAATTGGCTAAAAAAAGGATTAAATTCTGAAAAATACATAAATTTGTATTTTGATAAGAAAAATTTACTATCAAATATCGTTACAATAAATCAAAAGAATATTTTTTTTAAACAAAAATTCATTGGATTTGAAGATTATAAGATATTTATCCTTGACGAAAATTTTGAACAAAAAAACATGATTAATCTTGATAAGGCAGATGTCGATTTTATAATAATAAGTAATAGCCCTGAAATAAAATTGGCAGACATTCCAAAATTATTTAAATTTAAAAAAATAATAATCGACAGTTCAAATTCTTTCAAAAAAAATGATGAATGGGAAAAAGAAGAGATTTATTTTAGAGAAAAAATTCACAATGTAAAACTATCAGGAGCATATATTTTTGATTTGAATAAAAAAATATTTTAAAAATCAAAAAAAAATTAAAGAAAAAATCGAAAAAACATTAAGAAACTGAAAACATTAAGAAAACATTAATTATTTGATAAAAAATGTCAATTACTTTGATAACAGTACTTTTTAATACAATTTATATAGTTATAATAATATCGTAAATTTTTTCAACCAAAAGAAAATAGAACAAAAAAAGATAAAATTTAAGAAAAGTATAAAATAAATAAAATCTTGATTTTCAACGAAAAACGATATTAAAAATTAATAAATTAGCAAATATTTAAAAAAAATGTTAAAATAATAATTTTTTTTTTGTACATATATCGAAAAAATGTATATATTTGTATTGTTAAATTTATAACAAGAGAGAATAAATTAAAAATATCTAAAAAATTGGTTTATGAAAAGAATATTACTCCTTATCGTTATTGTTTCAATTATTTCAATAAATTTTTTATTTTCACAACAATTGCCATTGTATAGTCAGTATATAATGAATGATTTTTATATTAACCCTGCAATTGCCGGCTCAAAAGGCTATGCTCCGTTAGTATTAAGTATTCATAAACAATGGGCAGGAATTGATCATGCTCCATCAACACAAGTATTAAGTTTTCATTCTATGTTGCCAAATAAAGATATGGCTTTAGGCGGAATTTTATTTCACGATTCATTCGGACCTGAAGACCGTTTAGGTTTGCAATTTACTTACGCATACCATTTTTATATTGATAGGCATAATAAAGTGTCATTAGGATTAGCCGGAGTTGCAATGCGTTATCAAATGGATGAAAGAGAATTACATCTTCACGATTATGATGACCCTGCAATTACATACCAACTTGAAAAAACAATAGTTCCTGATGCTAATATTGGCGTTTACTTTTACGGACAGCATTATTATGCCGGTATTACAGGTGCAAATTTATTTCAATCAAAATTGAAAATAAATAATAATGTTAAAGAAAATAAAATGGTTCGTCATTATTATTTATTTGGTGGTTATAAATTTGAATTTTCCAATCAAGATTGGGAAATTGAACCATCTGTATTATTAAAATTTACAGAACTTACTCGCCCACAATTTGATATTAACGCAAAAGTTTATTACCGAAAAGCATTTTGGTTTGGCGTATCGCTTCGTCCAAAAGATTCTTTCATTGCTAACATTGGTTTCCAATATAAAGATTATTTCTTAGGCTTTGCCTACGATTTTACATTCAGTGATTTGTCAAAATACTCTTTCGGCTCTCAAGAAATAATTCTTGGCTGGAACATCAATCAAAGTAAAGGACATAAGAAAAATAAGAGTTTCTTTTAGGAAATAAATATTAATGATTACCTATGAATAATTCTTTATAACATTTGTTTATTCTGACAAAAAGGAACTTGTTTTAGGAAATAATTCCTTTACAATTAAAAGCGAGAAATTAGCAAGCGATTTATCCATTATAAATATAAATGGAGAAATAATTAATTTTACAGAAAAAATAAAGAATATGGAAAATATAGAAAAAATGGAATTGTTTTTATCTAAACTATCTGAAATAGAAGATAAATATAAAAAAGAAAAGGAAAATAAAGAGCAGTTTAATGTGTTTACGGCTTTGCATAATCAATTTGATGAAAGACGATTACACTCTCGTTTTATTTCCTATTTGCTTTCATTAAATCTTGAAAGTGGCAAAATTTTTCTTGAGGCATTTATAAAGCAAATTCCACAAATAAATAATTTTTTGGAAAATGCTGATTGGGCAAATATTGAAGTAGCACCGAATGAAAAAAACAAATCAGAATTTGAAAACATTGATATTTTTATTTGGAATAAAAAGACAAATCAAGAAATTATTATAGAAAATAAAATCTTCGCAGGAGACAGTAATCACCAAGGAAATAAAATAGGTTACAATGGACAATTAGAACGTTACTACAATACAGTCACAACCGGAGAAGATAAAGATGAAAAGCCTGTCTATTACGAAGGTAATAAATGCAAATGTGATAAAACTTTTGTTGTTTATTTGACTTTGAATGCAGACAAACCTTCTTCGGATAGTCGTGGTGAAACACTCCAAGAAAGCGATGTGATTTGTATTAGTTACAGAGAAGAAATTAAGCGATGGCTTGAAAAATGTATAGAAATAACACAAGATAAAGTGTTATTAAGAGATAGTATTCAACAATATTTAGACCTAACAATTAAAATAACAAATGATGTAGAGAAAGCATTGAAATTGAAAAATGAAATTGCTAAAAATATTGATTTGGCTTGGCAAAACAAAGAAAAAATTATCGAATTAGAAGATTTTAAGCATGTAAAATGGCATACTGTTCACGAATTTTGGACAGAATTGGCAAAACAATTAAAGATAGAAATGCCAGAAACCTTGAATAAAGGCATTACTAAAGTAACTCACTATAATAGCAATAAGACTAAATTGATAATACGATTTACTTTTCATAACGAAGAACTCCAAATAGTTAATGATGCAAAAGGTTTTACTTTGGGAAATCTCACGCAGGGACGATGGGGCGCATTTTCAGAAAAAATCCCTAATATCAAATTCTGTAATTTTGAGAAAGAGGATACTTTTCACTTGATAAACGAGCAGTACAGAGAAGAAATAATTGCTAAGATAATAACAGCAGCTTATGAAAGATATGATAAATTAGAGAATGTTTTTTAAGCAATATCAACCAATATTTCTGTTTCAATTTGAGCTTTATTTTCATCTCAGTTTGTCTTTTTTACAAAAATGCCTCCATCTCGGTTTGATATTTTTTACATTTTAACGAAAAAATACAAGTATATCCCCTGTATGCAATAGGAAATATGCCGAAAAAATATTGATTTTTTTTATTAGTTCGTATTATTTTTGTATCTTTGCAGATATTTTTCATACGAATAAAATAAAAAAACAAACATGAAAAGGCAAATTGAACAAACATTATTGAAATGGAAGAATTCAAAAAATGCTCTTCCACTTATGCTTATAGGGGCAAGACAAACGGGAAAAACCTATATTATCAAGAAATTTTGTGAAGCGAACTACGAAAATGTTGTTGAACTCAATTTTTTTGAAAATAAAAATCATAAAACTGTTTTTGAAAAAAGTTTGTCGCCTACCGAAAT
>JAITXI010000234.1 GCA_031284905.1 Bacteroidales bacterium
AAAAGCACCTATCATTGCTCCTATTGCTAAAGCTGTAAAAGCAAAATTTCCGCTCGGGTCAGTATATTTCAGCGGGTTGTTCAAGCAATAAGAGTACCTGTTATAGCTTTGAGCATTAGTAGCATCTTGTACGTAGTTATCGTGAGAGAGTACACGTCCAATTACAAGGTCAATATTCTTATTCATATATCATATTATTTGTTATTTGCAATACATAATTTGCTTTTCTTACAGCAGGAGTAGAAAAATTCCAGTATTTTCCATTACAAATTATATTATCAATTTTTTTATTATTAATATATATTTCAATACCTGTTAACGAACACGAAATTGTCATAGTATCTTTAAACATATAATCACGAGGATATTCTTTTAATCCCATAATCATATCGCTACTCATTAAATATTTTTTTTCTTGAGGATAAATAAAAATACTATCAGACTCTACTCCGGCATACTTAAATTCATTTAAAATAAAAAATCTACGCCTAACATCTGAGGGAACAATAATACATACAGTATCATTTTCTAATTTATTTTCAACATAAAAATGATAATAGCCTATAGGATCGCAACTATAAAATAATATCAAAAAAACTAAAAAAAATATTACATTTTTCATCTCTATATTAATTTTTATTATTCCGTATTTAATTAAATTACTGGATAATTTGGAAAAAGTCTAAGCCAATTCACACCATAATTTTTTTTAAAATATGTCTTAGCTCGTCTGTTTGCTCTGATTTCAGTCCAAAAGATGTTGTGATTGCCTGTACCAGCAGCACTAATCAAACTCGGAACTCCTATTGCTAGCAAATAAAACAAACCAAACGCACGGCTATCAAAAGTATGTCCATATTCGTGCATATATAATGGGTTAGAAAGCACATACTCTTCAAAAGGCATATCTATTTCTCCTCGTAAATTAACATTAATGTAATTTCCAACAGTTATTCCTCCTGCGTTGCGACCTTCATAATATTCATCCGTAGCAAAAGTAGCTCCACCAAAATAATCTACTCTATCAACCATTCCTGCTACATTTTTACCTTGCGTAAAATAATAACCACCAAAAGTTTGAGTTGCTTCCCAAGTAATTCTCGAAATAAATTGCCATAACTTGGCAAAGAAGTTTTTATTTTTGTCTGTTTTAAATAATCCGTTGTTTATTCTAAAAGAATTTTTTATCATTTGTTTAGGGTCTCCGTAAATTGCTCCTAAAATTGCTAAATCTGGAATATTAGCTATTGTAGTTCCATAAGTAACGCCTGCCACCGTACCTGCCATACCGGCTAATGTTGAACCTGCTACCATTCCGCTAACAATTGGGATATAATGTGGTTTTTTTGGGTTATTATTCATTTTAAGTTCATTTAATTTTATAATTACGGATAATAAAAGTTAGGACCATTGTCTTGAGGAAAATCATTAATTGTTCCTTGAAATTTTTTTAATACTACATTATTCACTTTAATATAATCCCAAGTTAGGCAATTTATAGAATCAGTATCGAAAACAAAAATTGTTATAGATTCCTTATCTAATCTCTCCAGTTTAGAGTCTCCTACCATATACCCTTGTAAATTTCCAATTCTATTTGGTTTTATTTCGATAATATATGCAGGTTTATTTTCAGGAAGACAAGTGTCATTAATATACATACCACACACAGAAATGTTTTCGTCAGAATTATTATTAATATTTATGCACCACCACCTATCCATTGGACAACTACAAAAAAAAATACAAATCATAAAAATGATTATAATATAAATTATTCTTTTCATAAACACATATAATTAATTAGGGAAAATCGTTAAATTTATCAACATTTTCAAAAATAAAAATTGCAAAAAGTTCTATCGTATTCATATATCTTTGTTTCTCGTTTTTATTGTGGGTAGTAAATAATCATTTTGTTTTCTTCATTTTGTTTCAATTTCATTTTGTAATGAGCAAAAATAAAATTTCCATTTCTAATATTATTCCATGAATATTTTTTTATCGTATCATTATTCATTATAAAAATATGAAGTGTATCATCAAAAATTCTTTCAAACCACACATCATTATTATCAGCCATATATCCTGTAATAAAATCATATTTTTTAGCTTCAATTTCTAATAAAGTTGGCTTAATAATAGGCAAAATTGTATCAAAAAGTTGATATGTACAGAATACACAAATAGGATAATTTGCATTATTAATTACTTTGATTTTTGGGGGACGGTCTGGCCAACACGTAGAGCAAACTAATACTAATGAAATTATTGCAATAATTAAAAAAATCTTATCTTTCATAAAAAAATATTTTAATTAGGAAAAATCGTTAAACTAACACAAAGCCAATACCAAAAATCATTTTTTCTCCATTCTGTTCTATGATTAAACGAACTTACAAAATAACTCAGTTCCCAAGTATCAGGATTACGGTAATTGCCCCAAGTATGCATACCAAACAAACCGGAAAAATAATAGTTGTATATATAGGAAATATTCATTCTTTTTCTAAATAAATTACAGAATTTTCAACAGGATTAGTAATGGTTTGAGTTTTATATCCATATTTAGAAAATTCAATTATTATATCCGGCTCATTCCTAGTAAAACCAAGAAAATGAATACAGGTTGAAAATTGTCCATTTTCATTTGTATAAATAATCTCTTTTGATGTAATGTTATAACATTTCACATCTTTTAATACAGATTGTGATTTACTTTCCATAACTGTTCCATTTGCACAACGCTCTCCTTCGCAAGAATATAAAATTAACATAGATAGTAAAACACTAAACATTAAAATTGTTTTTTTCATAATACTTATATAATTAATTAGGGAAAATTGTTAAACTAACACCAAGCCAATACCAGAAATTGCTTTTTCTCCATTCAGTTCTATGATTAAACGAACTTACGAAATAACTCAGTTCCCAAGTATCGGGGTTGCGGTGGTTGCCCCAAGAATCGTAGCTGTATGTGAAAGTTCTATTCATTAAATTTATTTTCTATTAATGACGCTATCATACGGGGACCACATTTTCATATCTTTCATTGCTTCAGTTGGCGGATATGGAATAATAAATTTTAGCTTTTTAATATCTTCGAAACTTAAATCAATACGTAAAAGTATTTTATTATTTGTTCTAACATCTTCCCATGAATAATTTTTAATTGTATCTCTATTCAAAATAAAAACTGATAATGTATCTTTTGGTAGCTCTGAAAAAAAATTTTCATCTCTAACACCTTTTATTTCAATAGTTTGTTTTGTTTTTGGATTTACAATAATTAAATGTGCTTCGTTGAAATTTTTTGGCAAAATAGTATCTGGATAAGCTACCGGAAATCCATAAGCAAGAGAGATAAGCAACGTATCACTTGTTGTATTGTTACAATACCAAAACCTTTCATAATCCATAGGGCAACTACACATCAAAAAAACAAAAATAACAAAAAATAAAAATATAAAAAATTTTCTCATAGTATTTTATTTAATATGTTGGATAATAATCTTCTATAATGTAGTAGTAATAATATTGATTCCCATCTTCATCAATTCTGATTTCACCTTTACCATTCGGGTGCTGTCCATTCCAATCAATGCCTAAATGTTTTTCAAAATATTTTTTTGCTCTTCTATTTGCCCTTCTTTCTGTCCAATAACTGCGATGCGTTGTAAAAGGTGGAGCTGAGAGAGAGGTAGCTTTACCGCCACTAATAATACTTGGCATTCCGATTGCAAACAAATAAATAGGTCCCCAACGCATACCATCTAAATAATGCCCATATTCATATCTGTATATTTTATTCTTCATACGGAGGCCACATTTTTATATCTTTCATTGCTTCAGCTGGTGGATAGGAAATCATATAGTTTGACATTTCAATATCCTGTAAACTCAAATCATATCTTCTTAAAATTTTGTAGTCGTTTTTAATTTCGTCCCAACTATATGTATCAAATGTATCTGCATTAAAAATAAACAAAGACAAGACATTTGTGTATCCATTGTTGTATTCATAATTGTAACTATAATATCTTGATTCTCCTTTTTTGAAAAGAACGCCACATCTAACTTCTGCAATTGCTGTGTCTGGGTATAGAGTCCCTCCTAAATCTCTGTTTACAACACCCAAATAAATATACACATCTACATTGGAATTGTTACTAAACCTGAATACGTGTTTATAATCCTTTTTAGGACAAGCTACTAATATCAAAAGAAAAGATAATAATACTATGAATTTTAATAATTTTAATCGTTTCATACCTCTATTATTTAAATGGATTAGACAATGGATAAGTAGGATAAAGTGTTTCCCAATCTATACCAAAATATTTCAAGAAATATTTTGCAGCTCTTCTATTTGCCCTTCTTTCTGTCCAATAAACGTCGTGGGTATATAATCTGTAAGGATTACTTACTTCATTTCCATTCCATGTAGTAATCAATTCTGACCCACTTGCACTAATAATACTTGGTATTCCGATTGCAAACAAATAAATAGGTCCCCAACGCATACCATCTAAATAATGCCCATATTCGTGCAAAAGTAAAGTATTGTCTGAATTAATTTCACCACTAGTATAAGAAATTGTAATATTGCTTCCTAGTGTTACACCTCCGTTCATCCAGTTTGTTTGCATAACAGTAGCTCCATTAAAATATTCAACATTGCTACGACCAACAATATTGAACATACTATGAGCTGCATAACCTACTGCGGTAGTCGGCATTTCCCAAGTATGGCGAGAGACAAATTGCCAAGCTCTTTGTCCAAAGCTAATATTGTGGTCTGTAACAAAAAGTCCCCAAGCTAATTTCCATGGGTTGCCCATACGGTTGCCAATATCTTTAAAATCTCCACTTACTAAAGCTCCAAAACCTCCAAGAATTGAATTAGCTGTAGCAGAACCAATAGATCCTACTGCAATAGGTCCAACAGTTCCTGCAAAGGTTATAGAAGCAGACATTCCTGCCAATCCCGCTGTTGTAGTAGCAGCCATTGCAGTCAATACTACGGTAGTACTCAAAGCACCACCGGTAAAAATGTCTGCACCAAGTCCGATTAACAGCCAGTGCCACCATTTTTCTCCGCTGGGGTCAGTATAAAGGAGTGGATTGTTCAAACAATAAGAGTATCTGTTATAGCTTTGAGCATTAGAAGGGTCTTGTACGTAGTTATCGGGAGAGAGTACACGACCAATTAGAGGGTCGTACATCCTGCCGTTGGCTTCGCCGAAGTTTCTTCGCTCGACAAAATTGAAGTTTGCTTCATTTT
>JAITXI010000028.1 GCA_031284905.1 Bacteroidales bacterium
ATTATCTTGATGCTGATGTTTCGTATATGCAAAATCGCTATGTGCTTGAAGGTTGGCTTTTTGCCAATTTTGTGGCTATGATTGCATACTACAAGTTATATGCACGATTGTTACAGGCGGAACTGCTGTCAAAATATTCGCCAAAAGACATTATAGAACAGTCAAAAGCCATTTGTAAAATTAAAATCAGAAATCAGTGGCACTTATCTGAAATCACGCAGAAAACACAACGATTGTTCGCCAAAATTTTAATAGACTACCTAATTTGAGCGGAGTTAGGGTTCAAGTTTTAGTTTCTTTAAAATATTATGATAGTGGTATCTTATTTTAAATATTTGGTGAATCTTAAAATTGAACCAGAATGACTTTGATTAAATTATTTCAATTTTAAGTAAGATTAATATTTGGGTCTATAATATTTCTTTCCGAATGTATGTCTTGCAGTAATAGATAGAAACATATATGAATCTTTGTTTCTAACATTTCCACGTTGACTACCGGGTTGTTCTCCAAAGCCATTAGGATAATCGGCAGAAGGGTTTAACTTTGTTGGATCACTAAAATAAGCAGCTACAGCATTATCTCCAAAAATTGCCGGATCTACATAAGTTGTACTTACATCATCAATATAATCGGTGAAAGCATAATGAAAACTAAATTCAAAACCAATCATCCAATTTCTTGTGAGAGGATAATCTAATCCAAAACCGACAGGAATTGCAAAAGAAACTCGGGAATATTTTTTGCGAGTTGGGATAATTCCTTGACCTTCAGTACCTAATGGACGTAAAGAATACCATTTACCTTCATATTGAGCTCGCGGATTAAACCAAATTCCTGAAAAACCTGTAAATAAAAAAATACGAGGACGTGTAATTGCTTTTCCTCTTTGTCCTAATTTTTGTGTAATGCTAAATTCTTCAACCATTGGATAAAAATAAATCAACGGTGAAAATTCAACCAAAGGAGAACGAAAAGCAAGATTCCTGTTATTCCTATAATATTCGTTTGTAAGTTTGTCATTACCTGATAACATTGCAAAAGACAATTCGCCACCAATAGCCCAACGTTTTGCAAAACGAAAAGTATATCCACCTTGAAAACAAAATCTTGATGCTTTAAAATCTAAATCTCTCACAGAATGCGAACCAACACCATCGTGCCCGCCTAATTCTCCCAAAAAATTATCTGTTCCTGCTGCAAAAAAAACTTCATGAGGATTCCTACTCCACATATTATTCCTTTGAGAAAACAAATTTGTTGTAATAAATATGAAAAGAAATATAATAATTATCTGTTTTTTTTGCATTTTTTTAATTTTTAGTTAATAATTTTAAATTTAATTTCGCAAGTCTAATCCCCAATATAATTTTTCACTCAAAGTACAAAAATAATTATTTTCAAACAAATTTACAAAATTAATATAAAATTTTGCTTTTCTTATTTTAATTTCTTTTGAACAAATCAAGTCAAAACTCCTGTAATCCATTGATAATAAAATATTATCAATATGAGACTCTACAACAATTTTTAATTCAGTTTGTGCAGAAATAATTAACGGGCGAACTGTTAAATTATGATTTGCAATTGGGGTTATTAAAAAAACATCAGAATGAGGAACTACAATAGGACCTCCACAGCTAAGTGAATATGCTGTTGAACCGGTTGGAGTTGCAACAATTACTCCATCTGACCAATATGTATTTATCAAGCAATCATCGGCAAAAATTTTTGTTTTTATCATACTTAAACGAGATTTTTTTTGAATAGCAAATTCGTTTAAACAGAAATTTTTATTCCCATAAAAATTTGGCTCTGCTTCAATTTCAAGCATCATTCTTTTATCTATTGTAAAATTTCCATTTAATAATTGTTTAATAGAATTAACAAAATTTTTGGAATTTACATAAGCCAAGAAACCTAAACGACCAGTGTTTATTCCCAAAATTGGAATTTCTGAATCTCCAACAATAGTGGCAGACTCTAAAAATGTTCCATCTCCCCCAATACTTAACAAAAAATCTATCTTTTCATCTTTTGGTAATTCTTGTTCATAGATTATTACATTTGGAAAATATAATAAAAATTTATTTTTCAAAAATTCATTAAAATTATTATTTATATAAATTTTTGTATTATTATTTTTCAATTCTTCAAAAAGTTGAATTGCAAGACCTATAAAATTATTCCCGAAATTTCTGCCGTATATTGCGATGTTCATAATTTTTGAGTTTCTTACAAAATTAACATAATTTTTATATATTAACAAATGAGAATTTATGATTTTACGGCTTTGTTTTTTAACGCTGATTTTTTTACAATTTTTGACTAAAAGATATTTTATTTCTCTAAAGGCTAAATCTGTTCATTTTGACATAACGGTATTCTTTAGTCTTTTTATTTTTAATAAAACATTTTCGATTTTAAAATCTTAATTTTATTCAAAAAATACAAAATTGAAGTATTTAAAACTCCAAAACCATATTTTATACTCCTTTGGATATTAATTGACGAAGCCTCTTTAAAATACTTTGTTGGACAAGTGATTTCTGCAATTTCGTAACCTGCATAAAATATTTGTGCGAGCATTTGATTGTCAAAAACAAAATCATCTGAATTTGAAAGATAATTAATATTTTTCAAAACCTCAGCGGAAAAAGCTCTATATCCGGTATGATATTCTGCTAATTTTTGATTCATCATAATGTTTTGAAAAAATGTCAAACATCTATTGAAAAAATATTTGTAGAGAGGCATTCCTCCTTTAAGTGCTCCTTTTCCCAAAATTCGACTTCCTAAAACTACCGAATATACATTATTTGCGATAAGATAACTCATTGAATGAATTAATTGCGGAGTATATTGGTAATCAGGATGTAACATAATAATAATATCTGCATTTAATTCTAATGCTTTTTGGTAACACGATTTCTGATTTCCTCCATATCCTTTATTTTTGTCGTGAACTATTACGTGTTGTATTCCCAAATTTTTTGCAACTTCAACAGTATTGTCTTTGCTATTATCATCTACTAAAATAACATCATCAACAATGTCGAAAGGAATTTCTTTGTAAGTTTGTTCTAAAGTTGATGCTGCATTATATGCAGGTAAAACTACAACTATTTTTTTATCATTTTTATTTTTTAGTAAAAATTATAAAATTTAGTTTGTCATTTTTTTAATTTTAAAATCTTAATTGACCCTTTTTTAAGGACAATATTTTCTATTAAATTATTTATATCTTGATTTTCAATTATTTTATTGGAATCCGTATATAAATATTCGGCACCATTATCTATCATTATTTTTAGATTTTCTGCATTCAAATTATCATCTTGAAATCCCCAGCCTTTTTTGTCAATATAATAAAGAAATCTAAAATGAGATTCGTCATTTCCTGCAACTACTAATGCATCGTTCTGAATAGCATTTCTGAGTTCGTTTTTATAAATTAATAAATCTTTGTTAAATCCGGGTGAATCTAAATTCCATCTATCTTTCATACGAAGATGACAAAAAACAGGTAATAAGAATAGAGATATTAATGCAAAATATTTTAAAAATTTATTTTTTGAATTATATAGATTAAATGCACCATAAGCAACCAAAATGAATAATAAAGGGTAAAATGGGAAAAGATAATAATCATGATTTTTACCAATAGCATTTGCTTCAAAAAAATAATAGACTAAAACTATGATACTCAAAGAAATAAGTAAAATAAATTTTGTGTTTTTATATACTTTATTTTTAAAAATATAAAAGAAAGCGAGTAGAAATGGAATTACAGAGCCATAATTCAATAATAGTTCAGGCAAAGTTGACATCAAATTAAATTTCCAATAACTTAGAACTTCTGTAAATGATTTTTCATTTGTAAGTATTCCTCCGACAATAGGATTTCCTTCCCAACCGTTAATAACATACAAATACCAAGCAAGTGGAAGAAGCGCAAAACTAAAACAGGAAATTGTTTGCAAAAGCCATTTTTTGTTTATTCCGTTTTTTATTAATAAAATTGCAAAATGGACAATTGGAATAATAAAATAAATTATAAACGGCAATTTTGCCAATGCTCCGATACTTAAAAATAATCCTGTTAAAACAAGATAAAATATTTTACTATTATTAGAATACCATAAAAAAAAGAAAATTAACCCCCAAATTGAAAAGCATAAAGCAAAATTATCAGGAAGCGGGTTTATTGTATAGTAGTAAAATGATGGCGAAAAATTAAAAGCCCAAGCTCCAATTATTGCAAGAATTTTGTTTTGAAATAAAGTATCTAATAATTTATATATTCCAAAAACAGAAAGTAAGCCGATGACAAACATAAAAATTCTCGAAATAATCAAATGATTTCCGAAAATTTTGTATAAACAAGCAACAATCCATTGCATGATAGGAAATTCCATCCTAAAAATTCCTTCGGTGTTTCCTCTTTCGTTTCTTCTTGGATTGAGGATATTCATATCTTCTTTGTAAAAACTGTTTATTGTGCTTTGAGTTTGTGTTTGACGCCAAGAATGATTACTAACTAATTCTTTATTAAAATGTTGGAAATGCATTAATGTACTTATTACAATAATACAAAAAAATATTATTTCTACTATATTTTTATTTTTTAGCATTTTTTTTATTTACTCTGTTTTAATTTTGTACAAAAGTACTATTTTTTCCAAAAATCCAACAAATTTTTTATTGCTTCTTGAAATAGTTTTGCTGCTGTTACTCCTAAAATCAGTTTGCCGTTTTAATTGAGTAATACTAAATTGCTATCATAGTAGATAAAATTAAACAATATTTTTCAATAATAACCCGCATATTCGTACATCGCAGGGACGTTCGTAAATCAAAAATCAAAAAAAATATTTGTTTTATCTTAAACCCTAACTCCGCTCAATTTAGGTGGTTAGTATCACCAATCTTACATTCTACAACAAATATTTGTCCGTCATTATCAATGACAAAATCGGCTCGGCTATCATCTTTTGTTATTTCCCTATCGAAACTATTAATGTTATTAAATTCAACATTTGGAAAGAAAAATTGTAAAAATAACATTCTAAATTTCTCACTTGATTGACATACAGCCCATGTTATATCAGATAAATCATTTTCTTTAGCAAAACGCCAAGATAAATTATGAAAGAAATCCCTAATAATACTCATATCCCTATAAATTTATTTTTATACTTAAACTCCACACTCTCATCCACTTCTGCCATTCCATCTTTCAATAAATGCGCATTAATAAAAGTCTTGTTTTCCAAATAAAGATACGCCATTAAATTATTTTGAGCATCATATTTTTGTTCGTCATATTTCAGGAAAACTTTTTTCCCTCGCAGCTTGTCTTTTAAATATTCTATTGCTTGCCCATTGATTTTTGGGTTTTGTTTTATACCTATTAACCTGATAATCAAATCGTTGTCTAATTTAATCAATTCGGGCGAAATAATTTCTTTTACCGAAAAATATTCTTCTCGCTTGCCTGTGCTGTCGGCATCTAACTTTGAGCCATATTGCAATTTTTTTACGTCAACTTTTTTGTCAAGTTTATGAGTGTCAATAAATTGATAGGGAAGATTTTTTATTTTTTTATCAAAATTAATTTTTATTTCAGGCTGTTTGATTATTTCAATTTCTACTTTATTAAAAACATCATCACTGCCTATTTTCCCCTTGATAATCGGCATAAATTCGGGGTTGATTTCGTAACCTATTGAGTTTCGGTTTAAATTTCGTGCTGCTAATGCAGTCGTTCCGCTGCCCATAAACGGGTCTAAAATTGTTTCTTCGGGAAACGAAAACATTTTAATTAGGCGGTGAGGCAATTCTTCTGGAAACATCGCCAAATGTTTGTCCTGCTTTGCTCCGTTAAAATACCAATGTCCATTAAAATAAGTATTCCATTCTTCGTTGGTCATAGATGAATTTGCCTTTTGTTTTGCGGTAGGTTTTGGCGCATTACCCTGTTTTTTGAACAACAAAATATATTCAAAATCTAATTTTACAATGCCGTTTCGCGGATGCGGAAAACTGCCCATAACTGCTCCTCCTCCGCTCGTGTTCATTGTTGTTTGTTTTTGCCAAATTATCTGCCCCA
>JAITXI010000161.1 GCA_031284905.1 Bacteroidales bacterium
GTTCAAATTCATACATACCTAAAATTGAAAATAATATAATTTCTTTTTGATTTGCGATTTTTCATTTGTGGTAAACTTAATTTTGATTACTCACACAAAACGTTATTGAATCATTATCGGTTTAGGATAATGAAAGAAATTAATTGACAAAAGTAACAATATAGCTGACAAGGAGCAAATACTTTTATAAAATAAAAATAGAATAAATTTTAAAAAATAAAAACCTAAAAAAATTGTAATTTTGCAAAATGAATTTTGAAGGGAAATCAAGTAAGATTTTAGAAGAAGCCGTAAATCAGTTTTCGATTTTACCGGGAATTGGTAAAAAAACGGCATTAAGATTTTCATTATTTTTATTAAAAAAAGAAATAACAGACATTCAAAATTTTACAGAAACAATATTAAAATTAAAAACAGATTTGAAATTTTGTAAAATTTGTCATAATATTTCTGACGAAGAAATTTGTCCTATTTGTAAAGATAACAAACGGAACAAACAAATAATTTGTGTCGTAGAAAACATTAACGATGTTTTAGCAATAGAATCTACTATGCAATACAAAGGATTGTATCATGTTTTAGGCGGAATTATTTCTCCAATGGACGGAATTTCTCCTTCAGATTTAAACATTTCAAGTTTAATTGCAAGAATTGATAATGAAAAAATCAGCGAAATTATTTTTGCTCTCCCAACCACTATGGAAGGCGATACAACTAATTATTATATCAGCAGAAAAATTCTAAATCCAAATATTACATTAACAATTCTTGCTCGAGGAATTGCTGTTGGAAACGAACTCCAATATACAGACGAAATCACATTAGGACAATCTATACTTTATAGAAAGCCATTTGCCAAATAGACATTGACACATCGAGTGGTCAAGTTGGGCTAAATTCAATAAGTTATTATACTTGCGAAAGTTCGGTAAAAAATCTTATAAAATCAAGATAATAAACAATTATCACATAATTGTCTCTACATATCTACAAAATTCCTTAATTCCACATTCAGCACATTTAGGATTTCTGGCTACACAAACATAGCGCCCATGTAGTATCAACCAATGATGGGCATCCGGAATTATTTCTGGGGGAATATTTTTTTCTAATTCTAATTCTGTCTGCAATATTGTACTTTTTTTATCCGCGAGTCCAATTCGTTTTGAAACACGAAAAACATGAGTATCAACAGGCATTTTTGCTTGACGAAACAAAACGACAGCAATTACATTTGCAGTTTTTCTACCAACACCGGGTAACTTTTGCAACTCTTCAGTATCAGAAGAAATTTTCCCATTATATTTTTCGTGTACAATTTTTGCCATTTCAGAGATATGTTTGGCTTTTGCATTTGGATACGTACATGATTTTATTAAATTGTAAATTTCTTCCACATTAGCATGACTCATTTTTTCTGCATTTGGAAAACTTTTAAACAATTCAGGAGTTATTAAATTTACGCGTTTGTCGGTACATTGTGCGGACAAAATAACTGCTACAAGCAACTGAAAATCAGTATTATAATTTAATTCTGTTGAGACAATCGACATGTTTTTTTCAAACCAATCAATCACTTTTTTATAACGTTCTTTTTTTGTCATCGGATTAATTTATCAAATGGACGAAACGGCAAAGTGAAGGTGTGAAAGCAATGCATAATAATTTGCGAATTTTCATATAATATTTTATTTATTGTATAAATAATTGTAAAAAATCTTCTGACGTTATTCCATAAAATAACTTTTCAATTTCAATTTTTTTAAATAAAACATATAATTTGCTTGCCTCGTATTTATTTCCAATTATTTTATTCTCTAAATCAATTATATTTCCATTAAAAAAGAAATCTCCATAAATTTTACATTCCTGAATAATTCCATTTTTTACAATTAAAAAAACTTCTACTTTTCCACCAATAAATCGTTTATTTTTAGTTATGTTAAATTCAGGGGACCTCCCATAATTCCAATCCCAGTTCAGAAATTTTTCTTTTTCAATTTTTTCTATTTCTTGAAGGTCATTTTTTGTTAAATTAATTTGCAACATATTGTTATTCAACGAAGTTAATAGCTTATCTTTAAATTCTAATGAAGTAATTTCCGGATTAAATAAATTTGGTTTTAAGTTAATTACGCGTTCTTTTATGGATTTTATTCCTTTTGAAATTAATTTTTCATCACTTACAGTTATAGATTTTATTAAATTTTCCAAATTTGCGTCAAAAAGTATTGACCCGTGATGAAGAAATTGATTTTTATAAGAAAATTGTGCGTTTCCGGAAAATTTTTTTCCATTTAACATTAAGTCATTCCTGCCGGAAAATTCTGTGTTTATTCCAAGTATTTTTAATGCATCAGTTACAGGTTTTGTAAAATCTCTGAAATCTCTTATTTCGTTTTTTTCTTTTCTAATTATAAAACTGAATTGCCAACAATTTTCGTCTGTGTATATAGTTCCACCTCCTGAATTTCTTCTTACAACATTCATATTGTTTGATTTGATAAAATCCATGTTTATTTCTTCAATCGTATTTTGAAATCTTCCAATCATTACAGTTGGCGAGGTTCTCCAAAATAAAAAATATTCATCTTCAAATTTTTGATTTTGCATAATATATTCTTCCACAGCAAAACTATAAGAAGCTCGTAAAAAATTATCAAATTTGATATATCGCATTAATATTTTTTGTTATTATTGATATGCAACTATTTACAATAAGATAAAAGGTTTTCATTCTATTGTAAAAAAAGCCCTATCTATTATTTACGAAGTAGCCTTATCAAGAGAATAATTTTTGTTTTTTTAGATATCAAAAATTTTCCCTGAATTTAATAAATCTAAAACGTTATGTATTTTAGTATTAGCTACTGCTTCATCTACTTGTTGTTGTAATAAAGCATCATAAGTACTTTGTTCTACCGAACGAATAACTCCGATAGCAACAGGCAAATCAGGGTACGACATTCTGGCAAGCATATAATGAATATTCGGATTTTGAATTGTTTTATCATGAACCAAAATATCATCAAGTGTAACACCATTTTCTCCGATTTTTTCAACTCTTAAATCATTCCCATCAAGAATTAAACCTTTATCTCTATTTTTACCAAAAATCATTTTTTTACCATGTTCGAGATAAATCGTTCTATCATCTTTTACATCTTTTCCGATAATACATTCGTGTGTTGCATCATTGAAAATCACGCAATTTTGTAAAACTTCAACAATAGAAGTTCCTTTATGTTTGGCAGCAGCAATAATTACCTCTTCCATACCTTTGATTTCTTTATCAATAACTCTGGCAAAAAAAGTACCTTGAGCTCCCATAACTAATTCTCCAGGTTCAAACGGTTTTTCGATAGTTCCATCTGGTGAACTTTTAGTTACTGCGCCGAATGGAGTAGTTGGAGAATATTGTCCTTTTGTTAAACCATAAATTTTATTGTTGAAAACCAATACATTAAGATCAAGATTTCGTCTAATCATGTGAATAAAATGATTTCCTCCAATTGCCATTGAATCACCATCTCCGGTAGTAATCCAGACGTTCAAATCAGGACGAGCCGATTTTAAGCCGGAAGCAATAGGAATAGCTCTTCCATGAAGTGTATGAAAGCCATAAGTTTTCATATAATATGGAAATCTGGAAGAACAACCAATTCCTGAAACAAAAACTACATTCTCTTTTGTTACTCCAGTAGCAGGCAATGCTTTTTGTACTGCTGCAAGAATAGCATAACTGCCACAACCGGCACACCATTTTACTTGTCCATCTATTTGGAAATCAGATTTGGTTATATTTGTTTGAACGTTTTCCATATCTATTTTTCTTTTATAATTTCAATAAATTTTTCTTTTAACTCACTAATAAAGAACGGTAATCCTTGAACTTTGTTAAATTGCAAATAAGGATATTGAGGAAATTGAGTTCTTAAATAATCTGCAAATTGACCTAAATTTAATTCGCAAACAATTCTTTTCTTGAATTTCTTCAAAACTTCTTCTGTATTTTTTGGTAATGGAAAAATATAATTAAATTGTGCCAAACTTATATTATATCCTTCTTTTCTTAAATCTTGAACAGCAGAATTTAATGCACCATAAGTTCCACCCCAACCAATTACTAATAATTCACCACCATCTTTATTTCCAATAATTTCTTGTTCCGGAATATAATTGGCAATCCGTTTTATTTTGTCAGCTCGATAATTTGTCATAACTTGATGATTATAAGAGTCGTGAGAAACTTCTCCTGTAACATCAGCTTTTTCTAAACCGCCAATTCTGTGTCGTAAACCTTCTTGCCCGGGAATAGCCCAAAAACGATTTAATTTTTGTTCATCTCTTTTATATGGATAATAGTCAGGGTCATTATCTTTTACGAATGGAGGAATAATTTTTTTCATATTTTCATAATCAGGGATTCTCCATAATTCTGTTCCATTTGCCAAATATCCGTCTGTTAATAAAATAATCGGAGTCATATGTTCAACAGCAATTTTACAAGCCATAAAGGCATAGTCGAAACAATTTCCTGGTGAAGAGGCGGCAATTACAGGCATTGGAGATTCTCCATGACGTCCATGAATTGCTTGTAATAAATCACTTTGTTCTGTTTTTGTTGGTAAACCGGTTGAAGGACCTCCGCGTTGAACATCAACTATTACTAATGGTAATTCTGTAATAACGGCAAGACCGGCGGCTTCTGTTTTTAAAGACAAACCGGGTCCTGATGTAGAAGTAGCTCCTAAATGACCACCAAAACTTGCTCCTATAGCCGTACAAATTCCGGCGATTTCATCTTCAGCTTGAAATGTTTTTATATTAAGATGTTTTTTTGCACAAAGTTCTTGCAAAATATCAGTTGCCGGAGTTATTGGATATGAACCCAAAAACAATTTTAATCCAGCTTTTTCAGCACCGGCTAATAATCCCCATGCAGTAGCTTGATTACCGGTTATTTGACGAAATTTTCCTTTTTTACCTTTTGCAGGAAGAACATTAAATTGAGTTGCAATAGCTTCTACAGTTTCTGCATAACTGTGTCCGGCTCTTAAAACAGCGTGATTAATTGTTATTAAAATCGGCTTTTTAATGAATTTTTTAGCAAGAAACTCTTCTACTGTTGTTAAATCTTTATTAAACAACCATAATAATATACCCATAACAAACTGATTTCTTGTTTTATCAGCTGTTTTTTGATCAATTCCTAAATTAAGTTCTTTTACTATCGAACGAGTCAAAGAAGTAATTGGCGCTTTAATTACAGCAAAACCTTCTAACGAACCGTCTTCAAATGGATCTTCAACATAATCAGCTTTTTTGTAATGACTGTCATCGAAATTGTCAATATCAATAATTATAGTAGCTCCTTGTTTTATCCACTTCATATTGGTTTTTAAAGCGGCCGGATTCATTGCAATTAGTACGTCTGCCAAATCTCCCGGAGTTTGGATTTCTTTTCCCCCAATGTGAACTTGAAATCCGGACACTCCTGCAATTGTACCTTGTGGAGCTCTAATTTCTGATGGATAATCCGGAAATGTTAATAAATCATTTCCAAAAGATGCAGAAAGATCTGAAAATTGAGTTCCTGTCAATTGCATTCCATCACCGGAATCTCCAGCAAATTTTATTACAACCTCTTCTAATTCTTGAATTTTTTTCGGATAATTTTCCATTTCTATTTTTGTTTTCTTTATAGTGCAAAATTACAATTTTTTTTCGTAATAACGAAACGAATTTTATTTATTTAAAAAAGATTATATTCCTTCAAATAATAATAAATTTTTATCTGAGCACTGTTTCTCACAAAATCTATTTCTATAATTTCTATTTTTATTATTTCTATTCCAATTAATTTTTCTAATTCATAAATTAATTCAGCATGGTTTTCTGTGTTTATTAAAATCAAATTATTATAAACAATTAGCATGCAAAGCATCTGTCTTTTTAATAATTTTGTCCTGTCTAATAGAAAAGTTAAAATTATCAAAATAGAATCAACTAGGATTATTAAAAAAACAGGTAATTGTTTTATAGAATTTAACAGTGATATAGTGATTAACAAAAAAAGAAATGTCATTTCTCTAATAGAAATATTTTTACTTCGGTAACGAATTATTCCAAAGAGAGCAATAAATCCGATAGCAAATCCAATGTGAAATTGTATTTCAGACAATACATAAATTAGAGAAAAAACTGTTGTCGAAATTATTAGAAAAGCAAAAGAATAGTCTTTTCTGGGGAATTTTTTTTGATAAATTAAAGTTAATAAGACTGCACACAACAAATTTATTATTAATCGAAATAATAATTGAGAGATATTTGTTAGAGAAAAGTAGTCGGTACAAAAAATTTCAGACATAAAAAATCAAAAAAATACTAATAAAATTATTAGTATTCAGTGCCCAGAACAAGACTCGAACTTGCACATCCTTAAGGACACCAGCCCCTCAAGCTGGCGTGTCTACCGATTTCACCATCTGGGCAAAATTTGTACAAAATTACGATATATTTTGAGAAAATGCAAGAAAAATATCAATAAACTTAATTAAATTTTAAAAGATATAGAAAAAAATGCTTGCTATTATTCATAGTATAAATTGTCTTTAGAAAAGTTGTGCCAATTATTGTTAATTTTGGTATAATTTTTCATTCCAGTTTCATATTTAAAGTTAATTTAAAAGTCCAATTATTGATTTCTTTCAGAAAATGATATTTCCCATAACGATAATATACACCAATGCCATAACCAATAGTTTTTTTATAATTTATGATATAATTTATTTGAAGTCCTGACTCAAAATAACCTTTATTCATTATTTTTATATCGGTCAAATCCGGGTTTTCTTTGGCTAATTGGGAGTCTCCCCAACCGGCTGCTGTCATTATTACGATTTCCGGTGCAAATTTTTTTGTTTTAATCAGCAAACTTTTAAAATTATGATACAAAAAAATACTAGCATATCTATCTGACACAAACTCATTGATTTTCATTGTGTTAAAAACATTGTCAAAATTTAACCATGAGTTTGTTCCTGTTATCATATATAAATTTGAGTATGGAGAATCTCCTACTATATATGCTCCATTCGCAAAAATACTTGTTTTCCCTATATTTCTGAATAAAAATGATTTTAATACTGTCGCTTCAAATTTCCAATATTTATTATTAAAATTTAATATTGATACACTTTTAATAATATTTAGATGAATAATCGGATAGTTTGTTCCTAAACTTATAAAATTTCCTTTTGGTGTTTGCATATACTTTTCTTTATACGCATATCTTAAATATAAGCCTGTTTCATTTATGAAAAAATTATCAGGAATCTCATATTTATATTTGTATCTATTTTTATCAATTATTGTTTTATCGATTACTGAAAATTGTATTTTTGCTTTTAAGTATTTTAGTGCAATGAAAGACACGGATGTTTCATATTTTTTTGCAAAATCCATTTCATTTTGAAACATTCCTATAATACTATTAACTAATTGTATTTGATTATCTGAATAATAATTAAAATTATCGCAAATTTCTACATCGTTTGAATATTTAAAAGAAATTTCAAATTTTGATTTATGAAAAGGAAAAGGTTTAATTTTAATTCCGCCACCATAATTCCATTTTTTATTTCCAAACGAATATGCAAAATATCCGTTTAAGGATACATATCTTGTTAATCTGTCGTTTGTGCTAAGCCCTAATCCTAATCTGTTTTTCTGATAATTGTCCCACCAATATATCGAAGATAAATTAATATTAATAAATTTTATTGGAATATTTCCTGAAGCTAAAATTTCCATAATATCCATTAATTGGTCAAGATGTACTTTTTTCCCAAGGCTATCTATTACAATATATGTTTTTTTGTCTTTTTCCGATAGCGGTTCATAACGATATTTATCCCAAAAAATTTCGTCTTTTTTATTTGCTTCAGGTTTTACTTCTATTTCTATCTGATTAAATTCACGTCTTTTAAAATCTGCATCTAATTGAATATCGGAAATATAACATTTTCCTATTCCAACTATTGGAACTGCAATACTATCAGCTGCAACCGTTAAAGAATTAAAAATTAAATCTGTATTTAATTGAACAGGAAACCATTGAGTGTCTTTAATAAATTCAAATTTTTGTTGTATATTTACATCAAAAAGTGGATGTTTTTCATAAGGTTTAGCTGTAACACTTTGAATTGCGTAACCATTGGTATTAACATGTAAAACGCCTTGTACTCCTTCAAAATTTTTGTTTTTTAGTGGTCGATAAGAAATAATAAAAGTAGTATCACCTTTTTCAGAAAATAAAGTATCTTCTAATTGAAAAAAATATTTTTTCGTACTTCCTTTGCTTATTGGACTTAAATAATTTTTACCAAGAATATGAATATAATCAGAATAAAACGACATTGATTGAAGCTGACTCGTAAGTAACATAAAAACCGGATTTTTCAGTCCTGACATACGTTGTGCTAAAACTATTTCTTTGTTATTGTTTGGAAATTTGTATTTTCGCTCTGAAATTGATTCCATAAGAAATAAATGTTGTTTGTCGAATATTTCAAATAAATTTTTATCTTTTGATTTTTGTTTTGTTGTATTTAATTTATTATTTATAGTGCTATCATTTTCAATTACTTCCGTGTTCGCTTGATCAAATAAGGTATCTATTTCTATTATTGAATCAGTCGAAATTGTTGTAGAGTTTGTCGAAATATGTTTGATAGATTGAGAAAAATCTACAGTAAAGTGCATTCTATTATAAGCCACATAAGAAAAAGAACGAATTTTTTCAGGATTATTTTTATCTGAATTTAATATGACTTGTTCTATAATTCGATGAGCCGGATTTTTCCCGGGAAAAATTTCCACTTCCTGAATAAAATATTCTTCTTTTGAAAGTTTTATTTTAATAGAAGTTTTTTGTCTGATTTCTTCTTTTGAGATAATTTTTGTTTTATAACCAATACAAGAAATTTTTAAAAAATCAATTTTTCCGAAATCATCTATTACAAAATTTCCTTCAATATCGGTTGTCGTTCCGAAATTTTTTGAATTATAAATAATATTTACAAATGCAAGATTTTCACCAGTTTGTTCATCTGTTATTTTTCCGAAAAATTTTGTTTGAGCTTGTAATAAAAAGAATGAAAAAAAGAAAAAATCTAATAAAAAAAAGAATTTTAGATATTTTCTTAATTTAAAATTTTTCATTAACAATAAACTATAAGCTATATACAAAAGTATATCATTTAATTGAAAATAAAAATTTTATTATATTAATCTAATATCAAATCCGCTAAAAAATAAATTAGCGGTAAAGTTAATATCGAAAGTATTGAACTTATAAAAATATTTTCGACAGATTGTTTTGAATTTAGTTCCAATTCTTCGGCAAGTACAGAAATTATTATCATACATGGCATTGCCGTTTGCATAATTGCACAAATAATTGCTTTATGAGGAATACCAAGGTTAAATCTTGATAAAAATAAAAAAACAAATGTAATAATTATTGGACAAAGTAGTAATTTATTAAAACATAAAATATAAGAACGATAATTTAAAATTACACTTTTAAAATTTGTTTTATTTAAAATTGCTCCTGTGTAAATCATTGATAAATAAATAGTTGAATGTCCTATTCCATGAAGTGGTTCGTATAATATCTTTGGTAATTGAAAAGGTAAAAATAGAAAAACAAGTCCGGTAAATAAAGAAACTGTTGCAGGATTAATAATATGTTTCCAAGATTCTTTACTTTGGTTTTGTACACTTTTGTTTAGGATGAAAAGTCCAAAAGTCCACATGATTGCATCATGAGTTAATTGAAAAATGGAAGCATAAATTAAACCTTCGCCACCCGGAAATATAGCATCAAGAATTGGAAATCCTAAAAAAGCTATATTCCCAAACATTGTACTTGCACGATGTAAAGCTGTATTTTCAGAATTTAGTCTTTGAAGTTTTGCTGAAAAACTTCCCAATCCAAATAGAATAATTATACTTAAAACAGCAGTACCAACGACATAAGGTAAACCTGATAAAAGTTCAAAGGATAATTTTGTATTTGCAAAAGTTGTGAAAATTAATAATGGTAGAGTAATTTTTAAAATTAATCGAGATAAACTTTTATTTCCTTCAGTCGTAAGGATTTTTGCCTTAGCTCCAATAAATCCTACTAGACCAATTATTGTTAAAATTATTATTTGCTCTGCAACAATTTCCAAAAATGATAATTATTTTACAAAATTACTACATTTTTCATTATCAAAAAATTGTTTTTATTTGATGCAAATAATTAGATTAAAAAATTACTTTTTATATTTTTTAGATATTTAGAAAAATTATACTAAATTTGCATAAAATTATTTACAATGGAAGATGATAAAATAATAAACGCCGATAACATTTTTGTTTCAACTAAAACTAATGAAATAGAAACTACTGAAATCAATCCACCTACTTTTAAAAATATAAACGAAATTGTTCCTCCTACATTAGAAATTGAAAATGAAAACAAAAAATTTACTCAATTTTCACATCAAATCGGCACAATTAATAGTTTTGTTAATAATAATGTTTCGGAAAATCAACAAACAAATATTCCTAAATTGAATTTAATTAAAACATTTTCTATAATTTCAATCTGGACTTCTTTTGTTTCTGCTCTTATTGTGGTACCATTAATTCTTGGAATACTTTCACTTGTATTTTCTTCTATAGGTATCAAATTATATAATAAAAATCCCGAAAAATATACTGAAGATTCTTATAAAAAAATATTAAAATATAAAAAATTTGCAGTTACCGGAATAATTTTATCATCTGTATTTTTTATATTATTTTATTTTTGTTATGGTTTGCTTTTAGGCTATTTACAAACAAATAATGCTTATGATTTCCCATTTGGATATAATTACGGATACTAAATGTTCATAGAAAAACGAAAAAATATTTTATCACAATTAGGAGAAATATTTAAAAATATGTCTTCCGAAGAAGGAATAAATTTATTTTCTTCCTTCTATGATAATATTTTTTACCATAATCCTTGGTTTACAAAAGAATTTGTACAATTTTCTCTAAATCAATGGTCAGAACAACTAAGTGAAGAAAATATTTCTGATTTTTTGAACGGCATAATTTTCAACGAAATTAAAAATTATGAACTTCCCAAAAACATAAATAATTCTAAAAAAATTGGTATAATTTGTGCGGGAAATATTCCTTTAGTAGGTCTTCATGACGTTGTATGTTGTTATCTTACAGGATATTTGATGATAGTGAAACTTTCTTCAAAAGACAATATTTTGATGAAATTTGTTTTAGATAAATTAATTGAATTAGATACGGAAGCAAATATTTTTTATACAGAAGAAAGACTACAAAATTTTGATGCATTAATTGCGACAGGAAGCAATAATTCAAATAAATATTTTGAATATTATTTTGGAAAAAATCCACATTTGTTTCGGAGTAATAAAACTTCTGTTGCGATACTTACAGGAGAAGAATATCATGAAGATTTGCAAAATCTTTCCGATGATGTTTTTCTGTATTTTGGATTAGGTTGTAGAAATGTTTCAAAAATTTTTATACCCGAAAATTATGATTTCAATTTGTTAGGAACTGCATTTCAAAAATATTTTTATCTTGCCGACCATCACAAATATTATAATAATCTTACTTACCAATATGCTTTATTGGCAATGAATCAAATTGTTCATGTAAATTTTCAAAATTTATTACTGATAGAAAACTCAAATGTTTTTTCTCCAATAGGAGTTCTGAATTTTGAATATTATTCTGATATTAATTCACTAAATGATCGTTTATCAAACAATTGTGATACAATACAATGTGTGGTCGCAAATAATAATAAAATAAAAAAATCCGTTTGTTTTGGTTATTCTCAAAGACCAAAACTTTCTGATTTTGCTGATAATGTCGATACAATTAACTTTTTATTAAATATTTAGGTATGATAATTAAATATAGACTTACAACTCCGGAAAATGACGATTTTTATTTAGATATTGAAATGTTCGATGAAAATACTTTTTTAGATTTTCATTTTGCCATTATTGAAGCTTGTAAATTTGATAATCAAGTTATTACAACTTTTTATTTATCTGATGAAAATTGGGACTTTCAGGATGAAATAATTTTTACACGTTTTGATGAAGTTTTAAAAGCTGAAATGCCTTTAATGGAAGAAACAAGGCTAAGTTTTTTTAATCCCGTAAAAGGACAAAGGTATTTATATGTTTTTGATGAAATTCATCAAAGAGGTTTTTTTATTGAAATTATTTCGGTAAGAGATTTAAAAAAAACAGAAACAAAAGATAATTTCCCCAAATTTAATATAAAAGGAATTCCTCCACAACAATTTGACCTTGAATTTGAGGAAGATGAACTCCGCAACGATTTTGAAAATGATTTCGATGATGATGATTTTGAGGAAGATTTGTTTGGAGACGATTTTGGTGGCGATTTTAGCAATAATTATAGTGATGATTATTAGAAAGTTGCAATTTGTTAATTCAAAATATTGAAAAATTTTTTAATAATATTATTCGGTCCTACAGCTGTCGGAAAAACAGATATTTCGATAGAAATTGCTAAATATTATAATTCTGAAATTTTTTCATGCGACTCGCGTCAATTTTATAAAGAACTTGAAATTGGAGTAGCTAAACCTTCAACTCAACAACTGCAAACAATTCGTCATCATTTTATAAATAATGTTTCAATTCACGACCATTATAGTATTAGTCAATATGAAGTTGAAGCTAATATAAAATTAGAAGAATATTATAAAAAAAATAATATTGCAATAATGTGTGGAGGTTCAGGTTTATATATTGATGCTGTTTGTAATGGAATTGACGAAATGCCCAATCATGACCCCATATTACGACAAGAAATAATTGATTTCTACGAAAAAAAAGGAATCGAAGCGCTTCGGATTGAATTAAAAAGAATTGATCCGGATTACTATTTTCAAGTTGATTTGAAAAATCCTCAACGAATAATGAGGGCTATTGAAGTGTTTATACTTACAGGAATCCCATTTTCAGAAATTAGAACAAATAATAAAATTAAGCGAAATTTTGAAATTATTAATATAGGTTTAAACATTGAAAGAAATTTATTGTCTAATAGAATTAATAAAAGAGTAGATTTAATGATTGAAGCAGGTTTAATTGATGAAGCAAAAGAATTATATAAATATAAAAATCTAATTCCTTTAAAAACAATTGGTTATAGAGAAATATTCGATTATTTTGACAAAAAAAACACTTTGTCTCAATCTATAGAAAAAATAAAAATAAATACTCGTCGTTATGCTAAACGACAACTGACTTGGTTTAATAAATATCCTCAAACAAATTGGTTTGAACCTAAAAATAAAAATGAAATTTTAAATAAAGTAAATCAAATAATTAATTAAAAAACTAAAAAATGAGAACAAAATCATTAATTTTTATTACAGCATTATTATTTATGTTTTTTGCTTGTACAAATAATACAAAAAAAACTGAAAATATTGAAGAAGAAGAACAAGAATTTGTTGAAATTGAAGAAGAAGAAATTCCATACGAAGAAGTAATTGGAACAGAAGTTTCAACTGAAACGATAAACGGAATTATTATTTTAAGTGAAAATAATTTTTCAGGAACAATAAATTCAGGTTTATTTTTAGTTGATTTTTATGCAGATTGGTGTAAACCATGTGTAGCTATGACACCTGTTTTGGAAGAATTTGCAAAACTTCATGGAAACACGTTGAAAGTTGCAAAAATAAATATTGATAATGCCACTGACCTTTCCGGAAAATATAATATTGTAAGTATTCCTTGTTTAGTTCTTTTCAAAGATGGTAAAGAAATTAAACGATTAATAGGAAGCAGAGATATTTCAAATCTTTCGACAGAATTACAGGAATATTTATAAATAAGGATGGCATTTTTAAGATAGATTTATTGTTTTTGTAGAAAAAAAATGTAATTAATTTAGGTAGATAAAACTATTAAATAATAACGGGCTAAAGCAAACAAAGTTTCTTACAATTTTAACAGAGAATATACAAGCCTAGTATTACACTAGGAATACATCTATCGCATTTAGAAGAAATTAACAGATTGATAATCAACCAAAGATATTTTTTCAACAATACAATTGTTAATATTTTATATGTTTTTTATTGAAACATGTTGATTATTAACGACATAATAACATTTATCCATTACTAAATTATTATAATTGATACTTAAAGACCTTTTCACTCAAAATATCAGAAAGTCGCAAGTTGATTACCATTCCAAAGTTCCCAAAAGGAAATGATGTTTGATTTATTATTTTACGTCACATTAACTATAGACAGATTTGGACAGCGTGAAATTGCTGGTTTATTTGTGTCGTCTTAATTTTACCCCTACTCATAAGTTAAAAAATATAGAAATACCAATAATTTCTTAAAAAATTTTGTCTAAATCATCAGAATCTTCTATGGTAAATTTAGAATTATCTAAATCTTCACCAAAAATTACAGGTTCAAAATCTTGATTATTATTTTCTGCAATTTCTTGATTTAATTTATTTATTTCATCATTAAAAGATTCTTCTTCATTCTTTGGTTCAAAATATTCGGGTTTGTGTTTCTTTATGTATTCAATTACATTTTCATAACCGTTAATGAAATTTTTAAAAGCATCTTGGTAAAGATATATTTTACTTTTTTCGTAATTAATATTTCCGAAATCATCATATACTTTTCTACTTTCACATATTGTGAAAAACAAATCTCCTTTACGGTTTTCGCGAACATCAAAAAAATAGGTTCTGCTACCTGCTTTTACCGCAGTTGAATACACTTCATTCTTTTTACTGTTAATTTCGTCCATAATGTTATATTTTCATATTACAAATGTATATTATTTTTTTCAAAAAATAATAAAAATTTATTTATTTCATTTATTTTTTTTATTCTTATTGATTTATTGTATTTTTGTCATAAAATAAAAAAAAGTATAGAAACATGATAAGTCGCAGATTAGTAAGGATTAAGGCAATGCACATATATTATTCTTATTTACAAAATAACGATGATATTAATTCACAAAAAGTTTGGAACAATTTAGAACAAAGTCTCAATAAATCTTATGAACTTTATATTTCTCTGCATTGTTTGTTAATTCAAATATGCGATTATGCTTACGATAGGATAGAAATTAAGAAAAATAAATATCTTCCGACTCAAGAAGATTTAAAACCAAATACGAAATTTATAGATAATTTTATTTTTGAAAGTATCAGAAAAGAAAAAACAATAAAAAAAATTTTAGCAAATAATAAATATAATTGGAGCGATTGTAATGAAATTATAAAAGATATTTGGAATAAGATAGAAAAATCTGAATTCTATCAATCTTACATGAATAATTCAGATTTTAATCAGAAAGATGACGTGAAAATTATTAATTCAATTATTAATGAAATAATTATTAATAATGAAAGAATTGATGAATATATTGAAGAAAAAAGCGTTTTTTGGAATGATGAGTTAGAATTTTTACTTGGAAATATTATCAATAGTATTGGTAAAATTAAAAATAATGATAATGTTTATTCTTTATTACCAATATTTAAAAATGAAGATGATGAAATTTTCGCAAGAGAATTAATTACAAAATGTGTAGCTCATACTATTGCTTATGATGAAATAATTTCTGCTTCTTTGAAAAAATGGGAATTAGAAAGAATTGCTTTTCTTGATAACATTATTTTACATTTGGCTTTAACAGAAATAATTGAAATGCCGGATATTCCGATTTCGGTTACAATTAATGAATGGCTTGATATTTCTAAATGTTATAGTACTGAAAAAAGCAGTAAATTTATTAATGGAGTTTTAGATAAAATTTATCAAGATTTAAAAAATGAAAGAAAAATCTATAAATAGTCAATATTACTTTGTCTATGATTTTGACAAAGTTAAAATTCTCATCGTTCAAGATGGACAAGGTATTTCAAAAATAACTTATAATCTTAATTTATTTGAAGGAGAATGTATAGAAACAGAATTAATTAAAAAAACTTTTTATCAGTTAAACGAATATTTAGAAAAAAAACGAAATTTTTTTAATATTCC
>JAITXI010000074.1 GCA_031284905.1 Bacteroidales bacterium
TTAATAGTTACAGACGCTTGTGGTACTAGTATTGAAACAACTATCCCTTGTTGCACTCCATCAAAAAGTATTCAACAAAACGAAAATCCAAATTTCACACAAGAAATAGCAATCTATCCAAACCCCACAACCGGCATTTTCACAATTTCCAACATCGAAAATGCAATAATTACGGTATTTAATTCGTTAATGGAAGAAATTGTAACAAAACAAAATGCCGAAAATTTTACCGAAATAGATTTAAGCAACAGTCCGACCGGCATATATTTTGTGAGAATAATAGAAAAAGATTTGGTTGTTTTGAAAAAAGTTGAAGTGATAAAATAAAAATTTGACCGTTGCCTTATTCCCTGTTTATAGTTTCTTGGTTATAGAATTTAAATAAAATGTTAATAAAAGAAATAATTGAAGAATTAAATAATTTTGCTCCTTTAGAATTGCA
This sequence comes from Bacteroidales bacterium, assembly GCA_031284905.1. Classification (GTDB taxonomy): domain Bacteria; phylum Bacteroidota; class Bacteroidia; order Bacteroidales; family ML635J-15; genus Bact-19. The sequence goes on from JAITXI010000074.1 coordinate 443, forward strand.
AGAAGATTACGACAATTCAGGTTTAAACGTTGGGAATCCTGAAAATGAAATATCAGGAATTTTAATAAGTCTCGACATTACGCCGGAAATTATTAATGAAGCTATTGAAAATAATTGCAATTTGATAATTTCTCATCATCCATTGATTTTCAAAGGAATTAAAAAAATTACAGGGAAAAATGATGTAGAAAAATCAATAATTAAAGCCATAAAAAATGATATTTCAATATATTGCGGACATACAAATTTCGATAATCATTATCTGGGAGTAAATAATAAAATTGCTGAAAAATTGAATCTTAACAATTTACAAATACTTGATAATAAAGAAAATATATATAGAAAAATTTCCGTATATATTCCTTTTGAAAGTGTTGAAAAAGTTAAAAACGCAATGTTTGAAACCGGAGCAGGAAAATTAGGAAATTATGATTGCTGTAGTTACGATACTATCGGTTTAGGAAGTTTTCGAGCAAATGAGAAATCAAATCCTTATATAGGAGAGAAAAATCAAATTCATTTTGAAAAAGAAACGAAAATAGAAATGATTTATCCGAAGTATTTGGAAAATAAAATTGTATCTGCAATGCTATCAGCTCATCCTTATGAAGAAGTTGCTTATAATTTGATTAATAATGAAATGAAAAATAAATTTTCAGGAGCAGGAATTATCGGTAGTTTTGAAGAAGAAATTACTGAAATTCAGTTATTTGAAAAATTAAAATCAAAATTTGAAATTTCTAACATTCGGCACACAAAACTTCTAAATAAAAAAATAGGAAAAATTGCAATTTGTGGCGGAAGCGGAGCCTTTTTAATAAACAATGCAATTCAGGCGAAAGTTCAGGCTTATATTACCGCAGACTTAAAATATCATGATTTCTTTCTTGCCGAAAATAAAATACTTTTAATCGACATCGGACATTATGAAAGTGAACAATTCACAAAAGAAATTTTTTTTGATATAATTCACAAAAAAAATGTTAATTTTGCTGTTAAAATTTCACAAAAAAATACAAACCCAATAAATAATTATTGAGATGGCAATTGAAAAAAATAAAATCGATTTTGAAAAACAAACAATAAACGAAAAATTAAGAGGATTATATATTCTTCAAAAGATTGATTCTAAAATAGATAGCATAAATCTTATTAAAGGAGAACTTCCATTGGAAGTCAGAGATATTGAAGACGAAATTACGGGTTTAAATACACGTATGACTAATCTTATAAACCAAATTGAAGTAGCAAAATCTTTAATACATTCTTCAGAAGAAGCTAAAAAAGAAAGTCAGACTTTAATAGAAAAATATAGCGAACAAATTAAAAATATAAAAAATAACCGAGAATTTGAATCCTTAACAAGAGAATTAGAATTTCAAAATTTAGAAATTGAACTTAAAGATTTAAACATTTCTAAATATAAAAATGAAATGGAAAATAATAAATTACTAATAACAGAACTTAAAACAAAAATTTCTGAGAAAACGCAAGATCTTACTCAAAGAAAGGGCGAATTGAATACAATTCTTGGCGAAAACAAGCATGAAGAGCAAACTCTTACTGCCGAAAGGAACATTTTAATTAAAGAAATTGAGCCTCGATTATTATACGCTTATAGTAGAATTAGAAGTAATGTAATAAACAAAATTGCAGTTGCTCATATCGAAAGAGAAGCATGTAGCGGTTGTAACAGCAAAATTCCACCACAACGTCAAATAGAAATAAAATCAAATAGAAAAATTATTACTTGCGAATTTTGTGGAAGAATTATTGTTGATGCAGAAGCTTTTGAAAATGAACAAAAATAATATTTTTTATAGATTTCAATAACAAATTTGAAAAACCGAATGTAAAAGTTCGGTTTTTTCTAAATATTATGTCAATAAATTATAATAAATATAAAAAAATTATCTTTGAACAAAATTTTGATTTTGAAAGATTATCTTTAATCGTTTTTGAATATCAATTTTATAATAATAAAACTTATCAAAATTTTTGCGATTTACTTCACAAAAATCCTGAAAATGTAAAAAAAACGACTGAAATACCATTTTTCCCTGTCGATTTCTTCAAAAATCAGAAAATTATTTCCAATAACGAAAAAGAAAAAATAGTTTTTTCTTCTAGTTCTACAACAAGTATAATCCCTTCAAAACACTATGTAACAGACATAGAAATTTACGAAAATTCATTTATTTCTACTTTTAAAAAATTTTACGGAAACCCTACAGATTATTGTATTTTAGGGCTTCTTCCTTCTTATATCGAACGCGGAGACTCTTCGCTAATTTATATGGTACAAAAATTGATAAAACTATCTTCAAATAAAGATAGTGGTTTTTATTTAAACGAATATGAAAATCTTTTTCAATTATTAAAAAAATTAGAAGAAAAATCTCAAAAATATATTTTGTTTGGAGTAAGCTATGCTTTATTGAATTTCTGCGAATATTGCAATATTTCGCTAAAAAATTCAATAATTATTGAAACAGGAGGCATGAAAGGAAAACGTAAAGAAATCACAAAATCTGAATTACATAAAATTCTAAAAACAAATTTTGGTGTAGAACAAATTCATTCGGAATATGGAATGACGGAACTTTTATCTCAAGCCTATTCACAAGAAAATGAAATTTTCCACTGTCCACCTTACATGAAAATTTTTGTTGGCGATATTCATGACCCATTAGCGGTTAAAAGTCAAGGAATAGGCTCAATAAATATTATTGATTTAGCAAATATCAATTCATGTTGTTTTATAGCCACTTCTGACATTGGAGAAGTTTTTACAGATGGCAGTTTTAAAATTTTAGGACGAATGGATAATTCGGAAATCAGGGGATGTAATTTGATGGTTTCTATGTTATAATATTTAATTAAATTGATTTCCGCAAGCATACCTAATATTAAAACGCTATAAAATTAGCAAATAATATTATTTTTAAAAATCTACAATATGGTATTTATATTATTATTGAGAAATATTATTTAACCCCTAACTCCCGTATGTTTTACGTAATATATTGTTTGTATTTATTTGAAAATGAATATGTTATTGAAATTTAAAATACGAATACCTATTGCGTACTTTTATAAAATACGTAATTGCATT
>JAITXI010000083.1 GCA_031284905.1 Bacteroidales bacterium
AATTTTTACAAATCAGTACAGGAACGCTTAATCACAGTTCCTTTGATGAAGCAATATCTTGAAACTGAGGGTAAATACTTACGAGAAGCCGATAATAATGGCTATGAACACTATTTGAAAGTTCGTTCTCGATTTAATAGTGGTGAATATTCCTCGTTTGACTTTATTTTTCTTTCTCGTGCAGGATTTAATGGAATGATGCGTTTCGGTAGTAAAGGAAATTGGAATATACCATTTTGTAAAAAGCCCGACCGTTTCGCACAAGCATACATTACAAAGATTGTCAATCAATTATCAGCAGTTTCGCAAATTATTTTACCCGAACCGGATTGGCAATTTTACAATAAGTCTTTTACAGAAATAATACCTTTGGCGACAGAAAATGATATAATTTATTGCGACCCGCCGTATTTTGGTCGCCACGTTGATTATTACAACGGTTGGACAGAAAAAAACGAAGAAAATCTGTTTCATTTGTTAAGCGGAACTAAAGCAAAATTCATCCTTTCTACCTGGCACCATAATGATTGGCGAGAAAATGAGATGATTAAGAAATATTGGAACAAATTTAATATAATAACCAAAGACCATTTTTACCACAATGGAGGAAACATAGAAAATCGGAGAGAAGTAGTTGAAGCCCTTGTTTGCAATTTTAATACAAACAGATTTGCAAAACACAATCATGGAGTAAAAGAGAAAGTTATTTTCAAACAATTAGATTTATTTGGAAACGAAGTATAAATCTAAGTAAAATTTTGATTCTCTATAAATCGCATTTTCCCGTAAATATTTGTCCAACTATATGTTTTTTTCTGAAAAATAAAAAAAATTATTGTATTTTTGTAATCAATATAAAATTAATGTTTTTAGATTGTGGCTCATGAAAATAAAATTTATTTAAAATTTTGTAGTGATAGTTTTATAAATGAAAAAAATATTTGTAACAATAATATTCTTTTTAATTTTTTTTAATAAGGGATTTTCGCAGAATTTTGAAGAATTTTTTATGCAATCGTCTGATTATGAAGATACTTCAAAATTTAACATTAATATTGTAAACAATAATTTTTTTAAAAATAATGAATATTTTAATAAATTTTTTGAAGGCTATTCTTTAATAGGTTTTTATATCAAACCGCAATTTATTTATCGTCCAATTCAAAAAATCAGCATTTCAGCCGGAGTTGATTTTTCAACAAATTTTGGTTCAAATTATTTTGGAAAAATTTTACCCATTTTTAGAATAGAATACAAACCTATAAATAATTTTCATCTTATTTTTGGAGAATTATATGGCTCTGTAAATCATCAAATTACAGATAATGTGTTTTTTAATGAAAATATTCTTTTAGAAAATTCGGAAAACGGTTTGCAAATTATTTATAACGGCAATCGTTTTTTTACCGACACTTGGTTGCAATGGCGAGAATTTATTTGGTACGATTCACCTTCTCAAGAAAAATTATTGTTTGGAACATCAAATATTTTAACTGCTTTTTCAAAAGAAAAGAATCAGTTAAATATTAAATTTATTGCGTTGGCAAGTCATGTTGGCGGACAAATAAATATAAATGATAATCCGATTGAAACAATTATTAATACAGTTTCCGGTTTTGAATATTATATTTTTATTAACAAGAAAATTTTGAAAACAATAAAATTATCGGCACTTTATCATACGTCAACAGACGCTTCTCCAACAAAAAAAATGCCTTATATTCAGGGATTTGGAGTTCTTTCTTCTGCCGAATTTTCAAACAAATATTTGAATATAAAATTTTCTCATTGGTATGGAGATTGTTATTTTTCAAAATATGGAAATCCAATATTTCAATCCATTTCAAGAGATTTTTCGCCATATCACGAAGACCAAAGAGCTTTTTTAAACTTGCACATATTTTTAAATAAAAAAATTGCCCATGTTATGGAACTTGGTGGTGGTTTCGACCTATACTATGACTTATATAATCATCAACCGGATTATTCTTTTGGTTGTTATATTAAAAATAATTTGAATTTTTGGTTTGCTAAAAAAAATAAAAATTTATGAATAACTTTAGTCCTCACGTAAGCAAAAAAATATTATTTTTTAATTTAATATTTTTGCAAATAATTGCAATGACATCATGTACAAAAAAAAATGAACCCGAAAAAAAACCATATACAGATGACATTTATGGTGTGAAAATTCGTTATGTTTTAAGTATTGTCGCCGCAGAAAATTCATTGACAAAAGATGACAGCATTTCAATTAGAAATGCAGAAGTAACAATTGTTCAAAATGATAGTATTGTTACAAAACAAGTGAACGAAAGAGGAATGATTTATTTTGAAAATTTATTTGCAGGAAATACGATTGTAAATATAAAATGTGAAGGTTATTCAACAGCAAATTTAATTGTAAATCTGGCACTTACGGATACAACTATGATAGATTCGGGAAATATGAGAATAATTTCCACAATTGTTACTTTGTTCCCAACAGAAGGCGAAAGTCTTGCAAAAATAACCGGAAAATTATTAGCAAACACTGATACAACAACTATTGAAAATGAAATTTTAACTAACCAAGTAAAAATATTTTCAATAATTTCAAATGATGAATTTTTCAAATTTATCGACCATTCAATTTCAGGTGGTATTTTAAATCTAAATTACGAAAATATTACAAAAACTACGACTTCAAATAATTCCGGAAACTATGAAATTTTTGTTCCAGCAGCTCTGTCAGGTTTAAAAAGTTATATTTATGCCAACGAATTAGAAATTTCATCAAAATATTATTATTTACCAAAGGATTCTGTAAAAAGCTATCCTTTTCAAACAATTTATAAAGATTTAGTTTTTATAGAAAAATAATGCAATATCCTCGGTTTCTTGAACTTTCAAATCTTTTACTCGTTTTTACATACCTAATAATTGTAATAATCGTTGTATTTATTATTTCAAAAAACTTTATAAAAGACAAAAAAAATAAAGATATTTTTTTCAAAGCATTTTTATTTAAAATTATCATGGGGCTTGGCTTTGCTTTAGTCTATGAATATATATATGATTGGAATGGAGATTCATATTATTATTATAAAAACTCTTCAGCTTTATCAGATGTATTTTTTGTTGATACAAGCTCATACTTTAAAATGTTTTTTAACACAATCGACCAATCAAATTATTTTTCACTTCCTTCATATCTTCCATATTATCCACGTTTGTATGACAGAGGAATTTATGCCATACATAGGTTTTTATCAGTATTTGCAATAATTGGATTTAAAAACTATTATTTAATGTCAATTATTTTAAATAGTTTTTTATTTATAATAAATTGGAAATTTTTCAGATTTTTATGTTTAATTTTTCCGGATAAATTCAAAATTTTTGCAATAACAATTCTACTTTTTCCATCAGTTACTTTTTGGGGTAGCGGATTAACAAAAGATGGATTCACGTTGAGTTTTTGTTTCGTTTTTATAATGTGTTTTTATAAACTATTTTTACAATTAAAATTTAAAGTAAAACATATATTATTGTTACTGCTTTCTTTTTATGTTTTAAGAGAACTAAAACCATATATTTTATATTCTGTTTTAATTTCATGTATGGTATGGATTGCGTTGCATTATTCTAAAAAAATCAAAAATATTGTTATAAAATATTTATTTTTCCCAATAATAATCGTTGTTTTTGGAATTTCCGGGTTTTTTATACTGCAAAAAACAGCGAGTAACGTTGGCGGAGCTTATTCTAGTGTAAATGCAATGCTAACTAAAGCGTCAGCCGCCCAATATGATTTGAAACAAGAATATTATCAAGGAAGTTCTTTTGATATTGGAGATTTAGAACCAAATATGAAAAGTGCCATTGATATTTTACCGGCAGCAATTATTGCAGGAATTTTTCGTCCCTTTTTGTGGGAAGCCAGGTCTGTTACTGTATTAATTTCAGGATTGGAAAATTTTATTTTGTTATTAATTGCTCTATATATCATTTATCTTTCATTTAAAAAATCTTTTATACATTTATTTAGAATAATTTTTCGTAATCCTTTTTTAATTTTTTGCATATTTTTTTCAATAATAATGGCTGTTGGAATAGGAATTTCTACTTCAAATTTTGGTGCATTAGTACGATTTAAAATTCCTTTTTTCCCATTTTTTGCAATATTTTTGTTATTTTTATGTAGTGAATTGAAAGAGCAAAAAGTGAACAAACGAACGAAAAGCAAAGTATAGTGTAAAAGCAATGTCAAACGCGAAGACAGACGTGAAGAACGTTGCTTAAAGAGTTTGTTTGATAAACAGAAATTTCTAAAAAATGTTAAAAAAAGATGTACTTAATTGACAAATAATTACATATCTGCAAATAAAATTTAATACTAAATTGCTATCATATTAGGGTAAGATTAAATAATATTTTTCAACAATAATATATCTAAATGCCATACTGCAGATTTTTTAAAATAATATTATTTGCTAAATTGATAGCGTTTTAATATAAACTGTAAAATCAGAAGTAAAGTTTTCAAAGAAGTAATTATTTCTAAATTGTTTTTAAATAATTCAAACAAGAAATATAAGCCAAACCAATAGAACTTGAGGGTAAATATTGATTATTTAATACAGTAATTGTCTTTTGAAATTCTTTGTATAAGAATGAAGCAAAAATAAATGGAAGTCTTTATCCGTTTGTTGCCGGAACGATTTTAGTGTAATATTTTTAAACAAATTAATACGATATTGAAAAAAATCAGGTTGAAAAATTTGAACATTTTTGGAATATTCTCTGATAACTAGTGAATATTCAATAATTCAAAATATTTTTTTATTCTTTTTCAGAAATCTCAATTTCATCAATAAACAACCAGGAATCATAACCGGGACTGAGATGCCATTTTGGCAGAACTCCATAATATTCTGCAAAAACTTTGATATAGCGAGTTTTTAGTTTTTTATAATTTTCTTTAAATTCTTGAATCTTCACAGTTTCATCTCTATCACTCATTTTTGAGGGAAGTTCCGATATTTTTTGAAAATTTTTTCTATCATTGGAAGAATAATAAATAACTTTTTTTGGGAAAAATATCCATGAACGATTATCCTGAATAAATCTAGAACTTATCGAAATAATATTTCTCTCTTTTTGCAAATCTATAATTGCTTCAAAATTTTGACCTTTATACCCTTGCCAAGCTCCACTTTTAAAATTTTCTTCTCCAAAAACATAATCAATCAAAGCATTATCACCTCCTGCCGAATATTGTAGGCTATATTTACTTATAAGTTTTATTCCTCTTTTATATGGAATACGGTTATAATTTGCAGTTACAGTCTTACTTTGAATTTTATTCGGACTTTTGGAGTAATATTCCAATTTTGTATCTTCTGTGATTTTTATTGGTTTTTTATATTTCTGAAAATCTTTTTTTGTAGAATAAAATATCTCTGCATTTTCATCAGCACAAGCTAAACTAACAACTATTGAATCTAAAAATGATTTAGATTGAACATCCGAATACGGGACCGAAGAAATTTCATTATCTTCTATTTTTGAATAATAAATTGATTGTTTATCTTTTCCAAAATTCGCATTTGGAATACTATCCATAAAAAATTCAATTATTCCTCCATTCATTATTTCTTGATGAGAAATATATGTTTTTTGATATTCATTTCCGTTTAGAATTATTTTATTTATATAAACATTTTCTAAACTATTATTATGCGTGATTATTGAAAAAGATTTTCCGTTTTCAAGTTGAATTTTCACAGAATCAAAAATCGGACTTCCAAAATCGTATATTCCATTTGCCGGATTTGTCGGGTAAATTCCCATAGCACTTAAAACAAACCAAGCCGACATTTGTCCGCAATCTTCATTCCCGCATAGTCCGTCAGGTTTTTCACTGTATAAATCTCTCATAATCTGACGAGTAAGTTTTTGCGTTTTCCAAGCCTGATCACAATAATTATATAAATACGCAACATGATGGCTTGGTTCGTTTCCATGCGCATATTGACCAATCAAACCTGTAATATCTACCTGTCCATTTCCTGTAGTTTCAGTAGTTTCAGAAAACATTTGGTCTAATTTTTCTGCAAATTTTTCATTTCCTCCATGAAGTTCTATCAAAGTCAAAATATCTTGTGGAACATAAAAACTATATTGCCATGAATTTGCTTCCGTATAATTAAAATTCACTTCTCTTGGGTCGAAAGGATAAGAAAAAGCTCCATTAATTTTTTGCTGCATGAAACAGTTTTTAGGATTAAAAGTATTTTTGTAATATTGTGCTTTTGCTATATATTCTTTATATATTTTTTCATCTCCTATTTCTTTGGCAAATATTGCAATACACCAATTATCAAAAGAATATTCTAAATTTTTCGACACAGATTCATGTTCGCTATCCATCGGAATATATCCAAATTTATTATATTCCGGTTTCCCTAACCTTTTTTCATTTGCTGCGGAAATCATTGCTTTTAGGGCTAATTCTGTATTAAAATTTTTTATTCCTTTGAAATAGGCATCAACTATTGGAGGAACTGCATGATAACCAATCATACACATAGTCTCGTTTGAAGATAATTCCCAAACTGGCAATTGCCCGCCTTGTTGATATTGATGGAGAAATGTATTTATGAAATCTGAAGTTCGTTTTTGTTGCGTAATAGTATATAATGGATGAGCAGCTCGATATGTATCCCATAACGAAAAGACGGTATATGTATCATGGCAAGTATCTTTATGTATTTTTAAATCTGTTCCGCGATAAGAATTATCTACATCTGAATATAAATTTGGAACTATAAAGCTATGATATAAAGCCGAATAAAATATTTTTTGCTGCTCCTCCGTACCTCCTGATACTAATATTCTGCTCAATTCTTTATTCCAAGTTTCTTCAGCTTTTGTTTTTATTTCTTCAAAATTCCAAAAAGGAATTTCAGTTTTAAGGTTTTCAAGAGCTCCTTTTTCGTTTACAGCCGACAATCCTACTTTTACTAATAAATTATCATTGGTTTTATTTTTTGACTTTATAACTATTTTACAATTATTTCCACTGTATTTATTTTTTTTTACTTTTCCAACATTATCTACAACTTCAACAGCTTGATTAAAAACTATTGCAAAATATTGGTATTGATTTTTTGCCCATGCTTCTGAATGACGTAAACCTGTAAATAATGTATCATTTTCTTGTTTTATATAGGCTTCAATTACTTTATCTCGATGTTCCAAATCAATTATCAAATATTTATTTTCCTTACCGGGATATGTATAATTATGAAATCCAATTCTTTGAGTAACAGTTAGTTGTGTTTTAATATTAAAATCTTTTAAATCAACTTCATAGTAACCCGGACTTGAAATTTCTGAATTTTTATCAAATTTTGAAAAATATTTTTTTGTTTTTATATTATTATTATAATTACTAATTGGTAGTAAAAGAATATCTCCATAATCAGAACAACCGGTACCGCTTAAATGTGTATGGCTAAAACCATAAATTATTGAATCCGAATAATGGTAAGCGCTACAACCATCCCAACCATCAAGACGAGTGTCGGGACTTAATTGTACCATTCCAAATGGCATTGTAGCTCCGGGGTATGTATGTCCATGAAAATCTGTTCCGATAAAGGGATTTACAAGTTCTGATTTATTTTCAACAATTGAAGGATATATAATTTCCGTTTTGTTAGTAACAACAAATTTCTCTTCGTTTTTTAATTTTGGCACAATTACTACTAATAAAAGAACAGCAAAACAAATTGTTAATATTAATGGAATTATTATTCTTTTCATATTTTGATATTATTTTATAATTTCAATTTTTTTCATTAACGAATTAAATATTGTAATTGTTGCATTTTAGACATTAAATTATTCACAAATTTTCATTTCCACAATAATTTTGCCATTTCTCTATACACAATTTCATATCAGCCGGAAGTTCGGATTCAAAAAATATTTCCTTGTTTGTTGTTGGATGGATAAATCCTAATGATTTTGCATGAAGAGCTTGGCGTGGAATTATTTGAAAGCAATTCTCTACAAATTGTTTATATTTTGAAAAGGTTGTTCCTTTTATAATTTTATCTCCGCCATATTCAGAATCGTTAAATAAAGGATGTCCGATAGATTTCATGTGAACTCGTATTTGGTGAGTTCTACCTGTCTCTAATCGACATTCTATTACATTAACATATCCAAGTCGTTCAATTACTTTATAGTGGGTAATCGCTTCTTTTCCGTAGTCACCTTCAGGGAAAATATCCATTACTTTTCGATTTTTTAAACTTCTGCCGATATTTCCTATAATTGTTCCTGTATCTTCCGGTAAATTTCCCCATATAAGTGCTATATATGAACGTTTACAAGTATGTTCAAAAAATTGTTTTGCAAGTTTATTTGCTGCAATTTCATTTTTTGCGATAACAAGTAAACCTGTTGTATTTTTATCGATTCTATGAACCAATCCGGGACGAATTTCGTCAATTGGCTTATCTTTAAATAAAGGTAGTTGTTGAAAACGGTATAGTAGAGCATTGACGAGGGTTCCTTCAAAATTTCCAAATCCGGGATGAACGACCATACCTGCTTCTTTATTTACAATTACCAAATCGTCGTCTTCGTAAACGATATCAAGTGGAATATCTTGCGGAATAATTTCAAAATCTGTTTTTGGGAAACTTAAAACTATACTTATAATGTCTCCCGGTTTTACTTTGTAATTACTTTTTACACTTCTATCATTAACTAAAATATTTCCTGCTTCTGCTGCATTTTGAATGCGAGTTCGAGAAGTAGAAGCCATACGATTTGCTAAAAGTTTGTCGATGCGTGTTATTGCTTGTCCTTTTTCAATTACAAATCTAAAATGTTCAAATAATTCAGTTTCTTCTAAATTTTCAATTTGAAGATTTTCTTCATTTTCAATTAATATTTCAGCAACACTCATTTAATAATAACAAATTTTTGAATATTATAATTTTTAGTGTTTGAAATTACTTTAGCACAATAAATTCCTGAATTAAGATTTGAAATATTAATGTTTTTTGAGGTTCTTGAATTTAGCAATAATCGTCCGTTAATATCATATATTTCAATATTTTGAAAATTATCTTCAATATTAATGTTAATATAGTCGGAAGTTGGATTTGGATAAATATTAAAATTTGAAAACGAAGTTTCAATATTATTTACAGAAATATTTTTAGGAACTTTTCCAAAAGCCGGTCGAATCATTAATGCACCTGAATTTATTGAATGATCCCAAAAACCTTCTGCATTAAAAAATATTTTGCCGGTAGTGTTTCTGTTTTTGTCATAGCCGATATTTAAAACATCATTTGTAGTTTTTCTCCAACCAATATAAAAAGTTGTATCTAAATAAATTAGTGTATCTAAAGGATAAAAAACGAATTGATTAAATTCGCTATTTTTTGGTTTAACTCCTTCAATTTCATGGATAACATCTCCCGGATATCCATTTATATCATTCCATATAGTTAAATAAAAATATTTCAAATTTGATCCGTCAACTACATGGTTAAAATACATATAAACACCTTTTAATGTATCACCAATTAAAGGAGTAAATTTATAAGCTAATTTAGAATTTTTACCGACAACTCCATATCCCATTTCAGCACTTCCATCATCGTAAGCATAATAATTTTCAAAATATTGATAATAACGAATAGTATCGTTCCAACGAGTATATGCAGGGTCAGTAGTATCTCGTGCTGAAATATTTCCTAATAAAGTAAATTTTGCAGAATCGGCATCATTATCAATAATAAATTCACAATTATCAATTTGTTTTTTGTAATTTAAAGTAGTTTGAGCAAAAATATTTTCATTATCGTTGGAATAATCTAATAAAAGATCTGAAGTATAAGTGTTGTAAATGTAGAAATCTCTTGAAATACCGTAAGTTTCTATACAATTATTTTTCACAATGAAATTTACAGAATCTTTTATTAATTCTGTTTTGTTAGGATAATTAGCATAATGTTTAGCAGGAACTGATTCATAGTCTTTTAGTAGTGAATTGAAATTTTTGATAAAAGCGATATCGACCATAACAGTGTCGTTTTTTGTTCTATTTTTATCTAATTTTAAATAATCTAAATTCCAAATATCACAATTGCTTTTCCAACTCAGTTGATCGTTGCTACTTATACTTGCATAATTATAAAATCGGAACTGAAAACCATTAAAAAGGAAATTTGGATTAGTTATCGGAATCATAACTAATTGGAATTTGTTCATGCTTATTCCGCCGGCTTTATGCCAAATACTAACCCATTCATGTTCAATATTATAGAATTGGAGTACAATAGAATCTCTGATTTCAGGTTCATTTCCATTTCCGGCACTTTGATAGAAAAAACTAAAATATATAGAATCTGCGGGAGAATAATCTAAATTTATTGGAAATGATGTGAGATAATCAGCAATTTTAGAACCGGAAGAAGATAAGTTGGGATAAATTAGACCATATTCGTTAATTGCATCGAAAGTTGCTACATTATATGAAATATTATCAATTCCAAAATCATTGTTTATAAAAACGAATTTATCAAGCCATTGTGTTTCAGAAGGATACACATAAGAATTTGAAAAATCTTCAAAAAATGGCAATACTAAAGTATCTGTAATGGATTTTTGATTTTTGATGTTTTTGAAATACTTTTTACTATATTGTTGAAGAAAATAATTTCCGTCATTAATTAATACTTCTTGTGCTGATGTAATTTCAACAACAAATATCAATATTATTATTAAGAAAAATTTATTTTTTAGTATTTTCATTTTTTTATAATAATTTTTCATTACTAGATAACCAAATATCTATATTAGAACCAAAATTTACTTCTTTTATTGTATCAGCATTAGGTTTTTGTTTATAAACTCGTGCTTTTAGTGAATCTCTTCGGCTTTTTATAGTATTATCAAACTTTACAGTACCTTTATTCAAATATTTTTCAAAAAGTCTATCAGAAACTTCTTCGTAAGTACAACCAATCACATTTGGCACTACCGTAATATTTTCTGAATTGTTTTGACTTAATACAATTATAAGCTCGGCATATTTTTTTATTCTTTCCCCTGGTTTTATTTCTTTATTTTTATATAATATTTTCATAACTCTATTAATAGTATTTCCCTCATCATCGTTTTCATATTTGATTTTGGTTACTGTAAAACCTGAATTTAATAGCTTATTTAAAGCATCTCTGAATTGCATATCAATAATATTTGGAAGTATTATCATTTCATCTTCCAAACTATTGATTTTAATAAAGATTTTACGGCTTTGTTTTGCGTTAGAATTTCCTACAGGACTTTGTTCCACAATTTTACCTTTCCCAAATTTATTATCATAAACGGTATCAGTAATTTCATACGAAAATCCGTTGTTTTTTAATTGAGCGATTCCTTCGTCTATGTACAAATCAACTACTTCTGGCACAATTACGGTTTTCCCATGATTTGTGTAAGAACGTAAATAAAATTTTAATCCAAAAAAAAATAAAAAAATTAAAAGTATGAATATTACTATGCTTATTAATATTTTTCTCATGTAATCTATTTTTCTGTATATAAACAAATTAAACTTTGCACATTCAAATTACAAAATGCAACCATATTATTTAGCAAAGGTAATAAAAAAAATTCATTTAGCGTAAAATTTTTTTTTATTTCGGAGTTAATTTTTTATTTATACTAAATCGTTATCGAAAAAACTAAAATATATTTTGTAAATTAAAATTTAATTCATATTTTTGCATAAAAGAAATTACAGCAATGCGAATATTAAAATTGTTTCCGCACTTATCAAATCGAAGCGTTGAAAAAGACGATGAATGCTCAAAAGACAATCAGAGATTTTAAAGATTATCAAATATTGTTTTTGGTGTCAATAAATGAGGGTATAAAATCTTCGTAAATAGCAAAAATACTTGGAATTACTTCCAACAAAACTTTCAACTCAATGGAAGAAGTATAATCTCAACTTGTTGATGCTGTTAATACTCTTCTGACCAATAAAACTGCCATAAAATCTATTACGGGATTTCAATGGATTATTAAGGCGATATAATAGCGATTTAACGTAATATTTTGATACCATGCGATTTATCTGATTTCCCAGTTTTAATTTTATTTGCCGATATGTTTATGATTTACCCATTAAGTGCCTAATTTTCAACACTTCTTAGAAATTCCTGTTCATCACAAACTCATTATACAACACGCTTCACGTCTGCCTCCACGTTTGACATTGCTTTTCCACTATACTCCGAGTTTATTGAATTTTTCTACTGTTTTGTAAACTTTATTTTTTGTAATACAAAGAATATCTGCTATTTCAGATGCTTTTTTGTCTTGATTTACTATAACAAAATAAACAATTTACCAATCTTTGAAATCAGTTATTGATTTTTGGCTGTTCGTTGTTTTTTTAATTCTGATAGGCTGAATGCTGTTGTGTAAAATATTCTGATGGCTAAAGTTAGTATGTTTATATTTGTTTTACAAAATTTTCTCGTTTTTTCCCAAATAAAAAGCAACTTATTTCGTATATCTTCAATAATTTTACATCGCTTTTTGTTTTTTTGTCATGGACTTTGAATATTCTATTAAATTTATTTACTGCGTAACTATCATTTTATTAGCATAAACTCCTTTATTGGTATAAACTTTAATAACATAGTTTCCTGAAGGGATATTATTGAGTAGAATTTGATATGTTTTGCTTTCTTTTA
>JAITXI010000085.1 GCA_031284905.1 Bacteroidales bacterium
ATTCCGATAAGTTAATTTTTAGCTTTGTTGGATACACAAATGATACAATTTTAATTTCAAATCCAAATGAAAATATTGATAAATTATTATCGAATACAAATATTTTGGGTGAAGTAGAAATTGTAGAACGACAAGCCGGAACAACATATTCTCGTTTGGAAACCCTTAATGTTCAAAATATTTCCGGAGCTGAACTTGGAAAAGCTGCTTGTTGTAATTTATCTGAAAGTTTTGAGACAAATGCCTCCGTAGATGCTTCTTTTAGCGATGCGGCAACCGGTGCAAAACAAATAAAACTTTTAGGATTATCAGGGAAATATGTACAAATGCTAACCGAAAATATTCCAAACCTTTACGGATTATCTCAACCTTATGCCTTGAATTTTATTCCCGGTCCGTGGATGGAATCTATTCAAGTTTCTAAAGGAACAGCTGCTGTAGTAAACGGATATGACGCAATAACCGGACAAATAAATATTGAATACAAAAAACCTAAAACTGCCGATATTTTCTATTTAAATCAATATTTTAACGCTAATGGAAAAGCAGAAACAAACATTGACGGCTCAATAATTATTTCTCCAAAATGGAGTACTACAGTTTTAGCTCACGTTCAAAACGATTTCACAAAACTGAATTACGAACTTGACATGAATAAAGATAATTTTATGGATCAGCCGGCTGTAACTCAATATAATTTTTTCAATCGTTGGGATTATTTTGGAAATAATTTAACTTTCAGAACGGGAATAAAATATATTGATGAAACTCGAAAAAGCGGACAGTTAAATTACGATTTCAAAAAACCTTCAACACAACAAGATTATTATGGAGTTTATATTAAAACACGAAGAGCAGAAGGTTTTACAAAATTAGGCTGGGTCAATCCTGAAAAAAATTATCAAAGTTTGGCTTTAATTGCTAATATTGCAGGTCATTTTCAAGATTCTTATTTTGGTCGAAAACAATTCGATGCGAATCAATTAAGTCTGTATCTCAACACATTATGGCAATCAAATTTTAATGGAAATGAACACCATAAATATAATACCGGTATTAGTTTGAAATATGAAAATTTACACCAATCACTAAATGACAGTTTGATGAATAACAAGGAAATCGTTCCGGGAGCTTATTTTCAATATACGGGTCATTTTAATAAATTAAATTATATTGTCGGAATTAGAGGCGATTATCATATTCAAGAAAAACGATTTTTAATAACTCCTCGTCTTAATATTAAATATAATATTTTAGGAAATTTAATATTTAGAGTTTCTGCCGGAAAAGGATACAGAAAAGCCAATGTTATTGCCGAAAATAATTATTTTTTAGCCTCATCAAGAATAATCGATATTGCTCCGGATTTAAAACTTGAAGACGCATGGAATTTTGGTTCAAATATAACTTGGTATATCCCAGCCGGAAAACGTGAAATTACTTTAAATATCGAATATTATCGTACTCAATTTGTTAATCAAATTATTGTCGATATTGAAAATCCAAGATATGTAAAATTTTATAATCTTGATGGGAAATCGTTCTCAAATACATATCAAATTGAAGCTTCTTATCAGATAATTAGAGGATTGGACTTTACCGCTGCTTTTCGTTATAATGACGTGCGACAAACAATTGACAATCAACTACTTATCGCACCTCTAACAAATAAATACAAAGGAATAATTACCGCTTCCTACAAAACAAAATTAGAAAAATGGCAATTCGATTTGACAGCACAATTTAACGGAGACGGAAGAATTCCTTCAACTATGGACAATCCTACAAAATATCAACGTGAAGAAAAATATCCAATGTACACAATTATGAACGCTCAAATTACAAAATATTTTAGAAAATGGGAGATGTATGTTGGTGTTGAGAATTTATTAGGATTCAAACAGAAAAATCCAATTATTGCCGCCGATAATCCTTTCGGAGAACATTTTGATTCTTCCTTAATTTACGGACCGATAAACGGACAAATGTATTACCTTGGCATAAGATTTGCAATCAATAAAAAATAAAATGTAAAGACGTACAATTGTGTGTCTCAAATAAATAACAAAAACAAAATTTTTAATTATGAAAAAATCAGTAATAATTTTAGTCGCAATATTCGCGTGTAATATTGCAAGTTTTGCTCAAAAAGCAGAAAAAAGTGAAAACAAAGTTAAACAATCGACAACATCGGAAGTTACGTTAAATGTAGCAATGTCTTGTGATAACTGTGTTGCAAAAGTGAAAAAACAATTAGCGTTTACAAAAGGAGTAAAAGAAGTAGAACCAAGTTTGGAGAAACAAAATGTTGTGATAAAATACAAAAATGACCAAACAGACTCTCAAAAGTTAATTGAATCTTTGGATAAAATTGGATATAAAGCGACAGTTGCGAAATCAGCCGGTTGTTGTAGTCAACATAAAGCTGAAGGTTGTAACCACGAAAAGATGCAAAAATAACATACTTCCGATAAAATGTAAATAACAAAAAAATCACTTATCTGCAAAGAAAACGAGGTTGAAAAAATTTCAGCTTCGTTTTCTTATTTTTTCGACAAATCTTTTATTTTGATTATTACCCTTTTTGCAAGACTGAATTTCCCTTTTGAAATTAACAAACAGGGCATTTGTACTGCACCAAATTCTCTAAAAAAGCGTTCAACTCCATTAATCATAGTACCTGAAAAATCGAATGAAGAAGAAATTTCAGAAAGATCACAAATAGCATTCCACATTGCCAAAGCATGCCCACCGGATTGTCGTAAGAGAGGATCTCCACCACCTGCAACATAATAAGCGCAATTTTCTTGCCATACAATAAAAACTGCCGCATGCAAACGACCTTCTTTATCAAAAGCACCCCAAATATTTCCTTTATTTATGGCACAACAAGTATTTATTAATTTTCCCAGTTTTTTTGAATGATATGTTTTTTCCCCTTGGCGTTTAAATGTTTTATCATAAATTTCTATAAAAGAATTAATCGTAATGTTTTTCCTCACCTCTAATTGGTACTTATTTTTTGCTTTTTTAATGTTTCGTTTAATATTTTTGCTTAATTTACTCCATAGTTCGTCTGTATTTTTTATATTCGGCAAGATATAATTATATCTTGTTATTTGCTCAAAACCTTTCCAATAAAACGGTAACCAATCTGTAAACGAATAATGAAAAATTTGTTGAAAAAAATCAAAAGCTGGCAAATGTTCGATAAAATATTCGCAAATTTTTTGTTTACGTAATAAATTTTTAGAATACTTTGTTGTCTCAAATTTTGGATTAAACCAAATACCCATAGTTTGAGTATGATACGGCATCCAAATAACTTTTTTACATGGGAAATAAATAGGAAATACTGCTTCAATTTCATCTTCTTGATAATATATAAGTACATCCCAATCATTTTTTCCGCATTCACAATCTAACCACCAATCTCTTAAATATAATGGAATTGTCAGTTCTTTACAACATATTATCCTATATTTTTCTTTATCTGTCATTTATAAAATATACTAAAAAACAAATTTCACTTAGGTTTATTTTTTAACAGATATTCAATTTTCATAATAAGTCTTTTTATTAAACTTAATCTTCCTTTTGAAATTTCAAAAAAAGGTATTTGTTTTGCACCAAACTCTCGAAAGAAACGCTCTACGCCTTGTATCATAGAACCCTCAAAATCAAAAGAATAAGAATATTCTGCAACATCACAAATAGCTTGCCATAAAACAAAAGCATGAGCTCCTGAATTTCGCAATTCAGGGTCTCCTCCTCCGGCAATATAATAAGCACAATTTTCTTGCCATACAATAAAAACTGCCGCATGCAAACGACCTTCTTTATCGAATGCACCCCAAGTTTCTCCTTGGTTTTTAGAACGTGAGATTTCTATCATCTTTTGAAGCATTTCCGGATGATATGAACTCATTTTTTGTCTTTCATAAGTCTTGTTATTAACTTGCAAAAACAATTTGATAGGAATACTCTTTCGGATTTCTATATTATATTTTTTCTTTGCTTTATTTATATTTCTTTTAATATTTTCTCCCAAATCATTCCACAATTTTTCCGAATTTAAAATATCAGGCAAAATATAATTATAACGCGTAGTTTGTTTAAATCCTTTCCAGTAAAATGGCAACCAATCTGTAAATGAATAATGAAACTTTTGTAAAAAATAGTTATGCAACGGTAGGTTATCTATAAAATAATTACAAATTGTTTGTTTTCGATATAAATTTTTTGAATAATTCAAATTTTCAAATTTTGGATTAAACCAAATTCCTAAAGTTTGAGTTTTTTCAGGCATCAAAATCACTTTTTTGACAGGCGAATAAATTGGCATCGCCGCTTCAATTTCGTCTCCATGATAATATAAAAGCACGTTCCAATTATTTTCTCCACATACGCAATCTAGCCACCAATCTCTTGAATATACAGGAATTGTTAGTTCTTTAGGACAGAATATTCTATATTTTTCTTTATCTGTCATAGCTAAATTTTTTTGCAAAATTACGCTTTTTATTAGCATTAAAAAAAATTATCCTTGCTTTTATACAAAGATTTGTCAAAATAATAACTTAAAAACAACAAAAATAGTATTACTTTTGTACAAATCTGATTAAGAAAATAATTTTAATACTCTTGTGTTGTAGCATTATATTTATTTTTGTAACACAAATTTACTGAATTTCAGTAAATTATTAAAATATTATTTTAATTTTTGTATATCTGCAAATTACACTACTTGAGAAAGATAAATTAATAATTACTAATTATTAAATTAATGTTTTATTTCACTAATTTCGTTAGGATTATGTTTGTATCTGAAAATAATTGCAAATAATATTGCCACAATGAGTGCATAAGCAGCAAAAACAAACCAGATATTTAAAAATACAGGATGTTCAAAACTTCCGATATTCCAAGTTCTGATTCCATTGGGTTCAAACCATATTCTAATTACTTGTCCTGCAATGAGGTTTCCACAAACTGCTCCAATACCGTTTGTCATTAACATAAAAACTCCTTGAGCCGAAGATCGTATTTTTGAATCAGTATTTTTTTCAACAAATAAAGCACCGGAAATATTGAAAAAATCGAAAGCCATTCCATAAATTAT
The DNA here is from genome assembly GCA_031284905.1 of Bacteroidales bacterium. Taxonomy (GTDB): domain Bacteria; phylum Bacteroidota; class Bacteroidia; order Bacteroidales; family ML635J-15; genus Bact-19. The sequence goes on from JAITXI010000085.1 coordinate 5,123, forward strand.
GCAAGACAAAACAATAAGCCCAAAGCCCAAGCCTGAGTTATCTGATAATCCTAACAATCCAAAACGAAGAACCCATGCTAACATACTTAATAACATTACTTTTTTTATTCCAAATTTTTTCATGAAAAATGGAATTGCAAGAATAAATATTGCTTCAGAAATTTGCGAAATTGAAAGAATGATTGTAGATAAATCATTTATTATTCCGCCAATCGGAAAAATATTTTCATCTGCCAGAAATACATCGCCATAAGCATTTGTTAATTGCAATGCTCCTCCTAACAATAAACTGAAAATAAAAAAGATTGCCATTTTCTTTTGTTTAAATAAAGAAAATGCACGTAAACCTAATTTGTCAATCCAAGATTCATTTTTAACAACTTTTTCTTTATTAATTGTAGGTAGAAAAATAAAAGAAAACAACGACAAACAAATCGCACCGATTGCTGCAATAATGAAAGAAATATTTATGCTCTGTCCAAAGCCCCAGTCTTTTGTAAAAAGATTTGTGAGCCACATTGCTACAATAAAACCAACTGTTCCCCAAACTCTTATTGGAGGAAAATATTTTGTCGGGTCTTTTCCTTCTTTTTTTAAGATTTCAAATCCAATAGAATTATCAAGTCCAATTGTTGGCATGTAGAAACACATAGCAATCAACAATACCCAAAAGAATGGCATTGGTGCATCAATAAGTGGCAGAAAGCACATTGTAATACCAAATAAAAGATGTAAAATCGCATAAACATAATTTGCTTTCCATTTATCAGCAAGAACACCAAACAGTGTAGGCATAATTAAAGACGCAAAACCCATTGTAGAGAATACTAATCCAAATTCTCCTCCATTCCAATGTTTTTCGCTATAACCATAGTGTGCAAGTGTTATCATCCAACTTCCCCAAACGAAAAATTGGAGAAAATTCATTACTATTAATTTAAGTTTTAGTTTTTTATTTGCTTCCATAATATTTATTTTTTATTTCAGATTTACTATTATTTTTTTTTTTTTGAAGGACAAACGTTGCTCGCTACTTTATGTTATGCCCATTGTTACATTTTAAATATTCACTTTATATCTGTTTGTCAGTGTATGCTCTACTTTAAAATTCTGCATTTTTTGGTGTTCTCGGGAATGGAATTACATCTCTAATGTTTCCCATTCCGGTAACAAATAACATTAATCTCTCAAATCCTAATCCGAATCCGCTATGTGGAACTGTTCCAAATCTTCTTGTATCCAAATACCACCACATATCTTTTTCCGGTATATTTAATTCTGAAATTCTTGCTTTTAATTTTTCGTAGTTTTCTTCTCTTTGTGATCCTCCAATAATTTCTCCTATTTGTGGGAATAAAACATCCATTGCTTTTACAGTTTTTCCGTCTTCATTTTGTTTCATATAGAATGCTTTTATCTCTTTTGGATAATCAATAAGAATTACGGGTTTTTTGAAATGACGTTCAACTAAATATCTTTCGTGTTCGCTCTGTAAATCTGTTCCCCAGCGTTCAATCTTATATTCAAATTGATTTTTCTTGTTTGCATTACTATTTAACAAAATTTCAATTGCTTGTGTGTATGTAATTCTCTCAAAATTATTAGTTACTACAAATTTTAATTTTTCAATTAAATTCATGTCGTCTCTTTCATTTTGAGGTTTTGTTTTTTGTTCTTCTTCTCTTCGTTTTGAAAGAAATTCTATATCATCATAACAATTATTAAGAGCATAATTTACTAAATATTTTAGCATTTCTTCTGCTAAATCCATATTGTCGTTTAGGTTGTAGAAAGCCATTTCGGGTTCTATCATCCAAAATTCTGCAAGATGGCGGGCTGTATTGGAATTTTCTGCTCTAAATGTTGGTCCGAAAGTGTAAATTTCTGATAATGCCATAGCAAATAATTCGCCTTCTAATTGTCCTGATACTGTGAGATTTGTAGATTTATCGAAAAAATCTTGTGAAAAATCTATGTGTCCGTCTTCTGTTTTGGGTAAATTATTCAAATCAAGAGTTGTAACTTGAAACATTTCTCCGGCACCTTCCGCATCAGAACCTGTAATTATTGGTGTATGAACATTGCAAAATCCTTTTTCATTGAAAAATTTATGAATTGCAAAAGTCATAGCATGGCGAATTCTGAATATTGCACTGAAAGTATTTGTACGTGGTCGGAGATGTGCAATTTCTCGCAAAAATTCGAGACTATGTTTTTTTGGTTGTAATAGATATTCGTCAGGATTTGCTTCTCCGAGAATTTCTAATTTATTACATTTTAATTCAACAGTTTGTCCAACTCCTTCCGATTTTACTAAATTTCCTGTTGCAGAAATCGAAGCTCCAGAATGTATTCTTGATAATAATTCTTCAATTTCTGGATTAATATCTATTACAATTTGAAGATTTTTTATTGTTGAACCATCATTTAATGACAGAAATCCAACATTTTTACTTACTCTTTTTGTCCTAACCCACCCACTTGCAACAATTTCTGTTTCTGTAATATTATTATTTGCTAATATTTCTTTTATTTTTGTCCTTTTCATAAAATAAAAATTATGACTATAGAAATTTTTTACAAAGTTAGAATTTTAGTTTGAAAAACAAAAAATTAAATGTAAAAAATTTATATTATAAAAATAATTTCTAAAAAATTGCAAAATAAAAGTAGTAGCAATTTGTGCGTTAAAATCTCGCGACTCGCACTTGCCCAAACGTAAATACTGCTTACATTCCTTGAAAAAAACCTCTATAGTCCAGCGAGTTGCATAAATTTCATACGCTGTAGCAAAATAAAGTTTTGTGTTTGTGGTCAAAAGTCCGTGCCATTTCCTGCGTTTGCCAATGCGACAGAAAATAATTTTTACAGAAATACCTTTAAAATCAACAAACAGTTCGTATGAGTAACAATTTAGTTTTTTGTGATACTTCATTTTTATGTTTGAACGCTTAGTATATGACAGTAAAACCAACTTTGGTGTCAAACCTTATGGTTTGTAATTTTTCTTTTTTTCGTCGCCTTTTTCGCCGTGAAGTGAAAAATCAAGTCCATAAAAACTTGTACAATCGTTATAACCAAGGAATAAACCCTTGAAACCGTAGTTAAAACTATTTGTTACGTGCGAATAAATGCGGCTTAACAACTCAAAACGTTTGCCACTTTTTTTATTGTAAATCAGATAGTTAAATGACTTGCGAAAGTTGAATTAATAACTGCAAAAGGTACTGTTTTTGATATTTCTCCTTTCATGGCAATTAAAGAAAATTGTTATTTCGACTGGGAATTAAACACTACGGAATATCCTCAATTTTCAAATTCTTCTGTTATCTTCTTTAAAAACAATGCTATAGACATTGTTATTATTCTTGAAGCTACTAAAATACAAGAACAATTGGAGTTTTTTAAGAAAAATTTGTAAATAGAAACTAAACCACTGTACTATTGAAATAACGGCAAACGGCGAAGCCCTCGCTGAATGCAACCCCTCGTGTAGCAAAGCGTAACAATCGTAAATTAAAACAAAAATTTTATTCGAGTCAAACGAAAGATTTGTATATTTTGTGGACAGAAATCAAAAATAACTACAATTTTTCATATAAAAACACTAATTTTGTAAAAAATTTTTATCGAAAATTCATGGAAGCAGAAATTCAATATATAAGAAAAATATTACTCACAGGTGGAGCAGGTTTTATTGGCTCTGCTTTAGCTGAAAAATTAAGTGAAAATTTGGAAAATTTTATTGTAGTCGTTGATAATCTTTCAACCGGAGACAAAAGAAAATTAAATTCTTCAAGGCAAAATCTTATTTTTATCAAAGGAGATGTAAATAATTATGAAGATATAATGGAAATAATGATGACTTGGCAATTTCATTATGTTTTTCATTATGCAGCAGTTGTTGGCGTTCTTCGTACACAAGAAAATCCGGTTAAAGTTTTAGAAGACATAAAAGGAATTGAAAATATATGTCGATTATGTAAAAATACAAGAGTAAAAAGATTATTTTTTGCTTCATCTTCAGAAGTTTATGGAGAACCGGTAGAATATCCGCAAAACACAAAAACGACACCTCTAAATTCTCGCCTGCCGTATGCAATTGTAAAAAATCTTGGGGAAGCATTCTTGAAATCTTACAATAAAGAATACGGATTAAATTATACAATTTTCAGATTTTTTAACACTTATGGACCAAAACAAAACAAAAATTTCGTTGTAAGTAAGTTTTTATTTTCTGCTTTGAATAATGATAATATTACAATTTATGGAAACGGGAAACAATCACGGACATTCTGTTATATTGATGATAATATTGAAGCAACTCTCAAAATTGCTTATCAGAATTTATTTATAAATGATGTTGTAAATATAGGTAATTCTATCGAAATTTCTATGTTGGAATTAGCTAAAATGATTATTAAAATAACAAATTCAAAATCGAAAATTGTTAATATACCGCCATTACCGGAAGGAGACATGACGCGTCGTTGTCCGGATAATAAAGATATGTGTAACGTTTTGGGGCGACCTCTTGTTACTTTAGAAAAAGGAATTGCAAAAATTTTAGATGTCGGTTTATTTGAAAATCAAAATTAAATCTTTCTTAAATAATTTAAAACAACCATGGAAAATTTTGGTTTTATTAAGGAAAAATACTTCAAAATAGTTGAAAAAGTAACAGATTTTGCTAAAAAAATAATATTGCCCGGTTTTCGGGGAAATTCATTATATTATGTAATAATGTTTTTTGTCAAAGGTATTAAAGAAGGAACTATCGGCATCCGTGCTGCAAGCGTAGCATTTAGTTTTTTTATGGCAATCTTTCCGGCTCTAATATTTTTATTCAGTTTAATTCCATTTTTACCATTTGAAAATTTCCAAACAGAACTTTTAGAATTAATTTCTGACGTTTTGCCTATACAAGCATACCAAATGTTCGACCAAACTATTAACGACACAATTTTACAACAAAGAACAAGCGTACTTTCTATCGGATTTGTTCTATTAATTTATTTCGTTTCCAGTGGATTTGCAGCTTTAATTGGAGCTTTCAATGCAAGTTATCACACAATAAAGCCACGAAATTGGTTTAGCGAAAGATTTGTGTCTTTAATTTTAGTTTTTATTGTTGGAATATTATTAATAATTGCAATTTCTCTTATTATTATTGGAAATACTTTAATTGTGAAATTATTAAGCTATTTTCCTTATATTGATACAGTTTTTATAAATATATTACTAAATCTTGTTAAATGGCTGATTATCATATTGTTATATTTTGTTGTAATTTCAATATTATATTATGTAGCACCAATTAATAAATCAAAAATGAAATTAATTTCCCCGGGAGCTATATTTGCAACTTTTTTTCAAATTATTTCTATTTTAGCTTTTTCTTATTATGTTGCAAACTTTGCTCAGTATAATAAATTATACGGCTCTATAGGTACAATTATGATAGTAATGATGTTATTTTATATTTCTGCTTGGGTAATTATTTTGGGATACGAACTTAATGTTACGACAAACTCAATAGAAAGTATTATTAATAAGAAGGATGAACGGAATACGGAACGGCTGAACAGAGAAAAAGAGAAGCAAGAGCCAAGACGGGGGAACGGTAAATAAGAAATAGGGAATAGAAACATCTTGAGAATAAAAAAGAAGAAGAACAAAAATAAAATGAAAAATTTTAGCGTAATTTTAATATTTTTTTTTACAACAAATTTATATTCACAGAAAAATATGGACTTTCTTGAATCAATGATTGGAACATGGAATTATTCGGAAAATGAGTCAAAAGGACTTGAAATTTGGACAAAAACAAAGCCTAATGAAATAATTATAGAAAATTATAAGATTCTTGATTTTGATACAATATTATTTAATACTAAAATTATTAATATTTCTGAAAACGAAATTAGTTTAACCTTACAAGGTTTATCTCCGGAACAAAATTCTTCAGAAAAATATAAACTTACTCAAATTGACGAAAATTTGTATTCTTTTTGTAATTCTAAAAGTAAAGATGTAATTGCACTTAATTATTTTCTTTTTTCCGAAAATAAAATTCATTTTTGGTTAGAATCAACGGATAATGATTTTTTTTGTATTGATTATATATTGAAAAAGAATGAATAGTCCGTTGCTGCAATTATGTTTCCCTGAATATGATTTCCGATTGAAAAAAGCAGATGAAAAAATCTATATTTTTGATGAAATCCGTACAAAATGGATAGTTTGTACTCCAGAAGAGTGGGTAAGACAAAATTTGATAAAATTTTTAATTTCAGAATTAAAGATCCCGCAAACTTTAATAGCATTAGAAAAACAAATAATATTAGCAAATCGACATTTACGTTTCGATGCAATTGTTTATGATAGAAATATTAAACCTTTGATTTTAATTGAATGTAAAGCACCGCAAGTGAATATTGCTCAAAAAGTTTTCGACCAAATTTGGAATTATAATTATGAAATTTCTGCCCCATACTTTATAGTAACAAATGGAATTACTTTTGTAATGGGAAAATGTGATAAAGAAAAAGGAGTAAAATTTTTTGAGCAAACTAAGACTTTTGAAGAAATAATGATTAACGATTAATCTGACTTATAAACGATTGAACAAATTTGAAATTGATTAATTGAAATATTTTAATTATTTTTGTGATATGAATTATGCTGATTTAAAGTTGGGGATTGTATAAAGGAATAATCAGTTATCAATTACAAATTATAAAATACAAGAATGGAAATGTTATTCATAAATAAGAATATATTTATAAATATATAACATTGTAAAAAATTAAAAAAGTTTTGTTATCATAATCAAAAAAATAGTAATTTTGTTAAAAACAAAAAAACGATGTTAGTAAAAATTTTTGGAAGTGCTGTTGAAGGCATTATTGCAAATCCGATAACTATCGAAGTAAATATTTCTTCAGGAATTAACTTTTATTTGGTAGGATTACCGGATAATGCCGTAAAAGAAAGTCAGCAACGAATTATTAGTGCTTTAACAAGTAATGATTTTAAATGGCCTGGGAAAAGAATTGTTATAAATATGGCTCCTGCAGATGTTAGAAAAGAAGGCGCTTCATACGATTTACCTCTTGCAATTGGTGTTTTAGCAGCTTCTGAACAAATAAATTCTGATTTGTTAACCGATTTTATAATAATGGGAGAACTTTCTCTTGATGGGATTGTTAAACCAATAAAAGGAGCTTTACCGCTTGCTATTTGTGCAAAACAAAATAATTTTAAAGGAATAATTTTACCGGAAGAAAATGTTAAAGAAGCAGCAGTTGTTGAAGGAATCGAAGTTTATTCCGTAAAACATATAAATGAAATTATTGATTTTTTAAATGGAAATGCTAATGCACTTAAAAAAGTTGAAATTGATATAGAAGCTGAATTTAATAAAGTTGTAGGTGATTTAGATATTGATTTTGCTGATGTTAAAGGTCAGGAAAATGTAAAACGTGCGTTAGAAGTTGCAGCTGCCGGTGGACATAATATTATTTTAATAGGTCCTCCCGGATCAGGAAAAACTATGTTGGCAAAAAGAATACCAGGAATTTTACCTCCTCTCTCAATTGACGAATCTATTGAAACAACAAAAATACATTCTGTCGCCGGACAAACAGAAGCCGGTCATTCGTTGATTTTGCAACGTCCTTTTCGCTCTCCTCACCATACAATTTCTGATGTTGCTTTGGTTGGTGGTGGAACTTTCCCTCAACCCGGTGAAATTTCTTTGGCTCACAATGGCGTACTTTTTCTTGATGAGCTTCCGGAATTTAAACGTTCGGTTTTAGAAGTCTTACGTCAGCCTCTTGAAGATAGAATAATTACAATTTCTCGTGCAAAATTCACTGTCGAATTTCCTGCAAGTTTGATGCTAATTGCTTCGATGAATCCTTGTCCTTGTGGATATTATAATCATCCAGATAAAGAATGTACTTGTTCGCCGGGAGTCGTCCAAAAATATTTGAATAAAATTTCCGGTCCCCTTTTGGATAGAATTGATATTCATTTAGAAGTTACTCCTGTAAAATTTGATAAACTTTCTAATGTTAGTCCGTCTGAAAAAAGTTCTGAAATTCAAAAAAGAGTTGTGGCTGCACGTAAAATTCAAAATGAAAGATATAAAAATAAAAAAAACATCTATTCTAATGCTCAAATGAATTCTAAACAAATCAAAGAATATTGTAAATTAGATGATACTTGTATGGCACTTATCAAAAATGCGATGGAAAAATTGGATTTATCTGCACGAGCTTACGATAGAATTATTAAAGTTTCTAGAACTATAGCCGACCTTGATGCTTCGGAAAATATCAAAGCTGTTCATATTGCCGAAGCTATTCATTATAGAAGTTTGGATAAGGAAAATTGGGGAAATTAAATAGAACCAAGACGATAAACGGCGAAGGAGCGAACTGGAAAACCGAGAACCAATACAGTTTTGCTATTATACCATTTATTAAATTTATTTCATTCTGAAAATTATTTGGCATTCAGTACTGATTACTGAATATCATTGAAACTTTGGACTTATTTGTATGAGTAAATGGTATTAGAGCCAATAATCTGTAAAAGTGAAAAGAACATATATTCAAGATAATAACAATTTTTGAAAATTCTGAAAATTATATTAACTTTGTAAAAAATCGGAAATATAATCAATGAATTCATTTATCAAATTAACATTTATTATTAGTTTAACTGCAATTTTTATCTCTTGTAAAAGCAAAAAAGAAATTAATTCTCCTGACACAGGAATGATTTTGCCGAAAATAGAAAATTCAAAAAATTCTGAAACTTGGGTAGCTGTATTTTTTGGGAAACTTCCTTGTGCAGATTGTAGTGGAATTAACACACAAATCACTCTCAACAAAGATTTAACATATTCTATGATTCGTACTTATCAAGATAAAAAAGGAAGTTTTAAAAATTTCGGTAAATTTGAATGGAACGAAAAAGGAACAGAAATAAATTTACACAATATTAATGAAGGTGGAGCTTTTCAACATTACATTTTTCAAGATGATAAATTAATTTTATTATCACCTCAAGGAGAAATTTTTGAAAAAGAAGACATGGAATCGGTTATTTTAAAAAAAATTAATACAGATTTTGAACTAACCGGAAAATATTGGAAATTGATAGAATTAAATGGTAATTTAATTGATTATAATTCAGAAATTCCAACAGAAGCTCATATTTTGTTCAATCCTGATGGTACATTTTCAGGAAGTTTAAGTTGTAATCGCATTTCCGGTACTTTCTCTACGGAAAACAATTTTAATATTAAATTTTCACAATTGATAATGACAAAAAAATTGTGTATAGATATGAGTATTGAAAATGAATTAGTAAAAATCTTTAATACTACTGATAATTACAGTATTAAAGATAATCAATTATCTATTAGTAGAGCAAGAATGACTCCTTTAGCAAGATTTGAAGTGGTTTATATGAACTAAAACAAAAATACTTTACTACATTTCCTGACTTAGACTGCTATTGCTCATAAAAATTATAACTACCTGAATATAAACACAATACTATTTTATTATGCCAAAAATGGGTTTTATAAAATTAATACCAATTTGTAATTTTCAATTTTTGAAAGTGTCAAAGTCATACGAAACATTTTAAAAAAGCTAAGCCTAAGCAAGGTCAAAACCTGTTTCAACATTAGAACCTTATTGTGTTTTTAACCTAAATTGTTTGCTAATTTTATAGCGGTTTAGTATAAATAACAGAAAGATAATCAAAATTATATTATTTCATTGAAAAATGTAATAATATTTTTTGTTTCAGTTTTCCAATATTTGTAATTATGACTTGCATTTGGAACAATATTTAAAATAAATTTTATATCAGAATGATAAAATCTTAAAGAATCATACATATCCAAACTATTTTGCACAGGAGCTGTATTATCATTTTCGCCGTGTCCGATGTAAGTAGGGACTAAATAATGTTCACAATCGAAAGCAAAACATTCTTTTTTCCATCTTTCAGGAAAATTTTCAAGTTGCCCTAAATAGGCATAATATAAATAATAGTCTGGTCTTGAAGTTATGTCAAATTCGCCTGAAATTGTAGCAACGGCTTTGAAAATTTCAGGTAAGTGATAAGCTAGCATTGTAGCTCCTCTGGCACCGGTAGAAATTCCTGCAATAAAATTGTTTTGATTTTGTAAAAATAAAGAAAAATTATTTTGAAGATTCGTAATCATTGTGTCAATTATCCATGTGAGAGTAGGATAAATTTGCAGATTTTTATGCGTTTGAGGATAAATAGAACTTATATAATTAGTTTTACCTAAATTAGGAATTATGAGAATATAACCTTTATTTATGGCTTGATCGCAAAAATCAGTATTTTGACAAATTTCATCTTTATAGCAATTCCAACCATGAAGTAACAGAATATTTCCTTTACATTCAGATTGAGGATATTTAATATCAATCGCTACTGTATATAAATTATTGAAAATAAAGAATATCGTTGTGTCAGATATTATCTTTTTTGTTATTTCTTCTGAAATACTATCTGAAATATTTTGGGTATTATTCTTTAAAACATTGTTTATATTATTATTAGAACTGCAATTTACTAAAAAAAATGAGATTGGAATTGTAAATAGCATCCAAAATTTCATAATTAAAGAAGGTTTTTATTAGAGAAAAATTTATGCAAAAGTATTAAAGCCCAAATTCTGTTGTATAAATAATCGTGTCCATTTTTGAATTTTGTTATTAAAGTTTCAACTTCTGAATATTCGACTAGCCCAAATTTTTCAATAGTTTTTTTATTAAGATATTTATTGATTAAATCTGATATATATTTATCAGTAAGTAGCCATTCGCTAAGTGGAATAGAAAAACCGTGTTTGGGACGATTGAAGAAATTTTCAGGAATAAAATCATATAGAATTTGTTTTAACAAGAGTTTTTGAGTTCCATGTTTGATTTTAAGCGAAGGAGCGATATTTAGGGTAAATTCAATAATTCTATAATCAAGAAGGGGTACTCTAACTTCGAGAGCATATTTCATTGAAGACCTATCAACTTTTACAAGTAAGTCATCTTTTAAGTAATATCGTAGATCGAAAACAGCTTGTTCTTCTGCCGGAGTTAAATTTCTGTTAAAATTATCAAAATTTTGATTTATTGAATAATTATAATTATTGAAATTGGGTTTTAGAATATTTTCGATTTCATTATTACTAAAAAGATATTCCTCTTGGGAAAGAATATGACTTTTCAAGGTGTTTTTATCTGAAAATTCAAATAAAGTAGCCGCTCTTTTAAATTTATTTGATGGAAAATGTTTCAAACTGAAATTCATATATTTTCTAATATAAGGCGTATGAAAATAAGATAACCTTTTTGCCCAAATATAAGAACCGTAGCCGTGAAAAAGTTCATCGCCACCATCTCCTGACAGAACCATAGAAACATCTTCTTTTGTATGTTTTGATAATATCATTGTCGGAATTGCAGAAGAATCAGCAAAAGGCTCATCAAAAAAATCAAAAACTTCTTCAATAATATCTCTTACTTCATCTTGGCTGATAATAAATGTTTTATGATTAGTTCCTAAATAACCGGCAACTTTTTCTGCATATTTTGATTCGTCAAAATTTGAATTTTTAAATCCGATTGAAAAAGTATTAAGTTTTTTTGTTTTTTTGTTTTTATTGGCTATAGCAGTAATTAAACTTGAATCTATTCCACCACTAAGAAAAGTTCCAAAATCAACATCACAATTATCTAGTCTAATTTTTACAGCATCTTCAATCAAATAAGAAAGTTTTTCTTTAGCTTGACTAAAATCGGAAATTACATTGCTTTTAATATTTTCTTCGATATTCCAATATGGTTCGATTTTAAATTCAATTTCTGAAATTACAGCAAAAGAACCACTTGGAAATTTGTGAATATTATTGTAAATAGTATTTGGTTCCGGAATAAATCCTAAATGTAAAAATTGTTGAATTGCAGCTTTGTTTATTTTATTATTTTTTTGAATATATTTTATTTTCAATAAAGATTTTATTTCGGAAGCAAATGCAAAATTAATTCCGTCCCAATAATAAAATAAAGGTTTTACGCCTGCACGATCTCGAAAAAGAAATAATTTTTTTTCTTGTTTATCAAAAATTGCAATTGCAAACATTCCGTTGAGTTTGTTAATAAAATTTCTTCCCCAATTCGCAAAAGCCTCAATCACAATTTCTGTATCTGAATTTGTATAGGGAACTAAATTCAAATCTTTTGTAATTTCTTTGTAGTTATATATTTCTCCATTAAAGACACCAATATAGCGAAGCGAGTGAGATTCCATTGGTTGATTGGCATCAATAGATAAGTCGATGATACTCAAGCGTTGATGACCAAGTCCGCAATTTTCAGTAAAAAAAATACCTCTGGCATCATCTCCACGGTGTTTTAGAGACAAAGTCATCTCATCAAGTGTTTTTTGATTTACAAAATTATTATTTTCTTTACTGAAATATCCTGTTATTCCACACATTTTTTTAGATTTTATATCGCTTCGCTGTTCGCCATTCGTCCGTTCTCCGTTTACAGTTCTAGTTTAATTTTAATTTTTTCCAACATATCTATCGTCATAGAACTGAGGTTAAATTGAGGATTCCAGCCCCATTCGTTTCTTGCACAACTATCGTCCATATAATTTGGCCAAGAGTCGGCAATAGTTTGACGAACTTCATCATGTTTGTATTCCATTACAAAATTTGGTAAATATTTTTTTATTTCTGCATAAATTTTTTCAGGATCGAAACTCATTGAAGCTACGTTGAAAGAATTTCTGTGAATAAGTTTATCAGGATTTGCTTCCATCAGTTCAACAACAGCATTAAGAGCGTCCGGCATATACATCATGTCAAGTAAAGTGCCCGCTTTTAAAGGACAATAGAAAGTTTCATTTTTTACAGCAGCATAATAAATTTCAACTGCGTAATCGGTTGTACCGCCACCGGGAAGAGTTACATTAGAAATAATTCCGGGGAAACGAACCGAACGTGTATCAACGCCAAAACGTTTAAAATAATAATCACTCAATAGTTCACCTGTAACTTTTGTAACTCCATAAATAGTTTTGGGACGTTGAATAGTGTCTTGTGGAGTTCCATCATGCGGAGTTTCCGGTCCAAAAGCACCAATTGAACTCGGCGTAAATAAAGAAGCATTAAACTCTTTAGCAACTTCCAAACAATTTATTAAAGCACCGATACCAACATTCCAACCCAAACGAGGATTTGCTTCAGCTTTAGCAGAAAGAATTGCAGCCAAATTAAAAATCATGTTAATGTCATATTTTTTAACAGCATCTGCAATATCTTGAGCATTTGTAGCATCAATTTTACAAGAAGGACCACTTTCGGATAATCCGCTTGTGAGAGGAAAAATGCAATCGCTAGCGATAACATTATCTGCTCCATAAATATTTCTTAAAAATGGTGTTAATTCGGAGCCGATTTGTCCACTCGCTCCGATAATTAAAACTTTTTTTCTGTTTATCATAACAAAATTATTTTCTTTTGTAAAATTAATAGCTTTTTTTTGAATTAAAAAACATTTTTTTTATCTTTGTATAATTTTAAAAAAATGTCAGAGAAAGATACAATTAGTTTAGTTAATAATATTTTAAAGGAATATATTGAAAAAAATCATTTAAGAAAAACACCTGAAAGGTTTGCTATCCTTGAAGAAATTTATTCAAATAAGCTTGGGCATTTTAGTATTGACAGTTTATATGTTTTTATGAAAGAAAAAAATTTCAGAGTAACAAAAACGACACTTTACAATGCGATGGAGATTTTTCTTGATGCAGGTTTGGTTGTAAAACATAAATTTGGAGAAAATAAGTTCATTTTTGAGAAAATTTATAAACGTTATCAACACGATCATCTCATTTGTGTAAAATGTGGAAATATTATTGAATTTTGTGACCCAAGTATATATGAAATTGAAAATAAAATAAAAAAAGAATATGATTTTAGTATAGATTATCACTCATTATATTATTATGGTATATGTTCGAAATGTAAAAAGCGCAAAGAAGTAAAATAAAAGGGCGAACGACTCTCATATCTCAATAAAAAAGAATCTACTCTCCAAACTACGACCCCGAAGTGGGTCGAATGTAAACGGCTTTAGCCTAGTCGTGGTCGGAAGGAAATCAGCTACATAAATATCTGATTATCAATAAATATTGTTTATGGAGCAGGTAATTTTACTTTATTTAAATCCTAACTCCGCTCAATTTAGGTAGTTAAATTACATAAATAACTGTGATACAGAAAATTAGCTAAATTATTTAAGTAACCTAATTAGGTTGTCTGTAATTTAACTTAAATCGTTGCATCA
>JAITXI010000087.1 GCA_031284905.1 Bacteroidales bacterium
ATAAATCTTAATAGAATCACGGTTTACACAAATGAAATCGCTGTTGGATAATCAAAATTTGATGAAAAGATTGAAATAAAATACAAAAAAATGTTTTGACGGCAAAACAAAATTTACCACAAACAAAATATTTTTCAAAAAAAAATTTTGTTTGGAAATTTAAAAAAATAATTATAATTTTACGATTAAATTATAAACGAAAAAAAAATATGGTATAAAATAAATGAAATAAGACATATAAAAATAGCGTTTTGCGTTATTCTTGACTACAAATTTACCACTTTAAACTCATTTTTTGAGTTATCAAATCAAGGATAAGTTAGCGAATGCCGAATAATCGGTGTGGAGTGACTTGTCAGATTTGATAGGCGTGGTAACCTTGTAGTTAGGCAAGTTGTTTCCACGCTATTTTTTTTGTCAAAATTTCAAAAAAATAAAAATGAATTATCGCATAAAATATATAATATCAGAACTAGAAGACCAATATTTAATTGAGGATAATTTGCGTCCATGGATAATAGGTTTTAGTGGCGGAAAAGATTCTACTGCTCTTTTGCAATTGGTCTGGCTGGCAGTTAAGCAAATTCCTCATAAACAACGACAAAGAGAGGTTTATGTTGTTTGTAATGATACTCTTGTAGAAAATCCTGTAATTCAGCAATATGTGGATGAGGTGCTAAAAAAAATAGAGCAATCGGCAGTGGAACAAGAATTGCCAATTAAAGTACAAAAAACTATTCCACGATTAGAAGATAGTTTTTGGGTAAATGTAGTAGGGAGAGGTTATCCTGTGCCAAATAATACTTTTCGCTGGTGTACGGAAAGAATGAAAATAAAACCAACTTCTCGTTTTATAACAGAACAAGTTGCAGAAAGTGGCGAAGCGATAATTCTGGTTGGAACACGTCGTTCTGAAAGTCAAACGAGAGCCAATTCAATAAAAAAACACGAAATAAGAGGGAAACGCTTGACTAAGCACCCGCTAAACCCAAACACTTTCACCTATTCGCCAATCAAGGAATTAATGCTCGAAGAGGTTTGGTACATTATTAACACAATGACTTCTCCATGGGGTGCAGATAATTCAATTTTATTTAATATTTATGCAAATGCAAGTGCAGATGATTATGAATGTCCTGTGGTTGTAACTGATGACAAACATCGCTCTTGTGGACAAAGTCGTTTTGGATGTTGGACTTGTACGGTGGTAAAAGAAGACAAATCGCTTACGGCACAAGTAAATAACGGACAAGAATGGTTAAAACCTCTTTTAGATTTACGGCAAAGTATGTTTAACGAGCGTAATGTTTCAGAAAATAGAGAAACAACACGCAGAAACGGACAATGGGCTGTTACTGAAGATGGACATAATCAAGGAAATTATACGATAGAATACAGAATTAAACTTTTGAAACAAATATTGAAAACACAAAGAGAAATTCAGAAATATAATCCTAAAATTGAATTAATAAACAATTCTGAACTGATTGCAATTCAGGTAATTTGGCGTAGAGATTTGGCAATTGCCAGCAAGAATTACAGAACAATAACAGATTATGAAACTGTATCGGAAATATATAATAAAATTTATCATAAAGAATTAGATATGAAAAATTTAGATGAAAAAATTCAAAAGGAAATTGATTTACTGAAATCGGTTTGCAATGGAGAAAGTAAAGACTTTGCATTGATTCAGGAACTTCTTGAACTTCAAAGACAAAAAGCACTATTAAACCGCAAAAGAGGTTTAAAAGACGAAATGGAATTGGTTATTGAAAAATATCTTAAAAAGCAGTAATATAATGTATATCAAAGAAATACAACTAAATAATTTCAGAATTTACAAAGGAGTAAATCACATTTCGTTAATACCCAAAGACAACAAAAATATTATCATTGTTAGTGGGCAAAACGGTTTCGGAAAAACAACTTTTCTGATGTCGCTTGTTTGGTGTTTGTATGGTAAAAACATGGGACAAGTTGATGCCATGTATCAAAAGGAGATTTCTGACAAAGGTAATTATACAAAATACATAGCAGACAGTATGAACAGAAAAGCACAAGAAGAAGGTGAAAAGGAATTTTCTGTAACTATGTCTTTTTCTAATGTGAATGTGCAAAATGTCTTATGCGATGTAGATGTGACAAGAAGCTACAATATAATTAAAGGAACTTCTGATACCGTTGAGGTTTTGATAAGTGGGCAACCACAGGAACTTATAGAAAATCTATCTTCAGACAACCAAAAAGGAGAAGAAATTTTTATCCGAGATTTTATTTTGCCAATTGCAATTGCAAAATTCTTCTTTTTTGATGCTGAAAAAATCACTTCCCTTGCTGAAATAAATCAAACAGACCAACGCCGACAACTAAGTCAAGCATATTCCGAAGTTTTGGGCATTCAAAAATATGAAGTTTTGAAAGATAATTTGGAAGATAAATTAGACGAGTACCGTGGCAAATCTGCAAATTGGGAAGACAAATATAAGTTAAATAAATTAGAGTCAGATATTAAAAATACTGATTTAGAAATTGAAAAATGCGAAAGTCAAATAGATGAATTAACAGTAGATATAACGCAAAAAAGACACGAATCCGAAGACATATCATTAAAACTTGTAAAAGCGGGTGACCGAATGAGTGGAGAGGAATTAGAAAAACTGCGACAAGAAAAAAGCGAATTAGAGAACAAAAAAATGCAAGTACAGGAGGAATTAAAAGGAACATTTGATATTATTCCTTTTGCTTTGGCAGGAGAAACGCTTGCAAACGTTGCCGAACAAATCGAAAACGAAAAAATGCTTACCGAACAAATTTACAAACAAGAAGATGTAAAAGAAAAAATTACAAGAATACGGCAGGATATTGAAAAAGAAAAGCAAAAATTAAATTTTGTTCCGGATATTAAAACGACTGATTTTTATGTAAATCAAATTGAAATTTTAGTAAAGAAATATTTCTATTCCGATGTGCCGGATATTGATGGAAGGTTACAAACTATGCACGATTTTTCTACAACTCAAATTAATGAGTTTAATCAACTTGTCTCTTCTACCAAAAATAACTTTAAAAGTCAATTTTCAAAAATCAATACGGAGTATTCTTCCATAAAAAATCAGATAGATGCAATAAATCGCAAAATCAGGGATGCTGAAATAAACGCACAGGATGGACACATTGCCGATTTAAGAAATAAAAGAGATAATTTTAACGATGAAATTGATAAAAAGAATCAAGAAATAGGAAGTTTAAACAAAAAAATTGAAGATCTGAAAGAACAACTAAAAAAACATAAGCAAGACCAAACTGCTTTACGAAATAAACTTGATAGTTGTGCTCAATATTCTGAGAAAGAGCAAAAAGCCAAGCAGTTAATCGGTACGTTACAAGAATTTATTACGCAATTTAAAGAACAAAAGAAAGAATCGTTGCAGACAAAAATGCTCAATGCCTTAACATTGCTTTTGCATAAAAAAGATTTCGTGCTAAGAGTTGATGTTGATATCACAACAAGCGAAGATATTGATATTGTTTTATTTGGTAAGGGCAACAAAGAAATAGATAAAAGTGTTCTTTCTATGGGCGAACGGCAATTATATGCTTCGGCTTTATTGAGTTCGCTTGTTTCGGAATCGGAAATCGATTTTCCTGTATTTATTGACTCACCAATGCAAAAATTCGACAAACAACACGCCGAAAACATTATCAAACATTTTTATCCAAATGTATCTAAACAAGTCATTATCTATCCGCTTTTGTATAAGGAGCTCACAGAAGATGAGTATAAACTCTTACAGCCAAATGTTTGTAAAACATTCCTTATAAATAACACTTCAACAGATAGTTCTGAATTTTTGGAAACAAATTTGGATGCTCTTTTCACAACCTATAATAAAATTAGCAATGCAAATTAATATTAAGACTTCGGAAAATAGTCAAGAAATCATTCGTCGTTTAACACCGAAACTCGGCGACCGCACTTCTGAGAATGTAATCGCAAGAATTGCACTAGCATATTCATTGCAAAAAGGTAAAATATTTACAATTGACGATTTTAATTCTTACGATTCAAAAGGCAAAGAATATAAAGAACTCACTTTGTTTGATGCAAAATATAGAGATTTTTATGTTGCATTGATTTGTCAACATTATGGGATTTATAAGACAGATGAAAGTATTCCAAAATATGTAAAGTTGCATATTGACTATGGTTTAGAACTTTTAGATAATATTTTTGATACAAATGAATATACATTTTTTGATTTTTTGAATGAATATATCGAAAAAGGAATAGCACACCTTACAGATTTGACTGTTTCACTTGGTCACGTTAAAAACAATCAACAACATATTGAAAAGTCCTATTTTTCCGGATTGCTAAAATTGGAAATTGGGAAAAAGATTGATACTAACGAGTCTATTTATTTTTGTCCCAATGACGTTGAGAAATATGATAATGCTCATATTGCCGTAGCAGGTAATTCTGGTACAGGTAAAACGCAATTTGCACTTGATTTTGTTTCACAACTTTATGAAAAATCAAATGGACAGGTGAATTTTATATTTCTTGATTTTAAAGGGTTAAAGAAAGATGATGTAAAGAAATATGAGCAGTTTTTTAATGATACAAAAACCACCTTTATTGATGTCCCGCAAGATAAATTTCCAATTAATCCGCTTACATTCATTGATAATGTAAACGAGGCAAATAAAAAAATGGGGATTGATAAATTTGTAGATATTATTAGTAAATATGACAATTTAGGACAAAAACAAATTCTTAATCTTCGAGATGCTTGTAACGAAGCATTTATTGACCAAAAAGCTGGAACTTATCCAACCTTAGAACAAATCAACGAAAAATTAAAAGAAACCTATGATAAACAAGATAAACTGACTAAAATAATGGAAGATTTGAGTTATTACGGAATTTTTGAAGAAACTCGTAAAAACGAAACAGATTTTTTAGATAAAAATGTTTATCTTTCACTTTCAGGAACTTTGCCAAATTCTATTCGGTTTACTTCTCTGTTTCTGATAATAAACTATATTTATAATTCATTTATGAATATGGCAGATAGCCCTGAAGAGAATCATTGTAAATCTTTAAGGTATGTGATTTTAATTGACGAAGCGCACAATCTTTTTAAAGAAAAGAAGTATCAGGGTATTTTGGAAGTCATGTTGCGTGAAATTCGGTCAAAAGGTGTTTCTATTGTTCTTCTTTCTCAGGGTATTGATGAATACAATCAAAAAGAGTTTGATTTTTCTTCACTTTGTTCAACTGCTTTTCTCCTTAATATTAATGATAAAAGCAACACAAAATCTATGGAAAAGTTTCTTGGTTTATCAGGTAAAGATAGTACCACGATGGCACAAAATATGTCAAAAATACAGAAAGGACAAGCAATTTCAAATATCAAAGAATTTGATAAGGCTAAATTATTTAAAGCAAATCAGTATTGGGAAAGAAAAAATAACTAAAATTCACTCATATAGCAAAATTTGTAACTGCGAAGCACTCAAAGAAGTTAATCATGCTATTTTTATTATAAGGATTTTTATTCGCAATTTAAAAATCTTTACTTTTAAAAAGTTTTACAATATGCAATTTGTGCCGAAAAATTGTCTAACTCTCAATTTCATCAGAATTAATATAATATCCAATAATTTATGCTTTTTATGACGGTTGATTCGTGGGTTTTGCAATTTTCTAAATATTTGATGCAGTAATGTCATAATTATTAGTGTTTTTTTGTAAATTTACTAATAATTATCAATGTTATATATTTGTACATCAAATAGTTACTAATAATACGAGATAAAATTTGTTAATAGAAAACGATATGTTTTTATTTATAAATATCTGTATTTTGCTAAATTTGTTGATAATTTAAAATTGTTACTATGGTTTTGTCTTTTTTAATGCGTTTCCTTTATAAAGTCGTTTTTTATTTGCAAAAGACAAGTAAATTTTGTATCTTTATAGCTTATTTTTATTATACGAAAAAAGATTTAAAAAATTATGAACACAAAACATACATTTACTATTTTTCACTCTCAATTTTCAATTTTCAATTAACTAATAACTAATAAATCAAAAAATGGAAAGTATCAAAAAAATATATAAAATAGGTAATGGACCTTCGAGTTCGCATACAATCGGACCAAGAAACGCTGCAATAATCTTTTTAAAAGAGACACCTACAGCCGAAAAATATTCCGTAACACTTTATGGCTCATTAGCTGCAACCGGAAAAGGACATCTTACCGACAAAGCAATTATTAATATTTTAGGAAATGAAAAAACCACAATCATTTGGAAACCAGAAATATTTTTACCTTTTCATCCAAATGGAATGAAATATCAAGCATTTGATAATTCGGGAAATTTATTGAAAGAATGGATAATTTACAGCGTTGGAGGAGGTAAAATTGCAGATGAGAACACAAAATTTACGGAAGAAAACATTTATCCGCATAAAAATATTGCAGAAATATTAAAATATATGGATTCACAAGGATTTACTTTTTGGGAATATGTTCAAGAATTTGAAAAAAAAGAAATCTGGGATTATTTACAAGTTGTTTGGGAAACGATGAAAAAATCGATAGAAATTGGTTTACAAGAAGAAGGTGTTTTACCCGGAGATTTACATCTTAGGAGAAAGGCAATGTCGTATTATGCAAAAGCAAAAAGCTATAAACCATCATTAATGGGAAGAATGCTTGTTCAATCTTATGCCCTTGCTGTTTCCGAACATAATGCTTCCGGAGGAGAAATTGTTACGGCACCAACTTGCGGTTCTTCGGGTGTACTTCCTGCTGTATTATATCATTTGAGTCAAGAACACGATTATTCCGACAAACAAATAATTTGGGCATTGGCAACTGCCGGAATTTTTGGAAATGTGATAAAAAGTAATGCTTCTATTTCGGGAGCAGAAGTCGGCTGTCAGGGAGAAATTGGCTCGGCTTGTTCGATGACGGCTGCCGCAGCAAATCAACTTTTTGGCGGAACGCCACAACAAATCGAATATTCGGCAGAAATGGCATTAGAACATCATTTAGGATTAACTTGCGACCCTGTTTGTGGTTTAGTACAAATTCCTTGTATCGAAAGAAATGCTTTTGCTGCATTACGAGCTTTAGATGCCAATCTTTATGCAATGCTATCAGATGGAAACCATTTAATTTCTTTCGACAAAGTCGTAGAAACAATGAAACTTACAGGAAAAGATTTACCTTCACTTTACAAAGAAACCGCCAAAGGAGGACTCGCTTTTGTCGGAAAACCGGATAGATATATATCTATTGAATGATACTAGCAATATTGTCAAAACAATGATTTTCCTCGCAATGAATAAAAAATTTTAAAAAAAATAAATTAAGGGCAAGTGAACAAAATTCAGGCTGTAACTACCCGTAACTTTCTGAAATATAATAACTTTGCACTATTTTAATTTTATGAGTAAAAAAATGCATTTCTGTGGGTCAAAAATCACCAAGAAAAACGGTCTAAAATTAGGCAAACAACAGTACAAATGTCACGTTTCTGTTTAATTTCGAGGTTAAATTTATGTAGAATATCTTTTTGTTTTTTAGAAACTTCGGAAATAAAAGGTTCAAAAATCATCTTGACTCTATTTTTCTCTTTAGACTTCACAATATTTTTGCTTTGTCCCAATAAAATATGTGTGTCCCCACAAAATTGCTGTTTTGCATCAACTTATCAAAAGATTATATTATTTTTAAAAAAAAATCAGCAGGTTCTATCGCTTGCGAAAATTGAAATTCATAACATTTCTAAAAAATCTTCCAAAATACTTTTTGGACTTCCTAATTTTATTCCGCAACTACCAAATAATAGTTTTTCTTCCCTTTTTGTATTAAAATATATTTGTTTTTAAGCAAAAAATCACAATTTATTATTGTATATTCATCTAATAATTTTTCTTTGTTTATACTCAAGCTATTTCCTTGAATTATTCGGCGAAGTTCTGCTTTTGATGGAAAAATATTTGTGTCTTCGGTTAAAAAAATCATTAACGGAATACCATTTTCAATTTTTTCTTTTGAAATACTAATAGAAGGAAGACCTTCAAAAACTTTCAATAAAATATTTTCGTTTAAATTAATCAATTTTTCTTTAGTCGAATTTCCAAACAAAATTTCAGAAGCATCTAATGCAACTTGGAAATCTTCTTTGGAATGTACTAATATCGTTAATTCTTCGGCTAATTTTTTTTGCAAATTTCGCAAATGTGGTGCATTCTGATGCTCTTTTATCAAATTTTCTATTTTATTTAATTCTAATATCGTGAAAATTTTAATATATTTTTCTGCATCTAAATCAGAAGTATTAACCCAAAATTGATAAAATTCATAAGGAGAAGTTTTTTCCGGAGAAAGCCAAATATTGCCGGATTCTGTTTTGCCAAATTTACCTCCATCTGCTTTCGTTATTAATGGACAAGTAATTGCAAAACTTTCTCCACCGGCTTTTCTTCGTATTAATTCTGTCCCTGTTGTAATATTTCCCCATTGATCGGAACCTCCCATTTGAACTTTACAATCATAATTTTGGTTTAAAAACAGAAAATCGTAACCTTGTATTAATTGATAAGAAAATTCGGTAAACGACATTCCATCATTTGTTTCGCCGGATCATCTCTTTTTTCCAGAATCTTTAGCCATCATATAATTTACGGTAATATGTTTTCCGACATCGCGAATAAAATTTAAAAAATTATAATTTTTCATCCAATCATAATTATTCACTAAAATGGCAGAATTTTCTGATTTTTCATCAAAATTTAAAAATTTCTCTAACTGTTTTTTTATTGCATTTTGATTCTTCAATAAAGTTTCTTCATCTAACAAATTTCTTTCATTCGATTTCATTGAAGGATCACCAATCATTCCCGTAGCTCCTCCAAGAAGAACTATTGGCTTGTGCCCATTACGCTGCAAATGTTTCAACATCATAACACTTACCAAATGTCCAACATGCAAAGAATCTGCCGTTGGATCAATTCCTACATAAGCCGTTACAATTTCTTTTTCAAATAATTCTTCTGTTCCGGGCATGACAGAATGAATCATACCTCTCCATTTCAATTCATCTAAAAAACTCATTTTCTTTTATATTTTTGCAAAGATAATAATTTTCAACCGAAAATGCAAATCTACTAAAGAAAACGCAGTATAAACCCACATTTAACACTATTCGTAGTAAATTCTTTATATATCATTAAATTTCATAAATCAAGTTAAGACAATTAACGTAAATTTTAAATTTGAAAAAACTAAATAAATTCGTAATTTTGTAAAAAAAATTTAAAATGAGTCAAATAACATTTATTAAAGGAAGACAAGTATTGGATTCAAGAGGAAATCCAACGGTTGAAGCAGAAGTATATACAAGTGCAGGAGCATTTGGAAAAGCAATAGTTCCGAGTGGAGCATCAACAGGTGTTCATGAAGCTGTTGAATTGAGAGATGCCGATAAGTCAAGGTTTATGGGAAAAAGCGTTTTAAAAGCTGTTAAAAATGTGAATACTACAATTTTTGAAGCAATAAAAGACATGGATGTCGATGACCAAATGAGTATTGATAATATGATGATTACAACAGATAATACTCCAAATAAAGGTAATTTAGGAGCAAATGCAATTCTTGCAGTGTCAATGGCTTGTGCACAAGCAGCTGCTCAAGAACATGATTTGCCTTTGTTTTCTTATTTGGGTGGAGTTGGAGCTAAAACCCTTCCTATTCCGATGATGAATATTTTAAACGGCGGTCAACATGCTGATAATAAGATTGATATTCAGGAATTTATGATTATGCCTATTGGAGCACCTTGCTTTTCGGAAGCAATGAGAATGGGTACCGAAGTTTTTCATAACTTGAAAGATGTTTTGAAAAAAGCCGGATATTCGACAAACGTAGGTGATGAAGGCGGATTTGCTCCAAATCTAAATTCTAATGAAGAAGGAATTGAATTTATTCTTAAAGCAATTGAAAAAGCAGGTTATAAACCTGGTGAAGATATTTGTATTGCTTTAGATGCAGCGGCTTCCGAATTTTATGATAATGATAAAAAAATGTATGTTTTTGAATCTAATGGCAAAAAAATGTCTTCTCAAGATATGGTGAATTATTGGGTAGAATGGACATCAAAATATCCGGTTATTTCTATTGAAGACGGTTTGGCTGAAGATGATTGGGACGGTTGGAAACTACTCACTCAAAAAATTGGTCAAAAAATACAATTAGTTGGTGATGATTTGTTTGTAACAAATGTACTTCGTTTAGAAAGAGGAATTAAAGAAAATATTGCTAATTCAATTTTGATAAAATTAAATCAAATAGGAACAGTTTCTGAAACTATTGCTGCGATAGAATTAGCTAAATTAAATTCTTATACTTCTATTATAAGTCATCGTTCAGGTGAAAGTGAAGATGTTTTTATTGCCGATTTAGCAGTAGCTTTAAATACAGGATTAATAAAAACAGGTTCTGCTTCTCGTAGTGATAGGATAGCAAAATACAATCAATTACTTAGAATTGAAGAATCATTAGGAAAGAATGCTAAATTTATTGGAAAAAATTTCAGATATTTTAATAAATAGCGACATTTTGTCATATACAAATGACAAGATTTTAATAAAAAGTCAAAATATGTCAGAAAAATCTTTTTGGCATATTTTTCGTGTAAATGTAAATAACTAAGAAAAAATTTTTAAATAATATAAATAAATTATAAAAAATGGCAAATATAGGTAAACCAATGCCTGGTAAAGTTTTAGTACAACCGCAGGCAGCAGAACAAAAAACAGCGAGTGGAATAATTATTCCGGATTCAGCAAAAGAAAAACCGCAACGTGGAATTATTGTTGCAGTTGGAAATCCAAAAAAAGATGAACCAATAGAAGTTAAGGTAGGAGATTCTGTATTATATGGAAAATATAGCGGAACAGAATTGAAAATTAACGAACAAGATTATCTTATTATGAATCAAACGGATATATTATTAATTGTTGAATAATTTATAAATAATTACAAAAATGGCAAAAGAAATTAAATTTAATATTGAATCGAGAGATTTATTAAAAAAAGGTGTTGATGCTTTGGCAGATGCAGTAAAAGTAACTTTGGGTCCAAAAGGACGTAATGTTGTTATTGACAAAAAATTCGGTGCTCCTCAAATTACAAAAGATGGAGTAACAGTAGCTAAAGAAATTGAACTAAAAGACCCATTTGAAAATATGGGTGCTCAATTAGTTAAAGATGTTGCTTCAAAAACAAATGATGAAGCCGGAGACGGAACTACTACAGCTACTGTCCTTGCTCAATCAATCGTTAAAGAAGGTCTAAAGAATGTTACTGCAGGTGCAAATCCAATGGATTTAAAACGTGGTATTGATAAAGCCGTTAAAAATGTCGTTGAAGAACTCAAAAAAATGAGTCAAGCAATTGGTGATGATAACAAAAAAATAGAACAAGTTGCAATGATTTCTGCTAATAATGAAGTGGAAATTGGTAAAAATATTGCACTTGCAATGGATAAAGTAAAAAAAGAAGGCGTTATCACAATTGAAGAAGCTAAAGGTATTACTACAGAAGTAAAAGTTGTTGAAGGAATGCAATTTGATAGAGGTTATCTTTCTGCATATTTTATTACCGACAGCGAAAAAATGGAAGCTGTAATGGAAAATCCTTATATTTTGATCACCGATAAGAAAATTTCTTCAATGAAAGATTTAATGCCTGTTTTAGAACCAATAGTTCAACAAGGTAAATCTTTATTTATAATTGCAGAAGATATTGAAGGTGAGGCTCTTACAACATTAGTCCTCAACAGATTAAGAGGAACAATCAGAGTAACTGCATGTAAAGCTCCCGGATTTGGTGACCGCAGAAAAGAAATGTTACAAGATATTGCTATCTTAACAGGTGGTGAAGTTATCACAGAAGAACGTGGATTTACTTTAGAAAATGCTACTATTGAAATGTTGGGACATGCAGAAAAAATTGTAAGCGATAAAGAAAATACAACTATCGTAAATGGTGCAGGTTCAAAAGAAGAAATCAATGCAAGAGTTGCTCAAATAAAAAAACAAATTGAAGTTACAACGAGTGATTATGATCGTGAAAAACTTCAAGAACGTTTAGCAAAATTAGCTGGAGGAGTTGCAGTTATTTATGTTGGTGCTCCAACAGAAGTAGTGATGAAAGAAATGAAAGATCGTTATGAAGACGCTTTATCAGCGACCAGAGCTGCCGTTGAAGAAGGTATTATCCCGGGAGGTGGTGTAGCTTATATTAGAGCTATGCAAGCTATTAAAGATTTAAAAGGCGATAATAACGAAGAAAATTTAGGTATAAAAATTATTTTAAGAGCATTAGAAGAACCTCTTCGAATGATTGTTGAAAATGGCGGAAACGAAGGCTCTGTCGTTGTTCAAAAAGTTAAAGAAGGAAAAGGCGATTTTGGATATAATGCACGTACTGATGTTTACGAAAATCTGATGGAGTCGGGTGTTATTGATCCAACAAAGGTTGCCAGAGTAGCATTAGAAAAAGCTGCAAGTATCGCAGGAATGTTATTGACAACAGAATGCGTTATTGCAGATATGCCGGAAGAAAATCCAAGTCCAATGGG
Source organism: Bacteroidales bacterium (assembly GCA_031284905.1). Lineage (GTDB taxonomy): Bacteria > Bacteroidota > Bacteroidia > Bacteroidales > ML635J-15 > Bact-19. The sequence continues at coordinate 12,668 of JAITXI010000087.1, forward strand.
CGGTGCTCCTGGAATGGGCGGAATGCCGGGTATGATGTAGATTTTTTATTTTCATAATTTTATTAGTAAGAAGAGTGGCTCAACTTTGTTGAATCACTCTTCTCCTTTTAACCCATAGCTCCGCATATTCTAAGTAGTTAAATCATACAACTAACTGTATACAAGTTATTAAATAGCCCTCTAATTTTGGCAGGGTTAAGGGTTAAAAGTATAGATTTTCTATCTAAGATTCTTTTGAACTTGTTCCGATTATTTTTATTTATCTGAACTTGCCATTGCTTTTGTTTATCACAACAATACTAGTACTTCCAGACCGATTTTTCTTCTTTCGTATAAACATAGTGCAAAGATAGCACTTTTTTGCAGCTTGTGTTGCCATTTTTGGTGACGTAAAAATTATAAACATATAACATTCAATAATTTACAAAATTGTGTGTTTTTAAGTGTTGAAGTCAGAAAATATCAAAACTACCGAAAATATTTTTTACATTTTCAACAAATAATATTTTCCCATCCAAACTACAAACGCTATCTTCGTTGGTTTTTCGGAAAAATTGAAATTAATTATTCTTGTAGTTGGATTTGGATAGATTTCAGAACTATTAAATTTTTCCTTTGCCTGAATAATCTGAAATAACACCTGAAAATTGTAAAACTTGTGAAAAATATACCGGAATTGTTGGAGTATGAATAGTTGTATTATTGCTAAATGGTTTAACTTTTGCTACAAATTCAGAATCCGATTTTATAGTTGTACCGGCTTTTAAAACTATTTTTTCTCCCGCTCTTGCATTTACATCCAAACTGTTTTCAAATGTTATTGTGTTGCCACCAAAACCAAACTGCTGTAACCATAAAATCGGTTAGTATTATATTTGAAATATGATTACAGCAGTTTGGCATTTTATTTTTTATTTTTAAATGTATAGCTTGTTGAAACTCTTTCCCATAAAATACGTGTGTCTCATTTTGTGTTACAAACAAAAAATTATGCTACAGCACAAAAGAACAAGAATTATTTCAGAACTCAAAAATTATTTTAATCCATAACTCCGTCAAAATTAGAGGTACTATTATATTAATTGCCTGTATTACAGTCAATTATATTATTTAACTATCTAAAATGTGCGGAGTTAGGAATTAAATATTTAACGAAAAATCAGTTTACACTCTTTAAAAGAGTTGCGTTTTTTGAAAATTTCTGACAACTTGTTTCAGTTTGTCGATAAAATAAATAGTCACTATGCTGGCTCTAAGAAGTTTATTATTCTAATGCTTTTCCCGTTATTTATACTAAATTGCGATCATAAGGATCTAGGGTTAAACAATATTTTTCAACAATAACATATCTAAATGCCATATTATAGATTTTTTTAAAAAATATTATTTGCTAATTTGATAGCGTTTTAGTATTAACACTTCTTAGAAGCATAATACAAAACATCTTCGGCAGAAATTTTTTCTCCTCCCAAAATTACTAATCTTTCCATTACATTTCTAAATTCTCTGATATTACCTGACCATTTTATTTTTTGAAGTTCTTTTATTGCATCATCGGATATTAATTTTAGAGGAATTTTTTGTTCTTTACAAGAAATATCTATAAAATGTTGTGCCAAATCAGGGATGTCTTCAATTCTTTCATTTAAAGATGGAACTTCAATAATTATTACACTCAAGCGATGGTATAAATCTTCGCGAAAGTTTTTCTTTTCAATTTCTTCAATTAAATTTTTATTTGTAGCTGCAATAATACGAACATTAATATTAATGTCTGTGTCGCTACCAACACGAGAAATTTTATTTTCTTGTAAAGCTCGTAAAACTTTTGCCTGAGCCGATAAACTCATATCGCCAATTTCGTCAAGAAAAATTGTGCCACCATCTGCTTGTTCAAATTTTCCTTTTTTCTGTTTTATTGCAGAAGTGAAAGCCCCTTTTTCATGCCCAAACAGTTCACTTTCAATCAATTCGGAAGGAATTGCAGCACAATTTACTTCAATAAAAGGAAATTGATTTCGCGGACTCTGTTCGTAAATCCAGCGGGCAACGACTTCTTTGCCGGTTCCGCTCTGTCCGGTAATTAAAATTCTGGCATCAGTTTGAGCCACTTTAAAAATAATTTCTTTCACTCTTGTTATAGCTTCCGAATCGCCAATCATTTGATATTTTTGAGAAACCTTTTTCTTTAAATTTTTTGTTTCGGTAATTAATGATGATTTTTCGAGAGCATTTTTTATAGTAATAATAATACGATTCAAATCAAGAGGTTTTTGAATAAAATCGAAAGCACCTTTTTTAATAGCTTCAACTGCTGTTTCAATCGTTCCATGTCCCGAAATCATAATAACAGGCATTTCAGGAAAATTTTGATGAACTTTTTCCAAAACTTCAAGTCCATCTATTTGAGGCATTTTTATATCACAAAAAACCAAATCGTAATTATTATTATTTATTAACTCCAGACCTGCATTTCCGTCTTCTGCAATATCAACATTATGTTTTTCAAAACTTAAAATATCTTTTAACGTTAATCTGATACTTTTTTCGTCATCTATTACTAAAATTTTAGCCATTTTTTTTTTTACAAATTTACATAATTTTTGATTTAATTAAAAATGAAATATACAATTAAAAAAATATGAATTGACGCAACCTTTTAAATAAATTCACGTCATGTAAATAGAGAGTTTGTTATTAATATTATTTTTTCATAGTTTTTTTGAAAAAAAACTTGTTTTATAATATTTTTTTTATAATTTTGCATAATGAAAGATAAGTTAAAAATTTTTACTAGTAAACAATGAAAATGAAATTGATATTATTGTTTATATTATTGACGAACAGTATGTTAAGTAGTTTTGGACAAAAGCTGTTAGATTCAGTTTTTCAAAAATTAGAAACAGATACAACACTTACATTTCAAGAAAATGAATTAAAAAAAATTCCAAAAATAAATACAAAAATAAAACCACCTGAAAATTTCGTTATTTCAGAAGAAATTCCCGGTTTAGTTCATCCGATATCATCATCAACATTTGAATTTCAAGAAATTTTCGGAATTCCTTATGTAATGTTTAATGAGGCGATTTTGAAGGAAGATTATAAAAAACAAAACGGAACTTTGCTTGAAAGTCGAGAAGTAAAATTATTGAATGAAACTATGGGAATTTTATATCTATTTGAATATAAAATTGAAGATAGAGTTTACGAAAGATTAACTTTTTTGACAGGCGATTATAATACTACAATTTGGGTAAACGTAAGTTTCCTGCAATCATATAAAAATAAAATTGAATATATTGCAATAAAAAGTTTATTGACAATACAACATATTAAAATATAATTAATTATGAAAAAACATTTACTATTATTGATCATTTTTTCTTTTTTAATTACAAAAATATTTTCACAGGCAAATCCGACAAATGTTTTTCAACATCAAATTACATACACTACCGAAGGTCAAAGTATGTGGGGAGATGGGGAAGCCTTCTCTATAGACATGGATCATGATTTAGTGAATTTTGACGAACATCCGAGTTTGAATTTTGGAGATACATACGATACTGAAATCGCAGGCGAATATGGACTTGAAGTAGACTTGGAAATAGGTATCTATTTAAAATCTACTTTTAGTATGCATGGTTTCACTTCAGGTAGTATTGATATTAATTATCCGGTAACTATAACTTTGGACTATCCGGATCATTATTCATTCGATCATGGAGAAATCATTCCTATTCATACATCTTATGTTGTAAATTCCGGCTGGGATTTAACTTCACATTTTCCGTCAGCAGGAATTGTAGCGCTTGACTTAGAATATGGTTTTGCCATTGATTTTCAAATGCGTATTTGTGTTTTTGACTGTTGGGAACTTAGTGCTCCTTTTGGTTTTCCTAGTTCGGAAAGTGCAACAACATCTTATTGTGAACATGGTATGCTTCACGATTCTTTAGCAATTTTTTATATAAATACATTGCCGGTTGGACCTGATAATCCGTATGGCGGGCAAGTTGCTTATCCTTGTTTAAATGAGTTTAATTTTCCAACAATTTGTAATGATAATTTCTTACCTATCTCAATTCCTGATTTTTTGGGAATTGGTTTAACCGGTTCAATAACAATTCCTTATGTAGATACTGAAGACCAACTTACTAGTGCAACTTGTTATAATGGTCTAAATGCTAACGGAGAAATGGAATGGGCATGGTTTAATTTAGATGTTCTTGATTTTTTGCAATTTTTTGTTCAATTTATTCCGGTCTATGGTGAAGGAATATCTACTGCAATTGATATAATTCAGGGAGAATATGACCTCATTGGGGCGCTTACCGGTAATTCTGTTTCAGATTATGTAACATTAGAATATTATTTGTTACATGTAAATATTTATATGGCAAGCGTGTTAGTACAAGATTTTGATTTCTGTCCTACAATTGAAGCAACATTTACTTTTCCAACACCTTTAGAATATTGGGAAACACAACCTTATGCCGGAAATAATGTCGTCGAATCCGGAACTAACAGTGTAATGACAGTTGATGTTAGAAACGATTTGAACATTAAATATCCTTGTTATGATTGGGATTCAATGCAAGTCTTGAGTGTTCATTATCATTTGATTCCAACTTTCAGAAATCATACAACGAATGAATTACGATTTACTCTTCTTTTAGATGCTATTTATTTTCATTTTATTATTGATATTCCTATTCCTGGTTTTTCACCAATACCATCATTTGAACTTCCTAATGTTAGTGATGAAACAATAATTGCATCCGCAATAGATTTGCAAGAAATCGATTATTCACAAGTACAAGTAAATGAAATAAATAATAATCCGGAAGAAACTAACGATACGCTTCCAAATGCACCCAAATGGGGATTTGACTTCTGTTTACCACCAAATTGCCAACCTTTAATATCAATATCTCCTGAATTAGGAACACTTATTATTCCAATATTTGATAAAACATGGGAAATCGGAGGTTGGAATACTACCGATACAACCGTTGCCGGAACTTGGCTTTATCCGCGTCCGGAATTAGAAATTGATACATCACACCAAGATATTATTTGTTTTGGTGATACTACAGGCTTATTACATATTGAAGCTATTTGGAGTACCGGCAATTTTACTTTTGATTATTCATGGCCTCCAACTTCTATTACACAATCGTCTCGTATTAGTGAATTATATGTACCATCAGGTACTTATACAGTTACAGTAACTGACACATGGGGTTGTAGTAAATCTGCACCTTTTACTGTAAATGATATTAATCCTGAAATTATTACAGATATTTCCGCAGATGATGTCTTGTGTTATGAAACTGCGACAGGGAATCTCTATTCGCAAGTATCCGGAGGAGTTCCTCCTTATACATGGAATTGGTCTCCAAGTGGTAGCACCGCGCAAAATCCAATAGGAGTTTTTGCCGGAACTCATTATTTAACAGTTACAGATAGTCAAGGTTGTACAAAAACATATTCAATTTTTGTAAACGAGCCACCACAAATAGTAATAACCGATACGATAACAGATGTTTCCTGTAATGGAATTTTTGACGGATCCATTTCGATAGATGTTAGTGGCGGAGTATCTCCATATTCATATTTATGGTCAAATGGCGCAACTACATCTTCAAATACAAATTTGTTAGCAGGCACATACGAAGTTACAATTACAGACGCAAATCTTTGCGAAACAATAATGAGCTACCAGGTATCAGAACCGGAAGAGCTTGAAATAATTTTAGATGCAACCGATGTGCTTTGTTACGGAGAAAATTCGGGTACGATATATTCATATGTATCCGGAGGAACTGCACCCTATTCATATATGTGGAGTAATGACGAAACTACCGATTATATTATTGATGTAGAATCCGGCGTTTATTGGTTAACAGTTACAGATGACCATAATTGCGAAGCAGCGGTTTTTGTTGCAATAATTCAACCGGATGCCCCACTTTCTTCTGAAATTATTCCTTTTCATAATATTTGTTTTGGAGGAAATGTTGGCTCTGCAAACTTAACAGTTACAGGCGGAATAGAACCTTATACATATTATTGGAACACAACATCAACTTCTGAAGATCTTTTTAATTTAACAGCCGGAATTTATACAGTTACAATTACAGATGCCAATGGTTGTACTTTAGTAAATTCAGTTGAAATAGAGCAACCTCCACAAATAGTTGTAGTTCCTACTATTACGGCTGTTTCTTGCTATGGTTTAGCAGATGGTGCTATTTCATTATCGGAACCTACAGGTGGCGAAGCTCCATTTACATACTATTGGTCAAATAATTTCACGACATCTACAATTCAGAACCTTCCGGCAGCAACTTATACAGTTACAATTACAGATAACATCGGTTGTACTACCGTAAGATCATTCAATGTAACACAGCCAATGTTATTAAACGTTGTAGGAGGCATAGTTACAGATGTACTTTGTTATGGAGAGAGTACCGGATCAGTTAATATTACTGTTCAAGGAGGTACCCTTCCTTATATTTTTACATGGAGTAATGGTGCTTCTACCGAAGATTTAACAAATATACCTTCAGGGAATTTTACCGTAATTGTTATGGATGCACATGGTTGTCAGACATCACAATCATTTCAAGTTGTACAACCTTTTGCTCCGTTAACTATTACAATAAACATCCAGAATGTAAATTGTTATGGAGAAGCCAATGGTTCAGCAGATTTAACTCCTGCAGGAGGGACACCACCATATTTTTATGAATGGAATACCGGTTCTATATTAGAAGACCTTACGAATGTTTATGCAGGAGACTATGCAGTTACAGTTACAGATAGCCACGGCTGTGTTATTTCAGATTCAGTAAAAATTACACAACCACCGCTTTTAACTATGAGTTCTGAAATTCATAATGTAACATGTTTTGGATTAAGTAACGGCTCAATTTTGTTATCTACATCAGGAGGAGTAGCTCCCATAACATACACATGGTCAGATGGTTCTATATCTCAAACTAGAAATAATATAATTTCCGGATCATATACGGTTACAATTTCAGATTCTCATAATTGTCAAATAGTTCGGACATTTGCTGTTGCTCAACCGGCAGAATTACAGGTAAATACAAATATAATGCCTATAATGTGTTATGGTCAAAATACAGGTATTATTGATTTACAACCTACCGGCGGCACCCAGCCCTATAATTATATGTGGAACACAGGTCAAAGTTCAGAAGATTTGATAAATGTTATGTCTGGCAATTATTTTGTTACAATTTACGATGCAAATTCTTGTCAAACCCAATTAATGGTAATAGTAGAACAACCTGCATTTCCACTAAATGTAAATATAGATGCCCATAATATCAGTTGTTTTGCAGCAGCAGACGGGGCAATAGATTTAACAGTAACAGGCGGTACAACACCATATTATTACACTTGGAGTACCGGAGCAATATCAGAAGATATTTATGATTTAATTCCAAATTCATATTATGTAACAGTAACAGACAGTCATTATTGCAACTCAATAAATTTAATACAAATAACTCAGCCGACAGCACCAATGAGCGGAACAATTTCAGGCACACATATAGATTGTAACGGAGAATCAACCGGAAATGTATATATTGCAGTTGTCGGAGGAACTATTCCATATCATTACCAATGGTCGAATGGTTCGTGGGAACAAAATCTAACGAATGTTCCCGCAGGACATTATGTAGTAACAATAACAGATGCAAATGCTTGTCAATATATTATGGAATATACAGTAAATCAACCGTCTCCGTTTTATGTTTATAGTAATATACCACCAGACCTTTGTCAAGGAATGTCAACAGAAATTATCATATCAATGTTAAGTGGAAATAATCCGCCCTATACAGTCAATTGGCTGCACGGAGCAAACGGAATAACGACAACAGTAAGCCCTACAGAAACAACAACATACACAGCTTTAATTACAGATATAAAAGGTTGTACAACAAGTGCAGAAATTACGGTAAAAGTTTTAGATACATTGATATTATCAGTTTCGACAATTCAAGATATAGTTTGTCCAAACGATACTGTTCCATTTTTTGTACATGTTGAAGGAGGCGGAACAAGCGGAAATTATGTATATATCAATGGAACTAAAACAGAAATTACCATACCAATATGGATACCAATACCCAAAGATACAACACTTGTTTTTGAGATTACAGATGTTTGTAATTTCAGTAAAAAATTAATTACGAAAAATATTCATGTAGCATCAAATCCACCAATAGACATAGAAAGCAATGTGATGGAAGGATGTTCACCACTTGTAGTGCATTTTTATGAAAATAGCGATGATGTAGGACAAACATATTTGTGGAATTTTTCAGATGGAGATTTTGAAAATTTGTCGATAGATAAGAATCCTGTTCATACTTTCTATAATTCGAATACATTTAATGTTCATTTACGAGTAGAAAATAAATTTGGTTGTCGAAGTGAAAAGATCTATCCGATATTAGTATTTCCAATACCCGATGCAGAATTTAAAGTAAATTCGACTTTAGTAGATATGTTAGACCCAACAGTAGAATTTTATGATTACAGCAAAAATGGTTATTATTATAATTGGACATTTGGAGATGGAAAAAGCTCAACAGAACGTAATCCGATACATACATATTCAGAAATAGGAGATTACGAAGTAATTCTCAAGATAACAACAATGTATGGCTGTTATGATACGGCAAATATGAAAATACAAGTAGCCTATTCGAGTATATTTTATGCACCAACTGCCTTCACTCCCAACGATGATGGTAATAATGACAAATTCAGAGTATTTTTAACTAATTACGAAACAACATCATTTGAAATAAAAGTCTTCGATAGATTGGGTGAGATTATATACAAATCCAATGATATAGAAGAAGGATGGAATGGAATGCGAAAAGATGGCAGAATGCCTGTTGGAGTTTATACTTGGATAGTTAAATTTAAAGATTTACATGGCGAAGAATTTACTAAAACCGGTAGCGTAACTTTGTTGAAATAAAAATATATCATTTATACATGGAATTGTTGTGTTTAAATAAGAAAAAGCTCCATAGTCTTACAGAACTTATTGAGAGAATTACAAACACTATTATATAAACAGATTATGCTATGTTGATACCAAGTTAAGGTTTTATTCATTTTGATGATAAATTTTTTAAAAATAATATTTTCCAGCAATATTTTCACTATAATTAATTTTGATTTTTTAATAATCACAAAAAAGTGTAAATTTGTAAAAAAAAATGATGGAACCTAAAATAAAATTTTTTGCAGGTTCGGCGAGTAAAGAATTAGCAAAAAAAATTGTAAAAAACTTTGCTCCCGGAACAGAATTAGGAAAAAGTACACTAACAAAATTTAAAGATGGAGAATTTGTAACAAGTTTAGACGAAACGGTAAGAGGGCATCATGTTTTCATCATTCAAAGCACTCGTCCTCCTGTTGAAAATTTAATGGAATTAATGATGATGGCTGATGCGGCTAAAAGAGCTTCCGCAAAAAAAATTACAGCTATTATTCCATATTTCGGATTTGCTCGTCAAGACCGCAAAGACCAACCGAGAGTTCCAATAGGAGCACGATTAGTTGCTGACTTACTCACAACTTCCGGAATAGACGAAATTATTACAATGGATCTCCATGCAGACCAAATTCAAGGTTTTTTTAATATTCCTGTCGATCATATTTATGCTTCAACAATTTTTGTTCCCTACCTTGAAAGCCAAAATTTAGATAATTTAATAATTGCTTCACCTGATATGGGAGGTGCAAAACGTGCAAAAGCATATTCGAAATTTTTAAAAACCGATATGGCTATTGCCCACAAATCAAGAACAGAAGCGAATAAAGTTGCCGAAATGTTAATAATCGGAAATGTAAGAAACAAAAATGTTGTGTTAGTTGACGATATTTTAGACACAGGAGGAACATTAGCAAAAGCAGCTGAAATTATTATGGATAAAGGAGCTAAAAGCGTTAGAGTTGCTGTTACTCATCCACTATTTTCAGAAGACGCTTTTGAAATTATGAATAATTCTCAAATCTGTGAAATTATTACTACAGACTCAATCCCTGTTGATACTTCAAAATGTAATAAAATTAACGTTTTATCAATTGGAGAACTGTTCGGAAGTGTAATATATAATATTCTAAACAATCATTCGATAAGTGAACATTTTATCGCTTAAAAATTAAAAAAATAAAACTATTATGTTAAATAAAGTTCTATTAATTGGTAGATTAGGAAAAAATCCGGATATAAATTATGTACAACCGGACGTTCCTGTAGCAAGACTTTCATTAGCAACTACCGAATATTATAAAACAAAAGAAGGAGAACGAAAAGATATAACCGAATGGCACAATATTACTACTTGGAGAAATCAAGCTAAATTTGTAGAACAATATTTAGAAAAAGGAATGCTTATTTATGTTGAAGGAAAACTTCAAACCAGACATTGGACTGACCAAAACGGAATAGAACGACATGCTACCGATATTGTCGCTGACACTATCAGAATTTTAGAAAGAAAATCAGATAGACTATCCAACAATGCTAATATTCAAACTCCTACGGAAAATATTCCAAATAACGCTGTACAAGAACAAATAAATTCTCAACTCGCCATAAATTCAGAAAATAATTTTGATATAAACAGCATAATAAATGAAACGGCAAATATTACGCAGGAATCTGACTCTGATTTACCATTCTAATTCTTTATAACAATTGGAAGCAGCTATTTTTTTAGAAAATATTGATATTTATATTTCGATAATTGCAGTTATTTTATTATTGATATGTTCCGGTTTAGTTTCGGCAAGTGAAGTAAGTTTTTTTTATTTAACTTCAAAAAATTTAAACACATTAGAAAATAGCAAATCAAACATAGCTATCGAAATTATAAAAATAATTAGAAAGCCGGAAAAACTTCTCGCAACAATATTAATATCAAATACATTTGTAAATATTGCAATCACAGTGATTTCGACTTATGTAACTGCTAAAGTTTTTTCCGATTATGAAAATACGTGGGTTTTAGTAATAATTCAACTTTTTGGAATCACACTCTTAATTTTGTTTTTTGGCGAAATATTTCCGAAACTACTTGCTACTCATAAATATTTCAGAATTGTAAAAATCATGGTTATCCCAATAAAAGTTTTATCTGTAATTTGTTATCCGTTAAGTTTTATATTAATAAATTTTACAAATATTATTAAAAAAAGAATTGAAAAAAAAACAAAAGATAATATTAGTTTGCAAGATATTTCAGATGCCATAGCTTATGCCACCGATCTTAATGAAGAAAAAGAAATGTTGGAAGATATTGTTACTTCAACATCACTCTATGTAAAAGACATAATGACTTCCAGAATAGATGTTTTTGCTATTGAATTTGAGTCAAATTTTTCAACAATATTAGAGCAAATAGTTGAATCAAAATTTTCACGTATTCCGGTATATACCAACGACTTAGATAATATTAAAGGAATATTGTATATTAAAGATTTATTACCATACATAAATCTTGAAAATAAAAATGATTTTGAATGGCAAAAACTTCTCCGCCAAGCATTCATAGTTCCCGAAAATAAAAAAATAAATGAACTTTTAACAGATTTTCAAGAAAAAAAACTTCACATTGCAATTATTGTTGATGAATATGGAGGAGTTTGTGGATTAGTAACTCTTGAGGATGTTTTGGAAGAATTTATCGGTGAAATTCATGACGAATCAGACTTGGAAGAAAATGATTTCTTTACAAAAATTGATGAAAACACCTATGAATTTGACGCAAAAACAAGTCTGATAGATTTTTGTAAAATCATAAATGCAGATTATAATATTATCCAAAATATAAAAGGAGAAGCCGAAACTATTGCAGGACTTATTTTAGAAATTCACAAGACGATTCCGGCTAAAGGCACAAAAATTTCAATAGCAAATTACGATTTTATTATAATTTCATCTAATGAAAGGCGAATTGAAAAAATTAATGTTTACATAAATAGAAATGATGAATAAGAATTACATATTTTTCTTATTTTTTTTAATTATAATTTGTGTTTGTTCATGCAATAGCAAACAAAATCCAAAGCCTAAAGGTTATTTTAGAATAGACTTTCCGCAAAAAACATATCAAAAATATAAGAGTAAAAACTTTTCCTTTAATTATCCAAAATATTCCTATTTATATAATGATGACAAAAATCCTAATTGGTATTATATTTTTACTCCGCAAAATAAAGCAACAATCTATATAACATATAAAAAAATTGATAAAAACTCACCTCTTGATACTTTAATTGAAAGCTCTCATGAATTTGTTTATAAACATACAATAAAAGCAGATGCAATTACTGAAACTAAATATTTTAACGATAGTTTGAGAGTTTTTGGAATTTTATACGATATCAAAGGAAATACAGCTTCTTCTTTACAATTTTTTGTTACCGACAGTACAAAACACTTCTTACGAGGCTCTCTATATTTTGAATGTTCTCCAAATAAAGATTCTTTAGCCCCTGTCATTGATTTTTTCAGAGAAGACATTGTAAAGTTGATGGAAACATTTAGTTGGGAATAAATAATTTTCTTCTTATTAATCCGTTTATTATTCAAAAAAATATAGAAAAATTTCGTATCTTTGTAATTTAATATGAAGTTTAATAAAATATTAGGACATACTGAAATAAAAAACAAACTTATTAGCAGTTATAAAGATAACAGGTTAAGTCATTCTTATTTGTTTTTTGGAACTTCGGGTGTTGGTAAATTAGCATTAGCAATAGCTTACGCTCAATATTTATCATGCACCGATAAAACTGAAAACGATAGTTGCGGACAATGCCCAAGTTGTATAAAATACGAAAAATTAATTCACCCTGATTTGCATTTTGTTTTTCCTATTATTACAGTTAATAATGATAAAGAAAAAAGAAATATTTGTGATGATTATATTAAAGAATGGAACGAATTTGTTTTAAGCAATTACTATTTTTCATATTCCGATTGGGTAATAAACCTACAAAGTATTGTTGATAGTAAATCACAAGGAGAAATTAGAGTCAAAGAATCTACAAGTATTCTCAATAAATTAAGTTACAAATCGTATGAATCTAACTATAAAATAATGATCATTTGGTTGCCGGAATTTATGAATACCGAAGCTGCAAATAGAATATTAAAACTATTAGAAGAACCACCTGAAAATACACTGTTTTTTTTAGTAAGTGATGAACGAGAAAATATACTTTCAACCATACTTTCGAGAACTCAACCAATTAAAATTCTTGGCATAGAAAAAGAAACTTTGAAATCAGAGATTATAAAAAAATATACTATTGATGAAAATTTAGCAAACGACATTATCGTAAATTGTAATGGCAGTATGTTAGAAGCTCAAAAAAAAATCATAGAAAATGAAAATACAGTATTCATTTTTGAAGAATTTACTAAATTAATGCGTATTACTTTCAGTAAAGATATAATAAATATCATAAATTGGGCTGATAAAATTTCATCAATAGGAAGAGAAAAACAAAAAAATTTCATTAGCTATTCATTAAACTTTTTAAGAGAAATTTTTGTCTATAAAATAAATTCTAATATCTGTTCGATGACTTCAACAGAAAAAGAATTTGCAAAAAAATTCACTAATTTCCTAACAAAAAACCAAGTCGAAAAAATATCCAAACAATTAAACGACACATACTATTATATAGAACGAAATGCAAACCCTAAAATACTATTATCAGATTTAGCATTTCAAATACTTTACATTTTTACAGAAAAAGAAAATTAAAATGGAACAAAAAAATATCGAAGATATAAAATTTGCAAGAGGATTTATTGAAGAAAACTATTGTACACCAAAACAATGTCAAACAACAATAAGTTCTTGCTGTAAATTATACACTCAAGATTGGCTTTCGGAATTAAAAAATCCGTCTGCCCAAAATAAATATGTTGAAATAAGATTTAAAAACACAAGAAAAGAGATTTTTGAAAATTATCAGAATTTTGATTTGAAAGTCGGAGATATTGTTGCTGTCGAAGCATTACCCGGACTCGATATTGGAATAGTTTCTGCAGTAGATATGATTGCTTTAATGCAAATAAGAAAATATAAACTAAAAAAACTATCCGAAATAAAGAAAGTTTCCAGAATAGCAAGACAATCTGACATCGAAAAATGGAAAGAAGCCGTAGAACTCGAATTTTCAACGCTTACACAAACTCGTGAAATAATCAATTCCTTAAATTTAAACATGAAATTAAGTGATGTTGAATATCAAGGAGATAAATCCAAAGCAATTTTTTATTATATTGCAGATGAAAGAGTAGATTTCAGAAGATTGATAAAAAAAATGGCAGATCAATTCAAAATAAAAATTGAAATGAAACAAATCGGAGCTCGTCAAGAAGCCGGAAGAGTCGGAGGAATAGGTGCTTGTGGACGAGAATTATGTTGTACAACTTGGATGACCGAATTTAGTTCCGTTTCAACAAATGCTGCCCGTTATCAAGAACTCGCTCTCAATCCTCAAAAACTTACCGGACAATGTAGTAAATTAAAATGCTGTCTAAATAACGAACTCGAAATGTATTTAGAAACAAGAAAACAATTTCCGAAAAATTTCTCTGTTCTAAAAATAGATATAGGTGATGCCGTACATATCAAAAATGATATTTTTAAAAGATTAATGCATTTTGAAATTAAAATAAATGATGTTCCTGTAATACGTACTTTGGATATTGATAAAGTAAAGGAAATTATTCAACTCAACAAACAAGGAATAATTCCGGAAAATATTTTTGAAATAGAAAAACCTAACGTTACTCAAAATATGAACTTTGAAAACTCTCTCAATAGTGACAATATTCTCAGATTCGCTAACGAACAAAAAAAATCAAAAAAACATAAAAAACATAAACCCCATAATCAAAATAATAACAATAATCAAATCACAAATAAATGAACGACTATAGTCATCGCAGAAGCAAAAAAAATCATTTAATATTTTTTTTAGTAATTATTTTTTGTTCGCTACTAACAACTTCTTGTAACAAAAATAAAATTTATGAAAAATACGAAAAAATTGATCACTATGTCTGGTCGTCAGACTCAATTATAACATTTAGTGTAGAAATTGACGACACAGCATCTTTGTATAATTTAGATTTATTAATTCGTCATGCAAATTTTTATCCTTACAGTAATCTTTGGCTCACAGCTAATATTATTAGACCAAATTTTTCTTACGCAATCGATACAATAGAATGTATTTTAGCAGAAGATAATGGAAAATGGCTTGGCGATGGATTAGGTGATATTTGGGATTATACTAAATATTGGAAACAACAAAATAGTACTATATTTAAACAAAAAGGAAAATATATATTTCAAATAAATCAATTAATGAGAACAGAAAAATTATCCGGAATTATGGAAATCGGATTAAAAATAGAAAAATTTCAATATCAAAATTAATTCTAAACACACAAAAACAAAAATTTATTATGAAAAAAACTAACCTTATACTAACAATTGTCTTAATCATAACAATCATAATATTGGGATTAATTATATTCTTTAAAGTAATAAAACCTACGAAAACAGCAAAAGTTTTAAGAGACTTTGCCGTTACCGATACAGCCTCTGTGGATAAAGTCTTTTTGGCAGATATGAACAACAATCAAGTTTTGCTCGAAAGAATTGGGGATAGTTGGATGGCAAATAAAAAATATAAAGCTCGTACTGATTTTATGAACGTTTTATTAGAAACTATAAAAAGAGTAGAAATCAAATCTCCGGTTTCTGAAAAAAAATATCCGCAATTAATCAAAGATATTTCTACCTTTGGAATTAAAGTCGAAATATATCAAAAAGGAAAATTAACAAAAACATATTATGTAGGTTCTGACGATTCTAATAGCATGGGTACTTATATGATTTTAGAAGGTTCAAAATCTCCATTTGTGATGCATATTCCCGGATTTTTAGGTTTTCTATCAATTAGATACACTCCTTTAATTGCAGAATGGAGAGAACGTGTTATTTTCAGATATTCACCAAACGAAATTAAACAAATTAAAGTAAATTATCCCGAAAATCAAGATAATTCTTTCATTATTGACTATAACAATAATAAAGATTTCAATATTGCAACTATTAATGGAAAAAAAGTAAATTTTGAAATTGACACTCTTAAAATGAAAGAATATCTTGCCATGATAAAATTTGTTGGCTTTGAGGCATATATTGATGAAAATCTACAAAAACAAAAAATTGATAGCCTAATCTCTCAGCCTATTTTAGTTCAATTTGACATAACAGATAAAAACGGAATAACAAATACTTTAAAAACATATCGCAGACAAAATATAACCCAACAATATGACGATCAAGGAAATCCTTATGAATGGGACATAGATAATTTATACGGAATTATCAACAACGACACCGAAGCAGTTATTCTTCAATATTATATTATAGACCCAATCAGTTTCATTCTTAGCGATTTTAGAAAAAATTAACAAAAATAAAAAAAAATTTTTATTTCTCATAAAATTAACGTACTTTTATAATCCAAAAAATTATTAATATGAAATTTAGAGTATCAAGTAAGGAACTATCTGAAAAGTTACAAATCTCAAATAAAATTATCTCTTCTAAGAGCAGTATTTCAATTTTAGGTTGTTATAAATTTGAAGTAAAAGGTGAAACATTAACAATTACTTCGAGTGATTTGGATAATACTTTAATAATAACACTTCAATTAGGAGAAGCCGGAGAGGAAGGAGTTTTTGCATTAAATTCACAACAATTATCCGAATTGGTAAAAGAAATTCCGGAACAACCAATCACTTTTGATGTAGATTTTGATTCAAGTTTAGTAAAAATATATTCTTCAAACGGAGAATTTCAAATTAATTTGATTGACGCAGAAGAATATCCTCAAACACCAACATTAAAAGAAGAAAAAACAACATCTATATCAATTAATTCCGATATTTTTGTAAACGGTATAAATAATACACTTTTTGCAACATCAAAAGATGATATGCGTCCAATTATGACAGGTATCCTTATCGAATTAGAAGAATCCGGAATTAACTTTGTTGCAACAGATTCCCATAAATTAGCAAAATACCATAATTCGTCCGTCAGTTTTGAATCTGAAAAAGCAAAATTTGTACTTTCTCAAAAAGCAGCAGAAAATTTAAAATCTATTATTAAAAAAACTGACGACCATATTATTTTAGAATTTGACGAAAAAAATGCAATTATATCTCTTGAGAATATCAAATATATTTGTAGATTTATTGAAGGTGCTTTTCCGGATTATAATCAGGTAATTCCAACAAATATTACAAATGTATTAATTGTTGATAATCACGATCTTCAAACAGCAGTTAAATCTGCAGGTTTGATGACAAACAAAGGAAGTCAATTAATAGGATTTTCAGTAAAAGATAATGAATTAACTGTTACAGGAAAAGATTTAGATTATTCAACTTCCGGAAAAGTAACTGTTAAATATCAATCATATCAAGGAGACGATATTAAATTAGGCTACAAACATCCGGATATTTTAGAAATTCTAAAACTTCTCAATTCTCCGAATATTCAAATGCAATTTGCAGGAACATCAAGGGCAACTTTGATTTATCAAAACGAAGAAGAAAACGAAAATGAAAAAATAACAATGTTAATCATGCCATTAATGATTAATGATTAAGATAACCACGAATTCGGCTAATATCAGATAAATATTTTGGATATTGCAACAAAAACGTCATAATACAATTAAACGTTAAATCAGAAGATAAGTAACGAAAAATAATATAATTTATAATAGTTTTTTTCATATTGTTTGTTATTAATGTATGCTTTTACCGAAAACCCTATTTTAGTAGTTGTCTATTTTGTAACTCTTCTTCATAACCTGAGTTCGGGATAAGTGAGTAAAAAAAAAGTATAAAAAAGGCAAAAAAAATTTGGTAAATACGCAAATTTTCATTATACTTATTGTTGAATACCAATTAATTAAATAAAGATTATAAAAATTTGCGTATTTACCAAAGACAAAGTTATAAAAATTTTTTGTACTGCAGACGATTTTTGCAAAGAATTTAATCCCTAACTCCCGTATGTTTTACGTAATATATTGTTTGTATTTATTTGAAAATGAATATGTTATTGAAATTTAAAATACGAATACCTATTGCGTACTTTTATAAAATACGTAATTGCATT